>OMYM01000406.1 GCA_900315225.1 uncultured Erysipelotrichaceae bacterium | reverse complement strand
TGAGGGCCATCGTTTTTTCGGGAATACAATACCGATGGATCAAGAGACAGGCTATAAATCAAGCGTTATTCAAGCTTAATGACATTGTTTCTCATATTGTGCTGGTTGCCATTATGTTCCTTGTCAATAGTCACATTGCATTTCCATCAGAATGTGATAGACTTGTAGCAGGAGAATATCTCCCAGGAATCAAAGCATGCATCATCTTGAAAACAAAGGAGAAAACAGATGAAATTCACCGATTTGCCATACACTCGCATAGATCTTGAACAAGTCAAGTCAGATATGGCTGAATTGACGCAAAGGCTCAAGGATGCTACATCATTTGAAGAAGCGGAACAGGTATTTCTTGCTGAGAATGAGATGGAAAGACACCTTGATACCATGCAAAGTATCGCTTCCATACGTAATTCCATTGATACAACAGACCCTACATATGACTTGGAGATGAAGTTCTGGCATAATAGCGCGCCAGATATCGCCGCTATGTCCAAGGAATGGGGTTGTGCGCTTTTAGCTAGCAAGTTCAAGGAACAGATCGCCAATAAATACGGACATGTGTTCTTGCTCAATATTGAGCTACAGGCAAGAACATACAATGATGCCATCAGGGATGAAATACGCCAGGAAAAGATTCTTACCCAGGAATATCAAAATCTTTTGGCTTCTGCCCAGATTGCATTCGAGGGAAAGACATATACGATGGCGCAATTGTCGCCTTTCAAGAATAGTCTTGATGATGCCAAGCGGCTCGCTGCTTGGCAAGCCGAGGGGGCTTGGCTCAAGGGAAATGAAGATAAGATCGAAGACATTTACGATGAGCTTGTAAAGTTGCGTACTGCCATGGGAAGAAAGCTTGGGCACGATAATTATGTTCCCATGGGTTATGACAGGATGGTTCGCAATTGCTATGGGAAGGAAGATATCGAGACATTCAGAGAAAATGTTGTCAGGTATATCGTTCCGCTTGCTGGGCGTTTAAAGCACATGCAGGCAAAGAGAATGGGATATGGTTTCCCGATGAACCATAGCGAAAGCACCCTTGAGTTCAAGGATGGCAATGCTAGACCAGTGGAAGATGTCGTTGGGGCAGCCAAAGTGTTCTATGATAACCTTTCGCAAGAGACATCTTTGTTTTTCAATGAGCTTTGCGAGGGGGAATTCTTTGATCTTCCTTCTCGCAAGGGAAAAAGAAGCGGAGGATACTGTAGCTTTGTCCCTGATTATCGAATGCCATTCATCTTTGCCAATCTGAATGGCACGCAACATGATGCCGAGGTGATGACTCATGAGGCAGGTCATGCTTTTGCGGCATGGCTCAATCGCGATCGGATTCCGTTTGCGGAAATATGGCCTAGCCTTGAAGCGTGTGAGTGTCACTCTATGTCGATGGAGTTTTTCTCTGAACTCTATGCCGAGGAGTTCTTTGGGGCAGATGCGGACAAGTATCGTTTCAGTCATCTTGCTGGTGCCATTACTTTCATTCCCTATGGTACCATGGTCGATCATTTTCAGCACATCGTCTATGAAAATCCAGGTCTCTCCAAGGAAGAGCGCAATGAGGAATGGCGTAAGCTAGCTGCCATCTATCAGCCATGGCTAAAGTTGGATGGCGTGATTCCTTTCTATGGCGAAGGTTTGGCATGGCAGCGCCAGCATCATATCTTCACTCTCCCCTTCTACTACATCGATTATTGCCTTGCCCAGACTGTCTCACTAGAGTTCTGGCGTGATATCCAGCATGACAACAAGCGTGCATGGCAGAAATACATGGCTTATGCCAAGCTTGGTGGTAGCGAAACATTCACCAATTTGCTTGCCAAGGCGAATATCGCTTCGCCATTTGACCCTGTAACGCTCAAAAACGTTGCAGAGGCTGCTGCCAAATATCTCGACAAACATGCTCCTGGCGTGTCAGAATAATCATCGACTAGGAGGATGACAGAAATGAAGAAATTATCCGATAGAGACGGAAAACTGTTTTTCCAGATATGGATACCAATGTTGGTAGAAGCGAATAAGAAGTACCGGGTCAGTGTATTAGATAACGGCGAAGTATTCATGAATCTTGCTAATCTATCTGTGATGAAGCATCTTGCGAACAAGATTTGGATGGATGACAAATTCATCGATGAATACCTGGCGAAAAGCAAAAATCTTTCGCCAGAGGAGCGAAGCATCATTCAGAGTTGGAAGAGACGCGTCAGTGGATTTTTTATCATCGTTAGGCTCACCAACAATGGAGCAATCATGATTGGCGAAAACAATGATGTCTACCAGGTTCTTGGCCTGCAGTCCACATGGGATGAAATGATTGGCGGAAGACCACTTCCCTTGACGCTTGAAACAACTCTGTTGCCGTTTAAGAACAGCATTGTTTCCGATGGATTGGTCTCGTTAAACATGGTGCAGGTAGGTCCAAACATGACCAAATCGTTCAATGCAACGTATCGCAAGGCCGTTGAAGAGGAAAAGGTTATCAAGTCTTTGTGATTGAAGCACGAAAAAGGATGCATTTGCATCCTTTTTCATGTGATACATGAGATCATGTGGTATCATATTGCCATGAAAAAGAAATGGCTGTTAACATCGATGATCTTGATGCTTTTGATCCTGCCGGGTCTTGATCAAAGGATGAAGGTCGTACGATACTCGTTATCCGATGAACGAATCGAAAACAACATACGCATTGTTCTCGTCAGTGACCTGCATTCTTGCGCATATGGAAAAAACCAGAAAACTTTGGTTGATGCCATCAAGCGAGAAGAACCAGATGTCATTGCGCTATGCGGGGATATTTTCGACCATGAGATACCTGATGAAGGAGCTGATATTTTCCTTGCGGGAATACAGGGCATATGCCCTGTATTCTATGTGACTGGAAACCATGAATACTGGACTGATCCCACAGATTTTTACAAGAAAATGGATATCCTCGCAAAGTATGGCATTCAACGATTGAAAGGCGAAACAGTGGAACTACAGGTGCATGAAACCAAGTTGTATTTCTCGGGTATCGATGATCCGGATGCCCGTTGGATTGAACGTGAAACCTCCTTCTCTGGTCAGCTTGAGGCAGTCAAGGGAAACGATGGATACACGATACTTCTATCGCATAGGCCTGAAAGATTTCAGGCCTATTGCGACAGTGGCTTTGACCTTGTGCTATGTGGCCATGCCCATGGTGGGCAATGGCGCATTCCCTTTCTGTTGAATGGCGTATTTGCGCCTCACCAGGGATTCTTCCCCGAATACGCGGGAGGGAAATATCAGCTGGGGAACACAACGATGATTGTCAGCCGTGGGTTGGCAAGGGAAACAACAAGGGTTCCCCGTTTCTACAACCGTCCAGAACTTGTTGTGATTGATCTATGCAAGTCATCCTTCCATTGAATCGCAAGGGATCCATATGCCACATTCGTAGTCTGCTGAATGCATGTCTCCGATGGAATAGACTTCCAATGATGCTTTTCCGTTTGCGTGGTGTTTCTTTCCTTCGCTTGGGAACCATTCTTGCCATACCGCAGTGTTCAATGTTTGTAGCGCATCAGGAATCGCTCCCTTGGCGGTAAACATCGCCCATTGGCTTGCGGGGAAGGAGAATAGTTCCAGTCCATCAGGAACATTTCCACCCTTGTACAGCCCTGCAATCCAGTATGTAAACGCATTTTTCGACTCTACGCAGATTCCATACATGCCAATATCATTGTCAAGGATCGCTTGTTCAATATCCGTCTCTGGCTTCATTGTCTGCCAGAGACGTTTATATTTCTGCATATACTCCTCATCCCAGAACGCAGTGCATTTTCGATATGCTTCCTCGGGATGAATCTCTGTATGATAACCAATCAATGTCATTGCGTCTTTCTCTTCATACTTCACTTTCATTTTCTTTGTCTCCTCATTAAACGAACGGTATGTGATCGTTCGTTCTCAAATTGTATCAATCGCTCGATTTCCTGTCAAGCACAATCATCTTGCGTGGCACAGGATTTTTTTGTAAACAAGCCATTCAGGACTTTAATGGCGTGCTAGGAATCGCATTGTAATTTTTCTTGAAATATTTTTCATTATAGGATTGTTAATATTCGTATATATTCTAACACAACTGATCAATCATATGCATTTATTTAAATACTGTAAAAAATTAATTTCAATTTCTTGATGACAATCACCAGATTATCTGATATAGTATTTGTAGTTCAAATCTCTTCAGGGATTTGAATGTCAACTAGGCAATCTTGCCCGTATCCAGGCTTTGGGGGCAAGCCGAATGCGAGGCATGCGTAATATATCAGTCCTTGTGCCGCTGGACATTTTCCAAGCAGTCGCAAGCTTTATATCATATTGGAACAGGTATTTACACCCGTTCCATAACCGCAGACAGACGATGCAGAATTTCGTCTAATTGTGCATCCGAGTATAATCGCAAAAACCAGAACATCCATCGTTCCGGTGTACCATATAGCGCGCACGTATAGTGAAGGCGCTGGGATCTATGAAAACCGAATGACCAGAAATAACAAGAATCCAGAACGGATTCTTGCCTTTTTGACAAGTAAATCGAGAAAATACGTTTTCCCTATTGACACGATGTCAGCCAAGTGCTAGAATGATAATGGTTGACATTGTGTCACTCATGGGGATGTTGGCACAGGAAAGGAGGTTGCCATGTTCAAAGGAACACCTGAATTGATTGAACAGCGTCGGGAAGAAATCGTAAACGCATGCGAGAAATTGTACCAGACAATGGCTTTCAAAGACATCACATTAAAAGATATTGGAAATATCACATCTTTCTCTCGTCCAACGATATACAACTATTTTCATACGAAGGAGGAAATCTTCCTAGCACTGTATGAGCGGGAGTATGACCGTTGGAACGATGATCTTTCTTCACTATTGGCCAAAACAGATTGCTTGACAAAGGAGCAGCTGGCGGAAGAAATCGCCCTGTCCGTGTCAAAAAGAGAACAGCTGTTAAAGCTCTTGGCGATGAACAACTACGACATGGAAGCCAATAGCCGTGAGGAACTTCTTGCTTCATTCAAGGCAGCCTATGGAAAATCCCTGCGCCTCATGAAGCAGTTGCTTGAGAAATATTGCCCAACGATGAAAGCGGAGGACATTCATCGTTTCACATATATGTTCTTTCCGTTCATGTTTGGGATCTATCCATACACGGCAGTGACGGAAAAGCAGAAAAACGCAATGGCGACCGCCGGCGTGGATTTCACGTATCAATCTGTTTACGAGATCACCTATCAATGCCTTGCAACGTTGCTGGGCATTTGATTACAGAAATCATATATTTGAAAAATCAACAAGGAGAATAGACATGAATGTAAAGGAAAGCGCAAAAGGACAGGCAATACCGTCATATGTAGAACACATCGAAGCAAATGCGTTTGATGAACGCAAGAACACGGAAGTTCGCTGGCTTTCGGGTGGTGCAGCCATGATCAATTCCAGGGGAACAGTGATTATGATCGATCCCGTCTTGGAAGGATTCGACATGCCATTGACATATGAACCGCCCATCAAGCCAGAGGAAGTCAAGAAAATCGACGGTTATCTTGTTACGCACATTGACAATGACCACTTTTCGAGAGACACGATTCGCGATACAAAAGACGTAACCAAAGAATATCACACAACGAAATACGTTGCGGAAGTGATGAAGGAGCTTGGGGTGAATGGCCAAGGGCATGACATTGGCGAAGAATTTGAGGTAGGCAATGTCCATGTCCGTCTTACGCCTGCTTGGCATAACTGGCAAAACGGACACCCGAAGTGGCAGTATCGCGAGTGGAAACGGGAAGATTACTGCGGCTTCTACATGACTACACCAGATGGAACAATATGGATGCCAGGCGATTCCCGCCTGTTGGATGAGCAATTGACATACGCCGAACCAGATGTCATCCTGCTAGACTTTGCGGACAATGAGTGGCATATCACATTTGATGGCGCCGTCAAGCTATGCAACGCATATCCAAACGCAACCCTGATTCCAATTCACTGGGGAAGCATCGATGCTCCGACATGGTCGACATTTAATGGCGACCCTAGGGAACTTGCCAAGGCAATCGTCAACCCAGAAAGAATCCAGGCGCTTGTTCCTGGTGAAGCATACACGCTGGCAAAAGGAGAATAACATGACAAAGAAGAACATTGGACCAACACTGGCTTTATATCCCTGCCCTCTCATCGTTGTGGGCGCAATGGTAAACGACAAGCCGACATGGACGCTTGTCGCCCATGCGGGTACCGTGGCGCACAGCCACCTAATGGTATCCCTTGTGCAGGCGCACTACATCAACCAAGGCATCCGTGAAAACAAGAAGCTTTCGGTGAACGTAGTGGATGAATCATGGCTTGCGAAGGCGGACAAGATGGGAACTATCTCTGGCAACAAGGTCGACAAGTCCACTGCTTTTGCCTGGACAATGGGCGAAAACGGCGCGCCTTTGATTGATGAAGCAAAGGTATCCATCGAGTGCGAGGTTGACGGCAATTATGAACTGGAGCATTTCGACCACTTCTTCTGCAAGATCCTTGCGACATATGTGGATGAAACAGCTCTAAACGACAATGGCAAGATCGACTATCACGCTTTCAAGCCAGTCCTGTTTGAATTCCCAACCTACGAATATTTCGTTGCTGGCGAAAAGGTTGGAAATTGCGGAAAAATGAACGGATAGAAAAACCACAAGAATCCGAAAGGATTCTTTTTCCATCTTCCTGTTGATATTTTTTTGCAAAACAGTAGTATAGTTATAGGTGTGCTGTTTTGCCCAACCGTTCGCTGGCAAATGGCACAATGCACACGCAAGGAGAACTCGCTTTATGATGCAAAAAAGTTATCGCTTGACAGACTATTCGCCTCAGAAACTTGATGTCATTCTGGAAGAAGTGGCAGCCATGGAAGCATATCGTAAAAGCTCCCAGATTCTGTTGGTCATGATGGAACAAAACTGGAGCCAAGACATGATCGGCGAGAAAACCGCAAAGATCCGCGAGGTTCTTCCCAAGGTTGAGATAGTCGGCGTGACTCATTTGGACGCGATCACGAACCCTAGCACTATCCCGAACAACACGGTACTGTCTTTCTTGTTCTTTGACACCGTGTCTTTTTCCATCAGCCGAATTAGCTTGTCAGATCAAAGCGAAGACATGGTTGGCGCAAAGCTATACAAGGATATCCACTCCATTTCAAACGTGAAATGCCTATTCACGTTGTTTGCCTGTGTCCACAGGGATATCGCGGGAATCCTTCAAACGGCAAAACCAGATTGCCCTGTCTTTGGCGCAACGGCAGTCATTGACAATTTCTTTGTGGATGGCGTGGGGAAAGGTTTTGTCTTCGACCAAAATAAGATCTATGAAGAAACGCTGTTAACGGTCAT
Organism: uncultured Erysipelotrichaceae bacterium; assembly: GCA_900315225.1. Classification (GTDB taxonomy): domain Bacteria; phylum Bacillota_I; class Bacilli_A; order Erysipelotrichales; family Erysipelotrichaceae; genus Bulleidia. The sequence continues at coordinate 10,594 of OMYM01000406.1, read as the reverse complement.
ATTCCATGGTCGGCATCTTCATGTCAAGGCTTCCTATAACTTCGGCTGGACGCAGGTCGGAAAGACATTGGCGATCACCAAGTTGAAAGACCCTTATACGGTTGCTGAAATCGACAATCGCCCCGCAGCGGATCTATATGGCAAATATCTGGGAATCCCATGGCGCATCAACACCCTTTCGGTATTGAATATATGCGAGTTCCCCATCGTGGTGGAAAGCGGCGATTTGCGGCTTGCACGCATTCCTTATGCCTGGACACAGGAGGGCGACCTAAAGTTTGCTATCACGATGCATGAGGGAGAGCAACTACGATTATCCTATGGGCTTCCCCAGCAAATATTCACAGAAATTAACAAGGATACGGAAGAATTACGGACATTTGCTCCACAAGCAATCTTGATGGTGATATGCTTGAATCGAATGTTGTTTCTTCGCGACCAAGAAAAGCTGGAAACCCAGGCATACAAAAACATCATCCCCGATGCCGTGTATCTACACGGAAATTCAGAGATATACTACGATGGACAAGCAGGAGGGGAAATGCATAGCGCCCTTGTTACCGTGGGCTTCCGCGAGGGTTCCAATGTATCTACGACCGCTTCTACCATATACCAAGACATGAACCCAGTCAATGCATTCATACCCTTGGAACTACGATTAATGTCATTCCTAAGGGCTGTTACCCACGATCTCGAAGAAACAACCGATGAACTGATCGATTTAAAGAACAATCTGGAAGACGAAGTGGAGAGAAAGACCCGCGAAAAAGAGGGGCTAGAGCTTCATGTCGTGCAAACGCTAGCCGAGGCAATCGATGCCAAGGATAGCTACACCAATGGTCATTCTGGACGTGTTGCATTCTATTCCCGGGAAATTGCCCGCAGGGCAGGATACAGCGTGAAGGAACAAAACGAAATCTATATGATGGGACTGTTGCACGATGTCGGTAAGATCGGTGTCCCAGACGCTGTTATCAACAAGCCTGGAAAGCTCACCAATGAAGAATTCGACATGATCAAGAACCACCCCGTCATGGGGGCTCGAATCCTGAAGGCAATCAGGGAAATGCCCAAACTGATCACAGGCGCAAGATGGCACCATGAGCGCTATGATGGCAAAGGATACCCAGATGGTCTCAAGGGAACGGACATTCCGGAAGAAGCACGCATCATTGGCGTAGCCGATGCATACGATGCCATGACCAGCAACCGCAGTTATCGCGGTAGCATGACCCAAGAAAAGGTTCGTGAACAAATCGAATCCGGCAAAGGAACGCAATTCGATCCAAAGTTTGCGGACATCATGCTCGAAATGATCGATGAAGACCCCTTCTACCAAATGAGAGAATCATAAAACATATGCGGACAAATTGAAATATTGTCTGGCATACATATGAAAACAGCCGCTGGACGGCTGTTTTCAATACGTGGAAAACCTGTAGATCGTGCTTCAATCCTTCCCTATGAACCATCTTAGCTTTGTTCTTGTGACAAACTCCGTACAGCAATACAATAGAATCATCGCCAACAAGAAACAGACTGGTTGTTGTATTATCGTGGGCTTCAGGCGATTTGCTACAACTTCAGCAGCCTTGATGCACTGTTGATTAAACATTACGTATACAATGGCATTTTGCCCCAATTTGACAAGGTATTGCCAGATTGGTCCTTGTTTTAAGCGTTTGTCGAGGAAGGAAGCGACATTTAACATAACAACAATGTTAATTACCGCCACAACCCAAAACAGTATGATATTTGGATATGTGCCCGACCTCATGCTGACGCAACCTTCTATCAAGCTTAGGGCAGCCCCCAAGATAGCCAGATAGATAACAACATAGCTCTTTAGCGAAACAAGCTGTTGCTCATATGGACGCATCAGTCTTCCGATATGCATAAGACCTACGCCAACCAAGGCTGGTCCAATGGCATATGGCAAAACAATGTTGGTTAGGTGCGTAAACACTTCGCCAAAAACAGCTAAAACAACAATAACAAGTGTCTTTATGATGTTATTGTTCACACGGTCAATCACAAAAAAAACGACATTGCTTACAAACAAGGCGGCGAGAAACCACATGGCTGTCGCCAATGGATATTCTTCGGTAGAATACACAAGAAACGCGCTCAGCTTTTGGGGAAACACACTTGGCTTTCCAAAATACACAATTGTGATCGCAATGATGCCAAACGCTAGGTATGGCACTACCAGTGTACGGAATTTCTTGATGATATACGGCTTCCATGGACGATTTCCCCGAAACAAAAATCCCGAAATAAAGAAAAACATTGGCATATGAAACGACATGATATACGTCATTGTCGTCAGCGATATTGCTGTATGCCCAATAACCATCAACATAATGCCAATAGCACGATATATATCTATATATCCAATGCGCGATCGTTCAACCGTATGTGTTGCTTGAGTATCCATGATAATCACCCTCCCCCAAATTCTAATCGTTGCAAGAAATTATACTGGAACAGATTTAAACCTTATTCCGCATGTTTCCTTTGATATTGCGTATTATAGCACACAATGTTATCGTTTCATAGGAAATCATGACAATTACTTTGTTATCAAAACAGCCTGGACACCAGGCTGTTGCATTATGTTGTTTGTTCTATGCCATACACATTAAACCGTATAATTGTTCTTCCGAGTATACAGCTTAAAACAACGAGATCTCAGAGATACATGTGTCCTCATACTTGCTTCCAGGATATACATCCTTGATCGCAAAGCTGATATTTTGCACCTCGACAGGCATGTCAAACCAGAACGACTGTTCGTCCATAATGTCTTTCAAGTCGATGGTAAAACTGAATTGACCATTGATCGTCACATCCAATTGCCTTGGACGGGAATTGACATAGTAAACGTGTTCGCTTGCCTGGTATCCGTTGAATATCGCAAGACCAGATACCGTGGCAGGTGTTGCCAGATAGATCGTCAATGTCTCGCCATATCCCTGTCCATCTACGCCATCAACCCATGCCGTGGACAAGTCATTGTCGCATACATTTTCGGGAATATGGTAGGTATTGTATTGCGGCTCAGAAAGATAGGACGTTGCACTAACTTGGGCAATTTGAATCCATTCAGCATCCAATGGATAATACACGGTCACAGGCTCCGCGCCTGCGCCATCGTATGTAATCGCAATCTTGTCGCCTAGCCATTGTATGTCCGATGCCCAGAAAAGGTTTGCGTCATATTGTTCTATCCTTGACAACGTCTCGCCATCTTTGTTAACGACAAACAGATCCGGTCCAAAATATCCACAGACATACAATGTTCCTTCATCGTCGAAATCACTGCCGCCAACACTGCCGCCAAAGTCGGAATTGACCCAGACTACAGATCCATCATACAAGTCTAGCTTGATGATCTTCCCTCCTTCCGACAGGTAATAGCCATCGTCTTGAAGACCAATGTCGAAAGTGGTATTTAGTTGTCCAATATAATAGGTATCTGTTTGGTATGTCCATAACGCTTTCCCATTCTGGTCCATGCCTGTATAGATAGCATATTCCTGCCCATTGGAAGTATCGCGCTGGAATGACACGTCCATAGCTTTCTTTTTCATTGTTCCTGAGATTGGTGGGCCATCTGGATGTGAAGTTGGCTGAACGATTGGCTGCGCTGTTGGCTTGACATACGAGTTCTCGGAGTCTTTTTCCTTGATCTTCTTGTCCGCGACTTCGAGTGTCCTGTCATTCGCAAGATTACCACAAGAAGCCAAGGCCAAGACAAACGCTAATATCCACTTCTTCATTTTCTACCTCCCATGCAATTCCATGATTGCATTTGCTACTTTGATTATATACCAGACAATCACGTTTGACGCAACGTCATTCGGTAGATCTTTGTCTCGCATTGATCAGTTCATACACGATGGGCTTTGCTCCTGCTTCCCGCAACAAGTATGCCTTGCCATCTTTGACATCTGCCGCAATCAGCGCATGTTCCACTTCGTCAATCAAAACACCATCGCCTTTTTGGTCTGTGATTATGATCCTGCCAAGATTAATGTTGATATGCCAGACATATTCACCATCCGTCTTTTTCACCACATGCTGGAGGATGCCCTTCTCAGTTCCATACACCATTTGTGCCAGTGGAACAAACAATGCCGGACCTACAATGGATGCTATGGCTATCCCACGCTTTATAACCTTGTCGCGATCTCGGGGCAACATCACCAAAGATCTCTGTCTGCGGAATGTCCTGTAGTTTTCTCGTTCTTTCACTTCGCTTGACCATGTGCCTTCCCACACATCCAGAACCTGTGTCTTTCCATCCGAAACAATCTTCAACAATGTCCCGTCTGCCAAAAACGGATCGCCATCAAGGTCTACCGTCAATATGGGATCAACAACCGATTCCAGCATGAGGCAATTGGCGTTTGCGTCAAATACTCGGACATATGCGACACTGTTGTCATAGTAATATGCAGCGTACCATTGATATTTATGATCATAGCAGTATAGCAAAGGAGTTTTTCTTCCATGCACATTCCATTTGCCAGCAATCTCATTGGGATTATAGGGGAATTGCTTATGTTCATACAGAGATGTGGCCATGCCTATGACTCTTTGTATGTTTCTAAATACACGCCCGAAGAATGCCCTCCGCAAGTCTTTCCTTGAAAATACCGTGGAAACCATTTCCTGTTCCATCTGTTTCTCAATCTCAACCATATGCATGCCATTGTCATTGGATATGACAAGAAGCCTCTTGCAGTCTGGGCTGAACAAGCATTCAAGAGGCTGTAGCCCTTGGATTGTCATCCAGATCTTTCTTTCCTTCAAGTGAATTACATGTATCAAAACACGGTCAATGATCACGCAGGCAAATTCATTCCTGCATATATGAAGAATATCATGGCCATAATACAGAAGTTCTATTCTCTCAAACGCATCTCCGTTACGCCACATCAAGTAATAGTCATCGCTCTTCAATCCCCAGCAAGTCTCGGCAAATCCTCCTGCCTTCGTTATTTTCTCAAAATCATCATAGGCATATAGATCCAAGACGTTCTGGCATTCTTCTCTCTCCTTCAGCTTCAATTGATGCTCTTTATAGGAAAAACGCAGTCTTTCCGTCTCCCCTCTAAGCACCAGATCATCGCCATCCCAATAGAACACCCTGACATTTGCTTCTATGTCAACAGAATGAACGATCCTGTTTCTTTCCCAGTCATACAGAAGAATCTGCTCACCTGTCGCAATGGCGATCAATCCATCGTTTTTCAACGCATAGCTTCCTGTGACGGGCAAACGCCTGTACATCAGGTCATTATCCTCGCATTTCAGATAAGCGCAGTCAAAGACATCTCCATTATGACGATTAAATACATGGGGAAAGGAACGTAATTCTTCCCGATACAACATCGGATGCTGGCTCAATGCGATTTGTTCAAATTCAATCCATTCCAGATCGTCCATCAAGGAATCGTACTTCCCTAGCATGATCCATGCGTTTTGAACAATGGGATTTGTTAGGTAAACCCTTGCCTTGTCCTTGTCGTCTGCTTTTTTCAATAGAGGTACAAGTTCGTCTATCTTTCTTCTGTTGATAACGCTGCCATAGTAATCAGGTTGCTTGTCAAAATAACTGATCATCGTATCGACTACTCCAGGAATATTGCCACAAATGTCTCTGATCAAGCCATGTCTGCATTTTATCAAGGTAATGTCATTCTCTATGACAGACACAAGAAAGTCATCCGATCCATGGAACAGAGATGCCCATTTGTTCATGATAGGTTGTTCAAGGCTATGGTAGCGTTGTTCTATGCCTTTGATCCTTGTCTGGTCCTCTTGCTGGATTTGCGCGATGACATTGTTGTCTTCGCCCATGATTCCGATGAGTTCTTTTTCCTGCAAGCCATGACTGGACAAGGCAATGCATGCCAAGGCGTGGCTTGTAAATACATTGTCGTAGTATCGTTTCTTTTCATTGTACGCATGTTCCAATAACTTCTGCAGAGTCATTGCTTCATCATCTATTTCTTCATAGCTAGCAAGCGTTCGCAGCCTTTGGTACATCGCAAAGACATACAGCGCCTCGACATTGTTTGGCATCTTCAGATCGGATATTTGCTTATGGGTCAAGGTTCGTCCAGCTCTTTTCAACATTTCCATCAACAGGGAAATTGCACTGTCACGATCCAGGCCTGGCAAAGTCAAGCATTCTACTTTTGTTGGATCGCCATATTTTCCATAATCCACACAGCCAAGCACAACGACAATATCCTTGGGAATCTTCATGTTCCAAAGAGAGCCATAAAACCCAGCATAGTCTTGTATTTCATCGATACTGTCGATGACCAGAACCGTTGGTTGATCGATTCTCTTCAAGCAATCCTGGAACCAATGGGCAAGTCCGGTACCTGGAACCATCGTGGGCATGTTGTCAAAGCCAGCCATTAGCTTTCTAATTGCCTGCATGATATTCATGCACTCGGCATCTAGGTCGGAGAATATCGCCGTTGCCTTTGTCTCATGCACATATTTCTTAAGCAGCAGGCTCTTTCCCATTCCCTGGCTTCCTTGCACGACCACACCTTTTCCCCTGCTTTGCGCAATCTTGTTCCTTAGCATTTCCAAGCGGTTGTCACAGTCGATATATTCTTCCGATGCCTCTTTTATCCTTCTTTCTCTTTCCTCTCTTCTTAATTCAGCTTCATCCTTCCTAGCAATCTCGGCTTTGACTTGTTCCATCTGGGAAACGACAATAGAACGCAAGCGTTCATATACTGGTTTCCAATACTCTGGCATCTCCCCCTTGTTATAGACCACAAGATTCTCTTCGTGGCCTTCCATGGCATGCCTCAATGTGTTTTGCAAGGACAATCCACCGACACCCTGAACAATGATATCGTCGTCTTTCTTAAAACCTACCTTATCGTTCTCACGGATCATGACAACGGTATGTTCCTTTGCTCCTTCTTGATCGAGCAATCCCTTGTAGATCTCTTGTTCGGTCATGGAAGCACCGTAAAAGATTTGTTCCCTATGGGGCAGTACCTTTTTCGCATGCTGGAATAACACATCCCTACCCGCTTCATTCCCTGTAAAGTGATATTTAGGAATGCAGTCATTTTCATCCTTCCAGTAGCTTTTCTTCAATTGTTCTCTTTCACATGCATCACAACTGTCATAGATTAGCTTCCAATGATCCATGCTTATGCTTTCCGGCATGGGAATCCAGCCATATCTGGTACCAGTCATGACAATGAAATTCGGTCTAGGCGATTCTTTCTGGCATCGTTCTATCTCTTCTAGGCATATGCGAGCAGCTTTATTCAATACCGCCCTCGCATCGCTGACACCCCACCTCAAGTCCACTGCATGGAAGGAAAATCCGTTTTCAGCGCAAAGTTTGTCCAAGGGCTGGAACACTTTGGCGTAAAGCGTATTACGGTCATCATTGAACCCATTGAAGGGAGATGAGACAAACACCCTAATGCTTTTGCTTGGCATTCTTTTTCCACTCCTTCCATCCATCAAATGACTGTGTACGATGGACATTCAACTTCCTAAGAACATTATGCATCAGTGACAACAACAGTATTGTCACGTTCGCCAGAATAGCCGCATAGATCAAGCGAATGACCAACGAATTCGGAAAATAGTCGCATGTAACAAAATATACGATAACCACAGCAATCATACCTGCCAACATGACATTGCTTAGCACAAGCCCATGGCTGGATTCTTTGTACATATTGCCAATGTCTTCTATTGCGAATGGTTCATAGTTTCCTTCCATGCGTATATGGCGATACTCGTCTAGCTTCAAAAGATCGTTGAGGGACATAAACACATATAGACTCACAGGCACTATCACCCCGATTGCCATGGAAACGAGGACTGCAATCAGCTCGAAATCGGTTATGCTTTTCCTTACATATGCTGCATATAGCACAAATATCCCCGGCAAGCCAATGAAGACAACAACAGAAATCAACATCCAGCTTACGATCCTTTTATGTATCTCTTTCATACCAAACTCCTTAGCCATTCCATCATATCATGATTTCTGCTTTCCTTGACAAAGATGTAGACGTTTATATTATTTTTCTTTATAATCTTATGTGTATTAAGCATAACCAAACAGAAAGGATTACGTGATATGAAAAAGTATTCACAGGATTTCAAAGATTATGCAAGACGAATGAGAGAGATACGGTTGTTATCTACGCCAGATTTACGCGATATTCAAAGTGCCGATGACTATAGCCGTGTCTTGGTCAACAACTTTTCTCGCATCGGTGAACTCGCAGAAGAAAACAGAAAGCTCATTGACGCATACATCAAGCCACTGATCGTTTCGGAAGCAATTGTTACCGATCAAATGCGCCACCAACTGGAATTCTTCCTCAGACTCCTCGTAAAAGACAGCTCCTTCGAGGAAGTGGACGTTCATCTTTCCGATTTCTTGAACGATCATTTTTTCATTGAAGAAATACAAGAAGCCAAAAGCAGTGACGAAAACACCCATGTCATTGCCATGGCGAAGAAAGTGAAGCGAGACTACTTGCTGGTGTCCGCCCTCACTAGATACTACAACACAGAAATCGATACCATCAGGACGAAAGCAATAGAGAACAGGAACGCCTTGGCATGTTACCTAAAGAAAGAAAACTTTGCCTTGTTAAACGACAAGGCAAAGGGAGATGCTTTGCAGTATTCCTTGATGGGCGCTCTTCTCTATGAGAACATATTAAACGTAATGCCAGAAGACTATTGGCAACCGTGCCTGGACATCCTTGCACAAGCAACAAGCATTCTAAATGACCCCTTCTACCGTGAGAATCTTCCTGGCTATGATTGGAATTCATATGAATTTAGAATCTATTACTATGGCAGTTTCCTGGCATATTCCTTGTTACCGGAAAGAATCGCAAAAGAAGCATATGCTTACGCCCAAAAGGCAGTCGACTTTCTTTCCCATTGTACAAATGAGGCAATCCTGTTGACCGTGGGAATTGAGCAAGAACAAAGTCTTCTCTACATGGCATCCGTGCAAGCTCGCTACACTCCCGCAAGGGAAGCTTGCGATTTCTTTTACCGCGCCTTTGAAGAAAGAAACAAAAACGACCATTCGTTCATTGGCATTGACCAAAACCTTGATACAGCTTCGTCATACCTAAATGTCGCAAAGATAATGAAGCTAGAGCTTACAGAAAAAGACTACGACCGATTCTATGAGATCGAGAAATCAACGCTCGACTATCTTTATCATGTTCCCAAGAGCAGCGATAAGTACTTGAAATGCATTACATTGTTTATCAATCTCCCAACGTATTTCCAGGAAGTCCCAAACGCCATGACCATGGAGGAATTCTGTGTCAGTGCCTTTGCGGCAATCCACCCGCCGACATATGTCCATATCAACATGGTCGCACGGTTTGCTGAATGCATGACCCGTCACCTTTTGCAAGGAAGGCCAGAATTATTCATTGGTTTCCCTGGCTGCACGACAGTCGAACAAGTTAACGCAGCGAAAGACCGTATCATCTACTACGCCTACCATTCAGCGCTATGCCATGACATTGGCAAGATGTTCATCATTGACACTATTTCCATGTATGGAAGAAACCTGCTTGACGATGAATTCTCCATCATCAAGAACCACCCTGTCATAGGAGCCACAATCGCCATGGAGCATCCCTCCACGCGAGAATACGTGGATGTCATCAAAGGACATCACATCTGGCACGATTGTTCAAGGGGATACCCTTCAGGATTTGATACCTTCAAGAGTCCCTACAAGACAATCATCGACATTGTCCTTGTTGCGGATTGCCTCGATGCGGCAACAGACACGGTAGGCCGCAGTTATAGCAAAGGAAAGACCCTCGATGACTTTGAAAAAGAAATCCAGGAAGGTTCAGGAACGCATTACGCCATGTTCATTGTCGATCTTTTCAAACAGCCTGGATTCAGGGAAGACATTACATACCTATTAAGCGAAGGAAGACAGAAACTATATTGCGAAACATTCCGCTTGCTTAAGAGAAACGAAGCATAGGCTCCTTGCGCCATCTGATATCTTTGCTAGGGTAAAGTCCAGCTCTTCTTCCCAGTGACTTCCACATATTCTTCTTTCATACTGCACCGATGAACACGGTAAGACCAGCGATCTTTCTTCATCCTCTTGATTTTTATATCAACCTAAAGATAACATGATACCAAGCGATAGAATGACTGGAGAAAACATGATGGAAAACCAGATCACCTTTTACCATGGCTCATCACAGGTTGTGGATACTCCGACTTTTGGCTTAGGTCGGAAGAACAATGACTTTGGTCTTGGCTTTTACTGTACCGAAAGCAATGACTTGGCAAATGAATGGGCTGTCTCATCTCTTCGGGATGGCTTTTCGAACCGCTACACCCTGGACACGGAGTATCTGAGAATCCTGAACCTAAACAGCCCTGATTGCACAATTCTCAATTGGATTGCTGTCCTGGTGGAGCATCGCCTGTTTATACTGGAACGATCAAATATCTGGAACAGATATTTACAATCGTTCCGCATATAACAGCAAGCAGACGATGCAAAATTCTACCTATT
>OMYM01000402.1 GCA_900315225.1 uncultured Erysipelotrichaceae bacterium | reverse complement strand
CGTGGTTTTGAGGATTTCGTATTGTGCGGGTGTGTGCTGTACTGACCAGAAATTTGGGTGGTTTTTGGCTGGAAAATGTGGTATCATGTGTCTGCCGCACAGTGGTGGCGGCTGTGAACCATGCCCATAGGGAATTGACACCAACACGGTCTTCACCGCGTGTTCAAACGCCTCTTCTTCATTCCGTGAACCATGCCCATAGGGAATTGACACTTTGCCTCTCAGCAATATTGTCAATAATATTATGAAGTGAACCATGCCCATAGGGAATTGACACAAATGATCTGTTCCTTTAAAGAAGAATTTCCTTCCTATGTAGGCGTGAACCATGTCCATAGGGAATTGACACTTTTCCAGTATACCTCGTTGAGGCAAATCCGCCGTATTCGTAGTGAACCATGCCCATAGGGAATTGACACTCGTATTATCGAGCAATAATCATCAAGCGCCAGGCGAGTGTGAACCATGCCCATAGGGAATTGACACATGTTGTTCATCTCGATCTCAACGCCGAATGTTTGTTTCAGTGAACCATGCCCATAGGGAATTGACACTACTTCTCTGAGATACCATTAATCTTCATAATTACCTCGCGTGAACCATGCCCATAGGGAATTGACACTTTTCCTCTTAAATCCAGTCGAATTCCTCGAACCACATGAAGTGAACCATGCCCATAGGGAATTGACACATTGACGTTTCCGATCAATCTGACGAGTTTCCCATCTGAATAGGTGAACCATGCCCACAGGGAATTGACACATCTTCGTTCTTTTCGGGACATCCTGCTAGGGATGTCGTGAACCATGCCCATAGGGAATTGACACTTATAATTTCGAAATGACTTCTTCTCTTCTCCGTAGACCATACCCAAAGGCTTTATGTTGAAACACAGACACCCATCAATCAAACTATTTATCCTATTCAATGATTCAAGGGCATTGTGGAATACCCTAAGAATTGGAACGTTGAAGACACACTGTCATTTGAACCAAACGCAGAAGCTTTTACTTTGTTTATGGTTCATGTGGCAAGTAAGAAAACATCTCTAAAGAGGAGAATACCATGGAGGATGTTAATGCTATAATAGTGAAGGAGGTGGACAATGCCAACAAGCAAAGGTTATCTGGAGTATATCCAAGATCAGCTTTCTCAGGTGGAGGATGTTACGTATAGGGCAATGATGGGAGAATACATCATATACTATCAAGGGAAGATTGTCGGGGGATTATACGATGATCGGTTCTTGGTGAAGCCTACGAAGTCTGCCAAGGCAATGATGCCAAGGGCTAGGATGGAACTGCCATATGAAGGCGCAAAGGAAATGATTCTTGTGGATAATGTCGATGACAGGGAATTCTTGAAAGAACTTCTGGAAGAGATGTATGCGGAACTTCCTGAACCAACGAAGAGAAGGAGAAAGAATGATAATAAGACAAATCAATGATAGAAGCGCAGAAGCGATTCCACTGATGTTTCTGTCCGGTACCAAGGATGATCTTAAGAGTATGCTGAAAGAGCAAAGTCAGGCACATTACTATGTAGCGGAAATAAACGGTAGGGTTGCAGGTATGGGAGTCATTGAACTGGATGGGGATAGCCCACAGGAAAGATGTCTCCTTAACGTCTTTGCATTTCCTGAGTATCAGGGGCATAGAATCGAACAACAAATCATGGAAGTCATGAAAGAGGATGAATATGCCCTAAGAGCCAAACGAATGAAAATGTCCAGGAATTCATTCCTGGACATCGTATTCTCACGTCATAGCTATCGAGGCATATACAAGCCAGATCCAGTCCCGAGGGAGCATCTGAAAAAGATTATGGAAGCGGGATTGGCTGCTCCCTCGGGGTGTAATAAACAGACGACAAGCTTGATTGCCGTGGATGATGTGGGAATGTTAAAGAAGATACATGATGTGATCGATCCACCCATCGCCACGACAGCCCCAGCGATGATCTGTGTGCTAACGCAACGGATCATCGCATACAGAGACAGATGCTTTGCGACCCAAGACTATTCAGCTGCGATAGAGAACATGTTGTTAATGGTTACAGCGATGGGATACCAAAGCTGTTGGTACGAAGGACATATTACCGATGAGGACCGGATAGGGGATAAGATCGCAAGAATCCTTGGGGTTCCCGACACATATGAACTGGTGTGCGTTCTTCCCGTGGGGATCGCGGAAGAAGAACCGAGAAAGCCAAAGAAACAAAGATTTGAGGAAAGATCGTGGTTTAATCGCTTTGGGGGTATATGAAAATCATAGAGTATGATGGCCAGGATGAACATTGGCTGAAAGAGATTGAAAAGAGTGATTGGGGTGGAGGGAAATACCTGTATGAACTTCTTTCACAAGGACAGTTGAAAGAACTGTGTGGAGAAAACACAAAAGTCCTTCTGTTAACAGAAGGAGAGAAGCTTGTTTCGTTCTGTACATATGCCATGCAGGATGATATACGTGATCTATCGTTGACCCCATGGATTGGCTTTGTATATACATTTCCTGCGTATCGAGGACATAGACATGTTGGGAAACTGCTTGGATATACCGAGAAACTCGCAAAGAACGATGGCTATACGTATATATACATCTCCACATTGGATACAGGACTATACGAGAAATACGGATACAGCTTCTGGAAAACGATGATAGATGTGCATGGCGAGGATAGCAGAGTATATCGAAAGATGACAAAGATCATTGCTTCTTGTGGGAATGATTGTTCAGAATGCCCCAGATATAATGCGTACCCATATGAGAAGACACAGGAAGAATTGCGCCATACGGCACAATTGTGGATGAAGATCGGATACAGGGATCACATTGTATCGGAAGAAGAGATATCCTGCACCGGGTGCAAGAGTCAGAATTGGTGCAGGTATAACGTTGTGCAATGTTGCGAAGAAAGAGGCATCAGGACATGTGCCGAATGTGGGGAGTACCCATGCGTAAACATGAAGGAATGCTTTAGGATAACGAAGTCTTTTGAGACCATGTGCAAGAAGGTTTGCACAGAGGAAGAATATCTAAGGCTAAAGAAAGCATTCTTTGAGAAAGAAAAGAATCTTGGTAAGATCTAAAAAGAAGCCAATGGCTTCTTTTTAGTGTGTCTTGACGTTGCCGCTGGAGAGACCTCCGGCGATGTCGGAGAGAGGAAGCCAATCAAGAACCTTCTTGATCTGGCGATCCCAGAAATCCCATTCATGACCTCCTGGTTCTTCTTCATAGGTGACAGAGAAACCATTGTCCTCAAGAAGAGTGTGATAGTATCTGCTGGCTTCCAAGAGGGAATCTTCCGTGCCACATGCCATATAGATCTTGGGCTTGGGTCTTCCTTCACGGATGAGATCATTCATGGCAACAAACGGGTTTTTATCGGTCTTTGCGGCTTCGGTGATATCACCAAAGACAAGATCTTCTTGCTTGATAGCATCGTGTTCCTGTTTAAAGATATGAAGCGCTCCCGAAAGGCATGCGATGTGACTGAAGGTGTTGGAATACTTGAGTCCATTGCGCATAGCCCCAAAGCCACCCATGGAAAGACCTGCGATGTAAGTGTCTTCAGGGTTATGTGAGAGAGGGAACATCTTACGGGTAATCTCCACGAGTTCCTTGCCTATGAAAGCACCGTAATCGTTGTTCGGGGTGATACCGTTGACATAGAAGGCATTGTCTCCAGACGGCATGACAACCGCCAGATTCTTCTCTTCCGCCCAACGTTGGATACGGGTTCCAGTTACCCAGTCGGTGTAATTGCCGAGAAGCCCGTGAAGAAGATACAAGGTCTTGAACTTTGTTCCTTCCTGCATGGCATAATCCATGGTTGCGAAAGAGATCTTGTTAGCGGGAAGAATGACTTGGACGGGCACAGTCCTGAAGAGTGCCTTGGAAAGATAGTTTACTTGGATGAGTGCCATATTGTTTTCCTCCGTATATTTACTCTAACCAAATAGATAGTGAAACGATCATGATTGTTTGGTTGCCCAATACCGTATGGCATCCATAGGCATTATACAACAAGTATGTGCTGAGAGGATTTTTTTGATCATTCATCGTTCCCGAAACCACATATCTGATATATCGTTCGATTGCGTTATGTCTGTGGTGTTATATATTGTCTCCTGGCGATTCAGGTGCCAAATGTTTGCCAGCAGTCTATTGCAGTCCATGCAATAGACTGCTACAATTGTGGAAAGAAGAACGGAGATAACATCATGGTACGACTCACCGATAAGTACACTGTACAGTACGATAACAAAGTCATTGGCTATTATTCTGTCTTTAGCGATCATACTGTTTCCTATTACACGGCATATGGATGCCCATGGGACATCGAAAAAGAACTCAAGGCATTCAATCTGGATCTGGATCAAGAGCATGTGGAGCCAATCCCTTGCCTCAAGGCATTGATCAACGATCAATACCGCCTGAAAAACCGCAAGCGCATGATTTACCAGGATGGCATGTTAACGTTGATCCGATCACCGCAAGAAACAGATGAGCGTTATTCTATTTACCGCCGATCCGCCGAGCCTACCGACCCGGACTATTCTCCCTTGCCTCATGATGCGCCTCATTACGAAGGTCCGCATACCCCCAAGGATATGCGGGAATGGGCATCTTGGTATGCCTTCAATAAGATGGACGATGGCACATATCAGGCTGAGCTTGATGAAGCATGGTGGTGGGGTGGTGGCCATAATGACGGAGGAACCATCCGTACGGAAATACCGGAGGAATGGTTTACCCTCCCCTACCCTGAATTCCTGAAACATGTTGTATCATTATCCGCTGCCTCCCATTATGGGTTTACAACGGAAATGCTGTTGGAAAAAGAGGGATTGAAAGAATTCTTCGGCTACGAATAGACTTGCTTTCCTGCTGGAACATAAAAATGCATTGCATCATGTACTTTGATGCAATGCATTTTTATGTGTTGTGTCATACAATATCGTAATTCTTGTTCATAGAGTGTTTTGTCTTCGTCTTTGAAGACGTTGAAAATCACTCTTTCCATTGTGCCAAGATGCATTGTCATCCACTCTGTCACAGTCTTCACAGCGATTTGGACCGCCCTCTTGTTTGGAAAACAGAATACACCTGTGGAAATGCAACAGAAAGCCACGGTTTTTAATCCGTTCTCTAAGCCCGGGTCAATCGTCCTTGGACGATTGACCCGACAATGTGAATCACTTTCTTTGCAGGAAGGTTATAGCCATCCGTAAGCATGGAAATGGCTGCAGGCTGCTCGTAATCGTCCCCATAACGAATGCGGAATTGGTTCATTTGCCTTGCGCATTTAGGTATGGATGCAGTTGTCAATGCATGTATGCATTGACACAAAACAGCCCAGCATCTGTGAATTTGCTGCGTTAACAATGGCATCCACAGCCAAACGTGTAATGTCGCCCTGCCGTAGGGATAGCCAATACGTTGTCCGGCATCATTCGAGGCATGAGGATATTCATCAGTGAACACAGGATACGTCGCTTTCCTTCCGTATCAACAGGCATCTTCAAATCCTTGTATTGGACAGAATCTTCCTTGAATTTCTCCACAAGATAATCCAAGCGTTGATCCTACGTCATGTTTTCTATCATGTCTTTACCTTCTTTCCAGCAAATCATTCATTCCCTCATGAAGATCCCGGATGGTATATTTCTTCATCTCGGCTTCCATTGCGTCTTGTATGGCTTTTAGTTTTAAAAACCCTCCTTGCACACGGGTGTTGTTCTTCAAATATGGATTTTGTAGCCCACGGGGGAGTGCGATTTAAAATTCCAGATAATACGCAAAGGGAATTATGTGTCGATTGCATTAAATTATGCAATATACCGTCAATTTTTAGAGAAACCATTTCTTGCTTAGTCTTCTTAGGAAATAATAAATCTCATTATTAGAGACTGGTTGTGAGATTCACTCTTAATTTATCTATATCGCATGGATAAATTTCTTGCGAATTGACAATTCTCACACAAATTGGCGGAAATCTACAATGCGATTGACTGGAAAGGCATCATGATGTACGCCGAGATCTCCAAGATCATCAAAGACGATGTATGGGGCTTTGACATGTTAAAGACTTCCGATGGAGAAACATGAACGCTCGTCACATCCGATGGCTTTGGCGACAAGTACAACTATGGCGGACAACTCTACCCGCTTGAAAAGGAAGAGCTGGTTGAATGGCCGACAAAATACACGGTGACCGACAACGTATCCACGAAAAGGCTGGAAGAAGACAATATCGACCTAGCGTTTGGGACAGACGCAGACGAAACCGTCATTGCCTAGGTATTTGTGGACGATGAACTCATCAAGCTAGAAAATCTTGCGTTCAGTGCCGATTCGGTTGCCTTGAAGAAAGACTATGTCCTTTCCCTTGATGCCGCAAAGGAACATACGGTCAAGTTTCTCTTCACCGATTCCGGAACAGCGCAAACAACATTTACCATCGCATTGCGGGATCGCTACACAGGCTTTAAGACAATCGATGGTTCCCCATACCGCGGAGTGAATTCGACAGACATCCTGTATTGGTATGAAGACAATGTCAGGCAAGGCGTGGTATTGGCTGGATGCGAATGCTGAAGGAGCAGTTGCCACTTCATGGAACTTCTTCCAGACATCTTGGATAATTCGATTGGCGAGATCCCTGCATGCCTGAAAACCATTTTTCCTTCGAACACATTGTCAACAAGGTATGTCTTTCCAACACGTCTTCTTCCGTATATTGCTACGAGTTCGGCTTGTCCGCTCCCATATGATTTCCTCAGTAATTCAATTTCTTCTTTTCTGCCAATGATCATCTTTATTGCCTCCAAACACATTTTTTTCATAGCCATGGTTTATTCCATAGTACAGGCTTCCATACCCAGCAGCCTTTTCTATTGTAATGCCATCATGACTAGATTTCAACATTTATCATCATAAAAAGTGTGTTATATCCCGCCACGAGCATGTGTTTTTTGCTTCTATTGGCGG
>OMYM01000400.1 GCA_900315225.1 uncultured Erysipelotrichaceae bacterium | reverse complement strand
GCAAGCGCATCGATGGACATTTTGTTGTCGTAAAGCTTGTATTTCCCCTTGACGGCAGCCGGGGAAAGGTTAGGCATTACGACATTCGCACCTGCCAATATCCCTTTTTCCCTTCCTTGCGGGTCAATCGACCCCAAGGCGGTCGTTGCCGGGATCAGCGCGCGCGGAAACATCAAACGACATACCGCAATCATGACCAAGGCGAATTCCAATGATCCCGAAGGATAGTCCTTGAAGGGCGTATCCTGGTGATGGATAAACGGTCCCATGCCTATCATATCCGGCTCAAGACGCTTTAAGTAAGCAAGATCCATCAAGATATCGTCCAATGTCTGGAATGGTGCCTCCAGCATCATTCCCGCGCCAACCTGATAACCGATCTCCTTGAGATCGCTTAGGCAACGCATGCGGTTCTCCATTGTCTGGCCAGGCGGATGTAGCTTCTCATAGAGATGCTTGCTGGCGGTTTCGTGGCGCAAAAGATAACGCTCTGCGCCAGCATCGTAATACGCCTGATAGCTTTCCCGTTTTTTTTCTCCAATGGACAATGTCACTGCGCAATCAGGATAGCGCTTTTTCAGACTCGAAACAATATCGCATATCCTCTCGTCCGTGAACCACGGGTCTTCTCCTCCCTGCAGCACAAACGTGCGGTAGCCTTGCGCATAGCCCATTTCGCACGCCGCAAGGATCTGTTCCTTGTCCAGCCGATATCTTTGCGCCTTGGCATTGGAACGCCGTATTCCACAATAATAACAATCGCATTGGCAGATATTGGTGAACTCCACCAGTCCCCGCATGTATATCGCGGTGCCATAGTGTTCCCTCTGCCGCATGCGCGCATGCGCGAACAAATCTTCCTCGTATCCGCTGATATTCTCAATCAAACGCTTGAGTTCATCTTGTTCAAGGCTGCCTGTCGCGTAGAGTCTTTGAATCAATTCATGCATCGGGCAACACCACCTTGTCCAACATTCCGTTCAAATGCGCGATCGCCAAGCCGTAGTTGGTCATGGGTACACCCGCGTCCTTTGCCTTTTGCGTCCTTGAAAGAATGTGGCGACGATTGAACATGCATCCACCGCACTGAATGATCAACGCATACTCCTTAATGTTTTCAGGGAAATCAGACCCTGCGCACACATCGATCTGCAGGTTTTTTCCCGCTTTCTTCCTGAGCAGTGCAGGTATCTTCTCTCTGCCAATGTCTTCTTTCATCGGTGCGTGCGTGCAAATCTCCGCAATGAGCACCTTGTCACCTTCCTTCAGCGCGTCAATCGTTTTCGTTCCTTCCAAGCAATAGCGAATATCCCCCTTGTACGCCGCAAAGAGCACCGAGAACGATGTTAGCCTGCTATTAGCGGGCTTAAGTGCATTTACCTGGGCAAAGCATTGCGAATCGGTCACGATCAAGTCGGGTTCTTTCTCTAGCGCCGCCAATGCCTCACTGAAATTGTCCATCGTTGCGCCAAGAAACACAATCCCTCGATCCAACAACTCGCGGATCGTCTGAACCTGTGGCTGGATCAACCTTGCTTGCGGCGCTTGGGGATCTTGTGGCATCATCAGCAAAACCACGTCCCCTTTGGCAACAAGATTTCCAAGGATCGTCCTTTCTTCCTTGCGATCCCCGCATATCTTCACCAACTGCTTGCGCACTTCACCCACGCCTTCCCCCGTGGCACCATCCATGGCAACCAAGGGAATGTGCAGATGGGAAAGGCTCTTTAATCTTGCTGAAAGCTCTTCTTTCGTGTAGGTGTCTTTTTTTGCTATGACGCCAAGAACGCCAATGCCTTTGGAAAGAAATGATTCCACCCATTCCTTCTCCAGTGCATCATCTTCCTTGCCAAACAACATGACGCACACATCGCTCATCGCCGCTGCTTTCCTTGAAGCCGCTACACGTTGCTTGCCTAACTCTGTTGCTTCATCGTCAAAGCCTGCTGTATCCAGAAACAACACAGCCCCGATCCCATTGATCTCCATGGGCTTTTTCACAACATCCGTCGTCGTTCCTTCCATGTCCGAGACAATCGACACCTCTTGTCCCGTCAAACGGTTGACAAACGTGCTTTTCCCTACGTTCATCCTGCCAAAGACACCGATATGCATCCGATTGGCGGAAGAAACCTTGCTTGCGATTTGTTCCATACCTATGCTCCTTGCTCATCCAACGGGATGATCGACATGCGTTTTCTTCCCTCGACATATTCCTCGCGCATCAAGATACGCACGCCAAAGGCCTCACGCATGTTTTTTTCATTCAATATTTCGGAAGCCTTGCCAAACAACGCGCCTCCTTGTTTGTTCATCAACAACACTTTGTCCGCAATCTCCGCCGCGTGTCCTGGGTAGTGGGTATTAAACAAGATCGACATGCCTTTGTTGGAAAGCTTTTCTATCATACGCAAGACCATCAGTTGGTTACGAAAGTCCAACCCTGTCTCAGGCTCGTCCATCACCAGTACCTCTGGCTCAATCGCAAGCGCCCTTGCGATCAACACCAGCTGTAGCTCTCCCCCCGATATTTCGTTACAATTCTTCCCTTTCAGATGCAGGATCCCTGCCTCTTCCATCGCCTTTTGCGCCAATTCCTCATCGTGACGGGAAGGCATTTGGAACATAGACAGCGCAGCACTTCTTCCTAAAAGCACCATTTCCTCGCAACGATAGGCAAACACCTGGCTGCGCGCTTGCGGCACATACGCAACACGTTGCCAGAAATCGCGTCCCATTGGCTTGCCATCATAGAGCAAGCTCCCGCTCCTTGGCTTCAAAAAGCCAAGCACACACCTCAGCAGCGTTGTCTTTCCAATGCCGTTAGGACCAAGAACCGCCATGACTTCCCCTTTTTCGTTCGCAAACGAAATATCCTGGAACACTGTTTCCTTGTGAAAGCCAAAACCTATGTTCTTTGCTTCGATCTTCATGCCTGCATTCCTCCTGTCCGACGCAACAATACAATGAACAATGGCGCTCCAATCACCGCCGTCAGAATCGACACCGGTATCTCCGAGGCGATCATGCATCGAGCTACGGTATCCGTTGCAACCATGAACAATGCTCCAAACACCATTGAGACAGGCATGAGCCGACGGGCATCGTTTCCCGTTAACATGCGGGCAATATGCGGCACCAGTAGACCAACCCAGCCAATGACCCCGCACATCGACACAACAGAAGCCGTGATCGCGGAAGCCGACCCAATCGCCAGCCAGCGTGTCAAAGGCAAGTTGACCCCCAGGCTTTTCGCTTCATCCTCGGATAGAGACAATGCATTCAATCGATACCGGATCATATGCAGCACAATCATCCCAGCGACCATGAGTGGCGCTCCCAGCGCAACTCCGTTGCGCGTCGCCGTTGAAAAACTTCCCATGAGCCAAAACGTAATGGCAGGCAGCTGATCCTGGGGATCCGCGACATACTTGACAAGGGAGACAAGCGCCGAAAACAACGAACTGATTACCATGCCCGCCAATATCACCATGACCATGTCTTTCCTGCCCCGATGATCCATTCCCGATGAACTCAGAAACACCAGCGCAATGGCAAGCATCCCGCATGCCAAGGCCATCAACTGCACCCCAAACGAATCCAGTCCAAGCAAAATCGCCAAAGCCGCGCCAAACGATGCTCCGTTTGCTGTTCCCAAGGTATCCGAAGATGCCATTGGATTAGCGAAGATGCTCTGGAAAGCAACCCCTGACGCCGCAAGACCAGCCCCGGCAAGGCAAGAAAGGATGATTCTTGGGATCCTGACCTGAAAGAGAACGGTATGTATGTTCTTTACCCCCGTTCCCCCGAAAAACAACTCCTGCATCACATCGGTAAAAGCGATATGAAACTGCCCCATTGTCAAGGCAATGGCGCAGGATGCGGCAAGCGCCAGCATCCCTGCGACCATAATGATCCTGTATTTCTTCTGTGCGTTCATCAACGCAGGGAGCCCGCTTCCTTGTTCGGGCTGTACATTGCGTCAATCTGGGCATCTGTCAAATCAATGCCATACAGCGTCTGGTAATATTCCCTGACATCCGCCTTGACATCATAGTCAGCGAAGATTTCAGGATATACCGCCTGTGCCAGCCACTCAAGCGTCATCGGCGTATCCACGCCAGGCGTATACGTGCGATACGTTCCCAAAGGCATCTTGTAAACTCTTCCATCCATCACCGCCTTGACCGTGCTCCAATCATCGTTGCCAATGGCGTTGTCAAAGAGATCCTGAGGCTGTGTCTTGGTGAAATTCGTGATGATGATGACCTCTGGATCCCATTCATACACCTGCTCCATGGTAATGACCGCATTGGAATTATCCGCCTTGACATCTTCCGCAACGTTCTTTGCCCCCGTTGCATCGCACCACCATTGCCCAAAGAACGAAGAACCAGAGGTAATCATCGTGTTCTCGTCATACTGGAACAAGAACAACACCTTTGTCTTTTCATCGATCCCCGCTGTTTTTTCCTGGATCTCATCATAGATCCTTTGGGCATACTCATTCACCGTGTCGCCAATCACAAACGCTCTTTCTGGGTAAATCTGATTCAACAATGAAATCCACTCATTATACGTAACGATGCAGTCATAGCCAAACTTCGTGGGAGAAACACCTACCGCCGTTAACCCAGCGTTTTCAAGAACCTGTGCCTCGGAAGAATTTCCAGCGTTATAAAAAACAACGTCTGGCGCAATCTCCAATAGCGCCTCGACATTCACCGCATCCCCATTGAGGATATCCGTCCTTGCATTGAGCACCTCTGGATAAAGCTCGGAAAGAATCCCGTTTTTCGCTGCATTCATCGATGCCGGCTGCATGGCCGCAATGCTTTGCGCGCCATCAAGATAAACCGTCAAAACCGATGCCAATGGCAAGATGTCCAACACAACAACACTCTCTGGATTCGTCTTGACTTCCACCGTTCTTCCCGCATGGTCCGTAATCACGACTGTTTCTGCTTCATCCTTGACGTTCTCAACCACGCTACCTTCGTCCACACTCGCCCCAACATTGCTGGAAGCAGCATTGGAAGATGATGCTCCGCACCCTCCCAGCAATGCCACTGCTACTACCAACGATAACACTTTCTTGAAACTCATTTTCTTTCTCCTTCCAATAGTTTTCTAACGTTAAACGATTTGTCGCAAAACACTGGGATATCCTTGCTGTAGATCCTGCCGGAATATGCCACATGTGGCAATGGCACTATCTTTTTTCCACGACAAATAACTTGATATAACGGGTCGCAGACAACTGTCTTGGCCAAGGCAATCATGTCGATCAAGTCCTTTTCCACGATTCCTTCATGATCATCGGGATAAACCGCCTTGACCCTTCTGCCACACGAAAGCCGTATTGTTTCAGCCAATGATAACGCTGTTATCTCTTCCCCTATGACCAATGTGTCATACGTTTCGTCTTCCGTTTCCTGTAGCACCTGGTTTTTATTTGTCCTGATCGCTTCGTTGATTCTTTCCCTTAACAAGCCTGACTCGATTTCGCCTGTCGGAATGCCTTCAACAAAAGGAATTCGTTTGCGACCATACATGTACCTTGCGGCCATTCTGCCGCATGCGGACACAACGACATTGCACTCTGCCTGATAGACCTTGGCGCATTCTTCGAATGACGCACCCATCGCAAAGCAACAATTCACCCGAAACCCTGCTTCCTCCAATGTGTTTTTCATCGCATCGATATTGCGCATGTCGCCAAAATCCAATGGGGTCGCACCTAGGATGTTCACACTCCCTGGCACCTTTTCCACGTTTTCCGATGCAAACCTTGCAATCCATTGCTTTCCAGCAAGACCTGCCCCATGGACATAGCTGCGCAAGCCATCGGTCGCCACAGGGATAACCGGCACGCCAGTCCGTTTCTCAATCAATCTGGCAACCCCGGGATAGTCAAACGCAATCACATGCGGTATGGAAGCGCCACACAACGTGATAAACCTTGGCTTGAGATCCTTTGCGGCAGTTGCGACATCATTGATGATCACCGCGTCATCCCCCATGATCGCCGCCATTTCATCCAGACCAGAAATAAACATCAAGCTTTTTTGCCCATACCACCTTGGCTCGTCATGCGTCGTATACGTCGAGTTACAGCCAGAGGGATCATGCAAGACAGTCATGCCACCCAATTCATACATCATCGAGCAGCACCCTGAGACATCCGCCGCATAAGTCGACGTGTACACATGCGTATGCCAATCGTTCTTCTTTTCTAGCATGCGCACCCCCATCCCTTGACCTGTATCAAGGATCTCATGTCTTTCTGGTTCACATACGCATCCGCCAACAAATCCAAAAACCTCATGATCCCCCGATATCCTTGCATATGCGCATTGTCCACAATATCCACAAAATAGTCCGTATCGTTGAAATATGCTGCCTTTTGTCCAAGTGCAACAATCTTCCCGTCTCTTTCCCGATCAAGCACACGCATATTCCAATTGACCGTTGGATACACCTTTAACATTGGCTTAATCTGTTGCAGCGATTGGAGAATTTCTTCACTTTCTAGGTAATTGTCCGTATACACTGCCTCGACATTGAACCCATGCCGCAAGAGAAACAACGCACATCCAAAGGGTTCATCAATGGCTGTATAGTCGATCACAATAGGCACATCCCCCAGCAACCCTAGTGTCTCTTTTGCCTTGTCTTCACATGCCTTCCTTAGCATCTTTATTTCCTCATCCGCCATCCGTGCGATGCCCATGGCATCGCACGCCAAAGCCATGTCCCTATCGATTACATCGTAGTCATACCCTAGGTGAATCATCATCCAAGGCTGTCCTAGCCGTATCTGTAGATCCTTTGCCAAGGGTACGCCATAGCGGTGGAACACAAAGTTCATCTTAGAAGAAGCCATGTCCTTGAATTCATCGTATGTCTCCATGTCCTGAAGCTGCCGCAAATCCACTGATTGCGACTTGAACCATGCCGCAAAGTCACTATGTTCATGAAAGGCAAACATGGAGCCAACGACATTTGCCTGCATGGCATGCTTTTCCATGGGCTGAAGCACGCGGTGCATTTGCCGAAATAACGATGGCATTGGTGCTATCTTGCGCCGCATGATCGGATCCATGTATGTGTCTGTAAAGTCAATATCGGGATATTCTTTTCGAAGCACACGATAGACCCTCTGGTAATTGACCGCCAGGAAATGGTGGATGCACGAAGTAAACACCATGGCCATCCGTGGTCTTTTTGGCAATGTCTCAATCACTTCCACAATCCCATCGTGCAGCCTTTCCTCCATATCCCCATCCAGGATATTGTCCTCGCCCACGGCGATCGTTGAAAGCTTGTCATGCACCCCCATTTCTGCCGTAGTCAACACCACACCCCGCAGGCATGATGTCGGACACACAAAGATCTCATGCGCTTCAGGCACAAGTGTCCCGACATGGACGATGTTCCATGGTCCCCGTGCCGGTGAAGCATAAACCAAGCCATGGTCCATGTCGTAGGAAGGCTTGAGATCCTTGACATATGTTACGGGAATCATCTGTCCACCCCGTTTTCAAGCATCTCTTGCGCCAAGTGTGAAATCGCCTTGGCATAGCCAGATTCCGGATACAAATCCATGACACAACCCAATTGCGTCTCGGCATCCCCAACACAATTATCCCTAGGCAAATCCGCCACAATCCTTGTCTTCAAGTCATCCGCCAATGTCTGCACCTTTTGAAGTTCATTTGTGACATTGCGTCTGTTTAGGATCAATCCTCCTAGACTTGCATACCCCCTGTCGCGAAAATTCTCAATCGCCATGGCAATGTTTGCGGCCGCATAAATCGCCATATTCTCCCCGCTGGTAACGATATACACTTGATCGGCATATCCTTCCCGAATCGGCATCGCAAAGCCCCCGCATACCACATCCCCCAGCACATCGTACATGACAATGTCTGGCTGGATAATCTCAAATGCACTTCTTTCCTGTAGCGCCTCAAACGCAGCCGCAATCCCCCTGTCAGCGCAACCAAGCCCTGGCAGTGGTCCCCCGCTTTCGCTCAACATAATGCCATGGATCCCCTCAAAAACCAGATCCTCCAGCTCAGCGGCCTTTTTCTTTTCCCGCAAGGTTTCAAGCATTGGCTTTATCCTTTTTCCATGATTTAGATACAACGTCGAATCCGCTTTCGGGTCGCAACCCACTTGCAGCACCTTGTATCCCTTTTGCGCAAACGCACACGACAATGCACTGCATGTCGTGGACTTGCCAATACCACCTTTTCCATAAATCGCAAAACGATACATACACAATCTCCTGAATATAAAAAGCCCCCGCAAAAACAGAGGCATCCGTATCCCTTGCACATCGACTCTTCTCGCTTAGATTTCTCTTTACGGTCGGACGTCCCTATTTGCGCTGTTGATTATATCATTCTCGCCAAGGCAATTCCAGTTCTATGCATCAATTGCCCCACCCACGTAAAAGACCTGCAGAGCAGGTCTTTTCCAATTATTCGACTTGCATCGAACCAACCAGGTCGGACGCAACATGCCAATACAAATCATCGTTTGCTTCGAGGCAATCATAGGCGATCGTGTAGATGATACCATTGCTTGAACCAGCCAACACATAGCCAAGATAGTCGTCCACACCATCCGAAAAACTGTATTGGAAACCATAGAATCCAAGGCTTCCGCCTAATTTCGTTACCTCGGCGGCCTCAATATCTTCCTCCTGCGCCAGCATCGCCCTGTATTCCTCAAGGAACGGCTGCGCCTCTGTATAACCATCAGCGCTGAAATCACTGGCATTTACATTGATTACCGCGTCCTCATCGTCTTCCAAGCCAAGCAAGACAATATCCACGCCACTTTCATCCTCATACACATCGCTAACATAATCCATGTCACAGGCAATGCTGAAATGTCCACTGCTTGAACTAAACGTTTGATAATTTCCCGCCGGCGTATCCGATTGACCTTGAGGATTTTGTTGAGCAACTTCATCGACATAGGCATATGTGTCTAGCCGCAAGCTTTCAATGATCACCTTCAAGTCGCCATCCTCGCTTTTCGCCTGTGTGCTCTTGACGGTGTATACGACCGACAGCTTGTCATACGGCTCAATGTAGCGGTCAATGACTTGATCCACCCCATCGACAAAAGCCATGCTACGCATCATGTAAAGCGTCTTCTCGCCCGCAATGACACGCTTGACATCCTCGAACTCAACTTCCTTGTAGTCCTTTTTCATCTCTTTCTGGCAATCCTTGAAATACTTCTGCACATTGACTTTCCCTGCACTGGTGGAAACCTGGATATAGGGAATCCCCTGGGAACCAGAAGTATAGACATATACGCCATTGGAGCCATGGTCGCTAAGCAAGCACGCATCAGGATAAAGAAACCCAATGCCAAGGTCACCGCTGCCATAGCCAAGCGTTCCCTCTGCCGCTTGCTGGGGGTAAATGTTGCTGTCGTTGAGAACGGTATTGCTTCCGCCAAACATCTTTGGCAACAACAATGCACCCAAAACCACCAACGCCAATACCACTACGCCAACCACAATGGGGACAATCGGCAATTTCTTCTTGGCATCACCAACGCCAATGGAACTTGAAGATTCCTTGAAACCAGAGCCTACCTTGGACAAAGAACCCCCGCAATTGGCGCAAAACGCCGCTTCCCTAGGATTGCTTATGCCGCATTTTGGACAAATCATAATTCTTTCCTCCTGAATATCAGTAATTTTTCACATCAGCGATCATTGTCAACCCGCCGCCTGGCAAAGAGACAACCGTTGGTTGTGAACCCCATGTATTGCCATCGAAGTAATAATACGAAGCAGTTCCACTATATACATCAAGGCAGCCAAGCTCAATATAGTAATAGCCTGCCACCATCGTCATCATGACAGTTCCTTCATCATTTGGCCAAAACGTTGCCACATGATCCTGGGTATAGCCATCATAGGCATTGATGGCGTATAGATTCGAGCTAAAATCCATCACATTGAAGCGGAAAGTCCCATAGCCATCGCGTAGATAATTCGTCATCTCCGCCTCGTCTCGATCCGACAAAACCCCGGCATAGCTAAAGGCATCGTTAATCGGTTTTTCAAGGTCTTCCCTTCCCATTGCCCTTGCCGCATAGATCAGCGATGCATAGACATCCCCAAAGCCATTGGCAGGGGTCAGGATATTCATTGAAGTATAGAACAAGCGGAACATTGTTTCGTAGTCCAACCCACTTGTATACATTCGATACGCCGCATAATTCACTATACCGCTATTGGTATGAACGCCTCCATTGTCGTTGAAGCCAGACACCGGGAACGAAACATTTGGCACATAATACGGTCCGCCAATGCTATCAGGCTGATGGAACTTCAGCGGGTCAGACATCTGCCTGATCGCCTCGTTGCTGTTTTCGCCATTGAGCCACAAAGGATCCTGCGTACGTCCTGCCATATACTCAATCAGATTCCCCATTATATCGGAATAGGCCTCGTTGATGGCTCCTGCATCATTGTAATAGTTGCTGCCCATGATACACGACTCTGTGACCGCATGCGTATACTCATGGCCAACGACATCAAGGTCATAGATCCAGTTATTAGCCGTGCTATAACAGAATGTGAACCAACCATTGAACTGTCCCATAAAGCAAGCATTGTTGACTGGCTGCCTGTTCTCATCGCAATAATTGCGCAACAGCAATATCGGCGTATGGTAGCCATCCGGCGAATAAATGCCAATTTTTCCATAAGCATCATATGCTGCCTCATAGTCATACATTGCGGCCAAGTCCCTCTCTTCCCAGGTATTCGAGCTGTTTGACAAGAAATTCAGCCCACCACCATACATGAAATCATAGCACTCCGCCACCGCAATTCTCCTCGTAGGATCGATCATGTAGTAAAGCCCATTATTTGTGTTGCGTGCCACGGTAATCTCGACATGCTTGTAGCCATCATTGAACAGATTCAAGTCCCCGCTCCAAACAACCGGCTCAAGATCCTCGAAATATTCTTCCGTAGGCATATAGGAAGTTTCCACCGATGCCGACAAAGTCGAACTTGGCAACAACATTAAGATCGGTTGTTCCGCGCTATCATCGTTCGCAACATACCACTTGTAGTAGCGCAAATTCTCAAACCCATCGACTCCCTCGGGGTTCTCGGTAAAGACGACATAACACCTATGGATCTGCGTCTGAATCGATATTGGCGCAAGCATTGTCGCATCCTCATAGACGTAAAGATTTGGATAGCCGCACTGATAGGCAAAGTTACGGACAATCTCCACCGCTTGTTGAGCCGATATAGCGTTACCGTAATTTTCAAACCCAAAGTCAGGCGTAAACGAAGAACTCACCGCACAACAGTACCCATCTGGATCAACGACAATATGCATGGTCGCATTCATTACACTATTTCCCGCATCCTTTTGCTGATAAGTCAGATACGTATACCCTTGCTTGTCTTGCGACCCCTCGTAGGCAATAAATTCTGTCCCCGACCTAAGACCAAGCATCGTTGCCAATCCATTGAGTGAATCAATCGCCTCTTCAAAGGTGGAAATATCCCCAGGTACCACATGTATCTTTGTATCGTAGTAATACCCCACCAAGGTACTCACATGTCCTTGGTTATTGCGGACAATGACTGCCTTGTTATCGTTCATCTTCTGGATGTCATCATCCGTCAACTGATAGCCAGCGCCATGCTCATCACCTACCTCAAAGCCACCTAGACCGCTGTCTTCGCTGTCATCGTCATCGGTTGTTCGCTTGAAGATCGAAGCAGGCTTCTTCACATCTCCCCCTGGCGATGCGTCCACAGGACCATCGTCCCCCAAATACGTAACTGCATAGGAAGGTTCACTGGCACATCCTACCAGTACAAGCGAAACGACAGCCGCAATGATTACGGCTTTTTCATTTAATTTGCGAATCATTTCCAACATGATGTCCACCCCCAGAACCGATTAGTCAATTTTATTTTCATTTTTACTATACTGGCAATGCAAAACAAAAGCAACACAGTTCACCAAATTCTAATCTATCCACGAAACCATGTGATAAGCAATATCAATACAAACCCCATACGCACCAATCAAGCGATGCATATCTTTTAACCCAAACCAATACTTGGAAGAGGAAAGAATGTGGAATTCCGCATTGTCCGGGACGTAGACTTGTCTACGGATATTTTGATATTTAGGGTGTATAATCATTGGCGTAGAAAGGATCTGCAATAGCAATATCGGAACGCGAACTCAAGTCAGAAATAATGGATGAAATCGAAGACATGGTAACCGAATTGCGATCCAAAACCCGCGATATTTGTCTTGGACTGTTTCCAAGCACCATGATTCATGTGATGAACCAGATTGAATACTACGGAGAAAACTCATGAAGAAACAATTGATTCAATTGACTTGCATTGCCCTACTATCATCTTGTTCTGTATCCATGGGCGAAGTATCATCGATCAGGGAGCTATCCAGCTTGGAATCGATTTCCTCAGAAACGTTGTATGATTACACGGATGACCTCATTCTCGATGATAATGTTCTTTTTTCAAACGCTGAGGCCGAGTGGATATTTGATGTCAGTGATCCGCTTCAATTGAAGGATCATTCAACAAATATCTTTCTAGCATATGTGATATCCAAAGACAAGGCGCTCAATTATTTTGAGGATCTAGGCTATATCTTTATGCCCTATACAATCGGGACAATGAGAGTATGCGAAAACTATTACGGTGAAATTCCTCAGTCTATTACCTATTATCGCCAAGGCGGCATCATGACTTTTGCTGATTACCTTGAGTATGCACCACAGGAAAGGAAAGACAAGTTCAATTCATTAGACCCTCATCCCGATTATATTAGCGATACATGGGCAGATGACATCACTTTGGAAACAGGCAGATACTATCTTGTCTACGCTCGATATGATGATATATCCCAGAGATACTATGTCTGCTATTCGCAATATGGAACGCGGGAGGTAATAGATTCTTTCTTGCTTGACAACAATGGGAAAAGCATGCCCCTTTCCGATTACCTGGATCAGTATGTGCTTGAACACTGAATATGCCAAAAGCCCCAATGATCCACACCTGTCCATTGCAAGGTTCAATTGATTTGTGCCACCAAGTGAAGAACGCCTTTGTCTACATAGAAAACGACTTCGCAAATTGAAGTCGTTTTCTTTGTTTCTCAGGCAATCATTTCACCCAAGTATTTGACAAGTGTCTTGCGCACTGCGCCTTTTCCTGCGATTTGTTCCTTGAACATCTGCTCGATGAGATTCCCAATACCGACTTCGTAAAGGTCGCTGCCAAAGATATTCTTGTTGGAAAGAATCGGTCTAAGTGTTTCACCAACGGAATCCACGTTGCCAATCTTGATTCCCTTGAACATTTCTGTAATCTCTTCGTTCATTGGGTCGGGAGAAAGTTCAAAAGGCTCGCCATTGTCGTCTATCGCCAACATGTACCGCAGCCATCCCGCAATAGCAAGTGGAATCCCAACCAACATCTTGGCATCGCCATAGCGCTGTACGTATTCCTTGATTGTTTCACCAAAGCGAATTCCCACCATCTGCGAGGAATCAACGACAATCCTTTGGGGCGTATCCGGGATATATGGGTTGGGGAAACGTACATTGATGCATTCATCGATAAACGCCTGAGGCGACAGAATGCCTGGATCCTTAACCACATGCATGCCCTCCTTGCGTCCAACCAGATTCGCCAAGGCTGACAATTGCGGATCCTTCATTTCATCCGCAAAAAGCATGAATCCCAACACACATCCATATGGTGCAAGCGCCGTATGAATTGGATTAAGGCATACCGTGACCTTCATTCTTTCTGCCGCATTGACGGTATCCCTGTCGCACATGTACACGCCAGCTTTTTCCAGGGGTGGTCTTCCATTGGGGAAGGAATCCTCGACAACCAGATATTGCGGCCCCTCGGCGTTGACAAACGGCGCGATATACGTCTTTTTGTCGGTGATGACAATTTCCATGCCTTCCACGCCTTGCGCCGCAAGGCGTTCCTGTACAATCTCAGAGGGACGTGGCGTGATTTTATCGATCATTGTCCAAGGGAACGACACCTTTGTTTCATCCGCCATAAAATCGTAGGCATCCTTCGTGATAAAGCCACGCTTGCACCAAGCTTCCGCGATTTCCAGAACATGTTCCCTGAGAAGCTTTCCATTGTGGGACACATTGTCCATTGAGACAATGGCAATTGGCGTAGCATTCGCAAGATACCTCTCATTTAGCATATATGCAACAAGGCTCATGGTGCTGTTGCACGACATTGTCTCAATGTCTTCCTTGACAAACGGGAAGTATTCCCCATCTGCCTTGCGCAACGCATAGCCTTTCTCGGTGATGGTAAAACTTACCATCTGTAGCGATGCACTTGCGAAGACTTCTTTCAGGCGTTCCTTGGCTTTTGCGTCCCCTGGACGCATGGCGATTGCTTCACCCAACGAACCAATGACTCTTTCATCCAACGATCCATCTAGGTTCAAGATGACGTTGAGGCATAGGTTGTCATGTGGCGCAAACACCTTGTCGACCACCTCAAAATCAAATGATTCCACGCATGTGATGCCAGTATCGATCTCTCCCTCGCGAATCAGCCTGTCCGCAATCTCGCCAATGAAGATACGTGCTATGTTTCCTACGCCAAAATGAACCCATGTCGGCGCTTTTCTCGTCTTTGCGACAAGTTCCTCAATGTCATATGGAGGAATCGCTATGGATTCCCTTTCCCATCCTGCATCGCGCAATCCCTGTCGTGTCAATTTCATGTCTTTCTCCTAAACTTCCCTCATGCCATATGTCTTTAGGGCGCTATGGAAATTGTAGTGGCGATAGTACTTGCGTCGATAGGACTCCATCAATGCCTGCTTGCCATCCACGATTCCAAGGCTTTCTTCAACCTCGCCCTGCATTGCGATATAGCTTGCGCATTCCGCAAACTTTGAACGAATATTCTGTGCCAGCATGACTGACACCCTCTTTTCAACGATGCGATCCACATCACTCAACAGCTTTGCCTTGTCGTTGCGTCTCATTGGATGCCTTTGTTTCCATTTGTCCATGCACCTTAGGAACAATGCTGTATACAGGATGTCCTCATTGGAGAGGGTTCCTTTCTGGTAATCAGCCGTCAAGAACGACAATGTGTTGCATATGTTTGCGGCCATTGCCCTGGCGGTGGAAGACTTGAGTTCTCCTTCATAGAGATACAGCATGACCATAGGCAACGCCACGGTCATGTATGTCCCTGACCAACCGGACATCCGCTTGTTCGCAATCATGTATTCACGGGTGGAAGCGACATCCCCCTGCATGAACTCAATCGCCTTGATCACAACGTCCTGCACCTGGTTCTCCGCGAGTTCACCATATGTCCGAATGGTTTCATCGCCTTCCCTCTCCTTCGCCTTTGCAATGATTTCCTTGATGTCATCGTCAAAGCGCGAAGGATCTTTCGTTTCGCCAATCAAACGCAGATAATTGACAAACGATGTATCCGATGCAAACGCCTTGAGGTAGTAGGATTCCGCCTTCATTTGCATGTCCAGCGACAATGCCGAGCGAGCTCCCTCCAAGGCAATCTCCGAGCGAATGAGAAGCTTTTCATCGGTATTCTCAAGCGCCTCGTCCACGATTGCCATGGTTTCCCGGTCGTCATGGGCGGTCTGGATCAATTCGACATAAAGTCCTGGATGTACATCGCAATGGTCTCTTGCGGCTTGTGGAAGATTCCCTTCGTCTTGAAACCTCAATGCCTCAATCAAAAGGTCAAGCTCATAGACACCCTCGCTCTTCTCCAAGATTGCGATCCACTCATTGTAGAATTCCTTGAGATGGTCTGGTGCCTGATCCCCTTGCTGGAGGATATTCTCCAACTTCAATGAAGGAGAAGACCATTTTGACATGTATTCGTAAAGTTTTTGTGCCCGTTCCTCTTGCGGAGTAGACATATACAATGCATAGAGAAAGTCCATGCGCAATGTATCCAGGTCGACATGGATCAAATTCTCGGCGATCAATTCCTCCAACCCTAGCTCTTCTGGGTCGTTTGAACCAGTATTGACCTTTACCTTATACTGGTCAAGGAACTTGAACATTTCCACGGCAATGGCGTAGGAACGCTCATCGACACATCTGCCAACAACGGCACACACTTTCTCGACCGTCTCGCAAATCAAATGCGGGTCGTTGTAGTCGGAGTCTTCACTCATTCCTTCGTACCAACTGCGGGACATATCCATTGCCTTCATGTCCACTGAATACTGTTCATCCTGGATGGCCTGGAGTTCCTCAATGACCGAAGCCACCGTGATTTCCTCATGATCATCCTTGTCCTTATCAAAGAAACCGATAAACTTGTCGCGTTCATCCGCCGCCGTCTTGCGGGCAATCTCGCGGATCGTAATCCGTAGATCCGTTTCGTTCATGTTTTCCGTCAACTGGTCGATACGGTTGAGAAAACTAATCAAATCCATTCCATCCCTCCTTTTCCAGGTCTTACATCTCAAATTAAATCTATTCAGGCAATACGAACACATCGCCATCTGTCAAGATCACGATTGTCTCGCCAGCTTGTCTTCCCAGCATTCCAAGCACATCGACATATCTGGCATGGTAAATGTTGCCTTCTTCGTCTTTGACATACAGGTAGGTGTTGCCATCGATGTCAATCGCCTGCAGCGCATCGATCACGATTGTCTTTCGCGCAAAGCTATCATTGGCCTTTCCACCCGAGACAAGCCGACGGTATTGCCTTATGCATTCAGCCTGGGTTGGCGCTGTCACAACGTTGTTGTATTGCTCAACGTTTACCGCCGCATACAACTTTACCAGCCCGCTGCCATCCTTCAGCACCATGATATATGTCAAAACGCCCTCGACGTTGATCAAGCTAGGGAAAGACGCCGCATAGCGCTTCTCCTGCACCTCGCCCTCCGCACTGCGCATGCCAGAAAATTCGTCCGCTCCTGAGCATGGAATGTAAAGCGTCTTGGAAGTGCGCTCATTTGCCAGAATGAAGCCAATGTTGGAACTATCGCCATTGACCGAGGTAATGCCTGTGTAGATGAAGATGTCCCCATCCTTGGCGATATATCCATAGTCGTTCATGTAAACGACATCCCCATCGTCATCCTCGGACGACAAAGTCGTCACCTGGCGACAATCCGTCTGCGAGAACACCGAATTCAAGAAACCATGCGCCAATTGGGCGTAGTCGTTGTATTGCTGGCAGATCAAGTCCCCTGGGAACACCACATCCACCCATACCGGTATGTCGGATACATCATAAACCTTGACATCGCCATTTACAGGATTGGCAATCACCGCCCCGGTCACTGCCTCCCCGCCAAACAAGCCAACCTTGTGGTCGATAATGCTGGCAACATACCAAGGATTGCCTTCTTCATCAACCTCGAAGTGCATATAGTCAAACATCAGCGCTGGGTATTGAAAGCGAATCCTGCGCTCTAGGTTTTGCCCTAGCCAAGCGCTGGGCACGTATTTCATCGGAACGGAAAAGGACACATAGTCCGCCGACATGTCCACGGGATCAACCTTGACATAGCCAGGGATCCCTTTGGCGTTGCTTTTGCGCCACTTGAAAAATCCATCATATGCCAATGGTGCCACCTTGCATGGCGCATCCATATAGTTGATTTGCGTATATGCGTCCACGTTGTATTGAGAGACCAATTGCCCCAGCGAGCCAATCCTGCGATCACCCAGCATCTGAGCCGAAGCCGTATCCATCAAGGCAATAGAACTGCTTTCTGACACCGAGGGAATGACATCCGTTTCCGCCATCTCAACCTGAAGAATCTCGCTGTACGCCTTGGCATGAAAAACCCGCGTGCTACCAAACACGCCAATGGCACATAGCGCCAACACACCAATCCCCAAGATCAAAAGCGGAATCGATACAGCGGCTTTCTTCCTGCAAATCCCAGCATAAACCACTGCTTCAACCACATACATAAACACCAAAAACAACACAAAGAACCACGTAAAGAGCGACTTGATATTCAATGCAGGCAACAGCCAGTAATACATTCCGCCGCCAAGGAGCAAAGTGATCATCAACGGTACGATCCATCCCGCCCGCGCTTCATCCTTGCCTTGCGCAACCCAATTCTTGAGATACCCAACAATGTTCATAAGCCACCTCTCCTTCATCCATTACATCACGAAAGCAGCCTCTTTTCAAGAGCCTATCTCATCGCTTTCCCCATTCATGGCACACCTAATCTTAACAATCGAGGACAATGGATATTTCACCCTATCCATGTCAATCAGCCACCCGGATTGTAGATCGATGCCACGCAAGATAAATGTAGAAGTTTCATACTTTCCTCCAGGCTTATTGGGATCCTTGACGAAATGGCAAAGGGTCACTTGCGGATGCTCTTTCACATGGCAAGCAAGATAACGCAATGCATTGTTGATCCTTTGGCTTTCTTCTTCGTCCGGCGCATGAAACTCATCCACGAAACGGGCGGTTTCATTGATTGCGTCATCGAATCCTGTGAGCGCCGCAAAAGGCAGAAACTGCGCCGCCCGTTTTTCGGCAGACATCTTGGCATGGCGCTTCACGCCGTCATATGGCATATCAATGATATCGCCATACATGCCACGGACAATCCTGTCGTTCATGCTTTATGTCCTCCAATCTGCTTGTTTCTTTCCTTCGTCATCGCACCCTCAAGCAAGTCTTTTCCCGTCACAATGGCATTCTTGCCAAAACGACGTTTGATCTCAAGCATCGCTTCTTGCGCCTTAATATCTTTTTCCCCAACTTGCCAAAGGCGTTCCTCTTCTTCTTTCATGCCCTCGACATCATTGAACAAATCCATTTGCACCTTGGACTCTTTGCGAGAATAGCAAAGCCTATCCGACACATCTATGGCGCTAATGTCCACTCGCCGAATGGTCAACGACGCATCTGCGATCACATCGTACAAATCCATGATCGCCTTGCGGATCACTTGCCCAGAGCATGTCTTGAACGGTAGCCTTGCCGTTCCCTTTGCGGACTTGGGAACCATCCTTCCATACCAGTCTTTTTTCCACTCCACGTTTTCCTCTATGTTGGACGCATCATAGCCAATGTGCAAAAAGAACGAATCCGCGACAAGGTTCTTGTACGTCAGATCCAAAGCCAACGCATCTGCCATCTCCTTGACAATCAAACGCGCCTTGTCTTTGTCATATGGCTTCATCAAGACCTGTCCTTGCCCTATGGAAGATGCCTGCGGGCGGTATTGCCTGATATCCTGGATAGTGGCCGTCTCTCTTCCCCAGGCGTGATCAATTAACAACTCGGCGTTTACGCCAAATAGAGAAAACAGCAGATCTTCGTTTTTCAACGACACACGGGAAACATCCCCCATTGTGCGCATGCCGTTGCGCTCAAGCTTTGCGGCGGTCGATTTCCCAACGCGCCAAAAATCCGTCAAAGGCCTATGACACCACAATTGCCTGCGATACGACTGTTCATCCAACGAAGCAATCCTTACCCCATCCTTGTCGGCAGGAATATGTTTAGCAACTATATCCATCGCCACTTTTGCCAGATACAGATTCGTCCCGATCCCGCCCGTTGCAGTGATTCCCGTTGTCTTCAATATGTCCCGTATGATTCGCATGACTAGTTCCCTTGCGCTTGCCCCATATGACTTGAGATATCCCGTCATGTCGATGAACACTTCATCAATGGAATAGACATGGATATCCTCCGGTGACACATACTTCATGTATACCTCATATACATTCGTGCTGTAGTCCATGTAATGCGCCATGCGCGGAGTGGCAACGACATAGTCCAGCCTTAGCATCGGATTTCTCTTTAACTCAATATCATTGACGCTCGCGCCAACGAAATCCCTTGGAATGCGCATGCGCCTGTCTCGGTTGATCTCTTTCACCCGCTGTATAATCTCAAACAAACGCGCCCTTCCTGGGATGCCATATTGCTTGAGAGAAGGAGACACCGCCAAACAGATCGTCTTCTCGCTCCTCTCTGCATCCGCAACGACTAGATTTGTTGTCAACGGGTCCAACCTACGTTCCACGCATTCCACCGAGGCATAAAACGACTTCAGGTCAATCGCCGCATAAACCTTCTCATTCATTCCTGCATTCCTTTTCAAACACGCCTGCCATGAACATAATCGGCTTCCCCAAGCGGTCAAACCGCATATACATCTGCTTGGAATGCCCCAACGAAAAACCCAGCCTTTCCAACAGCCGCACCGATGGCTGGTTCTTGAGCGCCGCAACCGCCTTGAACCGATGCACTTTTTTCACCTTGCGCAAATAATCCATCATCGCCTGCACCGATTCAAAAGCATATCCATGGTGCTGGTATTCCCGCTTGAACGCAAAACCAATCTCTTTCACCCGAAATCCCAGGGCAGAGATATATCCCAACAGCTCGCCGCTGTTTTTGTCTTCCACAGCATAGTATCCGCCAACCGACAGGTCGACCAGCGTCACCAGCCTGACCCCTGCATTGTCCAAGGGCATCTTGCTGTCGTAATTACGATAGCGCGACTTTTCAAAGTCGGTAAACACAATCGCTAGATCTTTCCAA
Source organism: uncultured Erysipelotrichaceae bacterium (assembly GCA_900315225.1). Classification (GTDB taxonomy): domain Bacteria; phylum Bacillota_I; class Bacilli_A; order Erysipelotrichales; family Erysipelotrichaceae; genus Bulleidia. The sequence continues at coordinate 19,290 of OMYM01000400.1, read as the reverse complement.
TCACCATAACGAAGCCTGCGAATCCTGAGTCGTTCTGTCTCAACCAGCCAACGCATCGATCCTCTCCTTCACCATGCCCAGCACAATAGGATATTGCTCGAGCTTCTTCGCCAAACCATCTTCCAAACACCCCTTTGCAATGGCATCGTGCAACTCTACCTGCACTATGGCAGGCAAGCCAAACAAATCATCCCGAATGTCTTGCACCAAGGAATTCCATAGCGCCGTGTCCACTTGCCTGATCGTCTGTCCCCGCAGCCACCAAAGAGGAACACTGGTCGCAATGTCGACAAATGCCATCCATATGTCCAGCCATTCTTGTTTCTCTGCCCCTTGGAAAACCTCGCGTATCTTTTGGGCAGGAACATCCCAGGCCTGCCTCATCATCAATGACTCCCTGATGTTTCCAAGGAAAGACAGAAGCTTGGCATGGGGCAGGCGTTTCTTATGTGCGATCAACTTAAGCGCCTTGTATCCCTCATGTCGGTCATAATACGTTTGGTTGGCGAACGCTTGCGCCTCCAACGTTAAATCCGCCCAGCCAACGCCTGTTTCTTTTTGCAAGCGATAGACTTCATCCGCATCAACATCCGTAAAGCAAGCATATGTAACGCCATCGTATACATGAAAGCATATGTGACCAAAAGGAGCATGAACCCCAAGCGCAGCCATGAACGTGTCTTTATCCAGCTGGCATTTTTGGGTCATATTCCAATGCTTGCGCAATATCTCACACTCCACAACGCCAAACTCCTCGGCGTACATTTCCATTTCTGCCGCAAAGCGCTCCAAGGCTTCATCTTGTACATCCGTGACAAATCCATCGATATCCTTGGCAAACGTCAGCCTTCCGCCAATCCCTTTAACCATCTCATAATGCGCTAGCCCAAGCGCAATCCAGATGGTCGCATGCGGCTTGGGAGGCAGCTTGCTGATGGTTCCATCAGGCAAAGCGAAAGCCTTTCCCAATTCCCTGGCACCAGGAAGTCCCATGGCAGAAACAAATAGCCACGGTTGTCCCTTGATTTTTTCTGCAATTACCACAGGATCTGGCTCTAGCGAAAGCATCCGGGCGAAAAAACCAATGTCTTGCTCGTCAAAGAGTTTAAGATTATCCACAAGAGTACTTGGACCAATTTCCTTTTTTCCCTGGAAGCGACCGTAGATCTTCTTGCGAAATGCCTGAAGTTGTTTTTTTACACTCTCCCCAGGATACTTCAACGTATTTGCATCGCGCCTTTGTTTCCTTAGCGTTGCATATGCATCTCCATACTCCGCATAGACATCCTTGGCATCGCGCATGATGTGCGTAGGTGCAATCATAGGAAGGCTTTGCTTGAAAGCTTCTTTTATTTCCCGCACATCCAGATCCTTTTCCATTGGTCCCTGGTAGCCAAACCTATCCTCAATGACATTTTTTCCCTTGTACGCAATGAGTGCCGCCCTCCTTCCAGCATACCCTGGATCCTTTTCCAAAAGCGTGATCTCGTAGCAATGGCGCAACACCAACCCATAGAAGAACGAAAATCCCCCAAATTCTTCAAAAAACGTATCCACGCAAGTTGTCTCGCAATAATACGGCACATCTTCAAAAGGATCCGATTCCTTCATCACAATCCTTTTCTTATCCTTGCCAAAAGTGTAGTAATACATGCTGTCGGAGTCATATCCAAATGCAACTTTGACGATCCACGCCAAGCTGGAAAAACTGATTCCCTCAGGAATCCGAATGCGCCGATAATTGCCAGTATCGTTTTTCTCCAAACGAGCGACCTTGATGACATATCCCGCCATACCCATCTCCTTTCTTTATTTTTATTAAGATATCACGAAATACAAATCATCGCCATCTTTCATCATTTAGCACCAAAAATTCGTCATCACATAAGCTCGTGTTATAGGCAAATTGTGAAAAATGATTTGATTTCCACAAGCCAAATTCCTATGATAGCTTTGTTGGCAGAAATGAAAATAAGGAGGAACTGTCTCAAGGCAACAGGTATTGATTTGCGCCAACAACAGTCGATGGGATATGCTTCAGGTTGTTCTGCCACCGCATTAGCATAGCGCGTATCATCTTCAATATGTTGGATACGCCTTTCCAGACGTTGACAGCCACCATGCTCGCGTGCTTTTCGTGAAAAGACAACCATACGCGCGCAGTGCGACCTCCTTGGCAATCTTGGCCGCCATGATGTACTTGCCTAGCGCATACATCAATCACCAACTCTTCCGCTTTTCGCTGGCGCAAGAATGCGCCTTGAGCGCCCCTTCATGTCTTGGCTCTTGGAACGATCATTTTTAACTTCTCGGCCATCCTGCAAGGACAACGCCAATACCGTAGGCAAAACTACTTACCGCATCACTTATCTGGAACGGAACAGCCAGCCGCAATACGGCATGGCCTCCCATTCGCGCTCTTATTTCATAGCCCGCACCTCACCCACGCACCACAGGGGCGCATTGGCTATCTCTACGCCATTAAACCACATCCCGAAAACAGGGCAAAAGGAAAATCTAAACCATGTTAGACACAAAGCTTCGCTCCCTGTTGAAAGTCCAGGAAACCGGCTCTTTCACAAAGGCAGCGCAAGAACTCTCACTCACCCAGCCAGCCGTTTCACAACACATTGCAACCTTAGAAAAAGAACTTGGCATCGTTATCTTTGAACGTCACAACAACATCATCTCAATCACGCGCGAAGGAGAACTTGTCATCCGCTACGCCAAACGCATGTTGTCGTTATACAACAACCTGATCAATGAACTATCCTCCAAAAAGCGACAGATTACCTCGATCACCGTAGGCATCACTCATACAGCCGAAAGCAACGCCATCGCAGGCGCCCTTGCTAGCTATGCTTCATCCAAGGAAAACCTGTCGATCAAGATCCTAACCAACACTGTCGCCTCGCTGTACGAGATGCTGCAAAACTATGAAGTAGACTTTGCCATCGTCGAGGGCCGCATCAACGCTCCCAACCTACGCTACCTTCCGCTGGATACCGATTCCCTGGTACTGGCCATATCGCCAAACCATCGCCTTGCGGATAGTACCATGGTAACCATCGACGACCTGAAAAACGAGAAGATGATCCTGCGCCTTCCAACCTCCAACACCCGAAACCTCTTTGTTTCCTCCCTGGAGACAAAGGCAATGTCCATCGACAACTTTAACGTTGTCCTAGAAATCGACAACATCGCCACGATCAAAGACTTGGTACGCAATGATTTTGGCGTTTCTGTTCTTGCAAAAAGCGCTTGCCTTGAGGAAATACGCAAGAAGAAGCTTGTGTGCCTTCCTATCCAGGACTTCGAAATGCTTAGGGAAATCAACTTGGTCTACCTCAAGGATTTCCGCCACGAATCCATTCTCAACGAAATCGTCAAGGAATACCACCAAACCTCCAGCAAATCTTAATCCATGTTTTATTGCTCCATGGGAAAACGGCATCTAGCGATGCCGTTTTCCTTTAGTATTGCTTCATGTCCTCGATATAATCAATGCCATTCTCCTTGCACCATTGACGGGCAAGAACAGCCGCTTCATTTTTCTTGTAGTCGTAGTATTGGAAGAAAAGCTTATGCTCGCGGATCACCTGATTGAATGATTCTTTCGCCAGCCTGCCATCGTATGCCCTATCCAGCGTGTGGCGCAGATATTCATCGTTGATCGTCTTGAGGAAACCGTACACCATTAACGTCTCCACCAATACCGGTAACATGATATACCTTGCATCAGGCGCATTTTCATACTCTTCCTTCGTAATCCCCCAAATATCCCGTTCGCCCTTGATCGCCTCTTTCCTACGGCGCAACGTATCGTAGACTGCCGGTCTGCCATGTGCATCCACGATCATCGCCGCGAACTCCGACAACAACAAAGGCTTTATCTCTTTGTTTTCGTTCATTCCCATTCCTTTCAACCGTTGCTTTCTTCAAGCTTCCTTGCGATTTCCTTGATCGCCGCCTGTGGCTTTGAGAACAACACCACCTGCATGCCCATTGCCTTGGCAGGTTCAAGGTATTTTTTGTTATCATCCACAAACAAACATTCCCCTGGCACCAACTTGTATTTCGCGCACAGCTTTTCATACATGGACTTGTCAGGCTTCCTGACATGTTCTTCATACGAAAACACACCGCCATCGATGAATTTGTATATCTCATCCTGCATGAATACCTTGTGAAATTCCATCGGTATGTCCGCCAGCAGATAAATCCCATAGCCTGATTTCTTGAGCGAAGCCACTGTCTTGCGCATGCCTTCATCGATTTCCAGATAGCCTAGGAAATCATCTTTCAACGCCCGTGACAACATATCCCTGTACTTCGGATATCTTTCGGAAAGCATGTCCGCCATCTCATCAAGTGTCATTAGCCCCTTGTTCCAATCGGACCATTCTTTCCCATCCGCAAGAATGACCGCCAAACGCGCCATTTCAATGGGATTGGGCTTATACTTCCGCAAAAGATCCATGTATTTCACGTCTGCAATCACGCCGCCACAGTCAAATACAATATTTCTAATCATTTCCTTTGCCTCCTTGTGTCTTCATTTTATACCAGAACAACCCTAGGCAGCCAACAAAACCTCAAGCTTTGCTTTTCTTCAAAGACTCTTAACCATTTCTTTAAACTTCTAACATAATTCCGCGTCATTTATCCGCTATACTATGGATGTCGGCAGGATAATATGAAGTCGACAAAAAGGAGGACGGCGAAAAGCCGAACTTAGACCATCTGCTGAAATAATAATACTCTCCCCTTTCCTAATAGATACAGCAGTGAACGAAAATGACCGATTTCTCCCAACGGTCATTTTCTTTTTGCCTTGCTCACTTCGCTTGCCATGCCATGGCTATTGCGCGCCATACACCTGTTTCCAAGTATCTTCCTCAAAGTAATAGCGGTAGGCATTGCGATAATCTCCTGAAACCGCGTAATAGCGCACGACATTCCCGTCATCGTCCTCGATCCAGTACGACTGGCATTCGTTTCCATCCACATAGCAATGGCCATAGTACCACCATTGCCTTCCCTCCTCGATCAATGCCCTGAAGTCTTCATCGTTTTCATACAACAAGTCAAACGCCGCCTGTTGGAAAAGTTCTGTGTTTTGCCACAAGGTATAGTCCGCCACAATGCTCGAATCATCCACATACAAACCGCCATTGTAGAAATCCTCGCGCGGATGTTCCACTGCACGCCTATCTCCCTGAACAAGATTTACTTCAACTGTCGATAGCGGTCCATCTCCCGCCAACAACAATATGGGATCCCCATTCTCGCCGCGATACAGCACATTCCCCTCCATGTCGCTGACTTCAACCAAGCAATCGCTCCCGCACGGTATCAAGACAATCAAGCTATTGCCCATGCGGATGAAATGCCCTTCGTCAATCTGCGCAAGGAACGGATAATAATCCAGGTATCCCTCCAGATCCAGATAGTTCAACGCCATGCCAAGGTCAATGTCCCCGGTGTTTCCAATAAGTATCTCTGCCGCAAGGTATCCGTTTTCCTTCAGCTCATCCTGGACTTGTCGAATCGTTCCAGTCGTATCCTCGTCCGATGTTCCCAAGGGCATGGTGAAATCATACACGCCTCCACCATTAGGCATCAGGAACCCACCATATTCCTTGTTTTCAGCAAGATAGAATTCGAATGCCTCAAATCCCCTTTCAACAGTAACCTTGACAACCGAGTTGTCATATCCCTCGGCAGCCACTAACAAAGGCTTGCCATCTTGCCTGTCGAACACCGTTGCATCCCCTTCAAAGTCTTCGACAATGATCCTTGTTTCCTCGTCAAGCGGCACAAGAAGGAAAAGATATCTTCCCCCGGAATTGCTAAAATTCTCTTCTGTCATGCGGGCAAGGAACGAATATGCATCAATATATCCCAGATGGTCAAGCAAAAGCATTGATTCACTAAACTCTGGAGCATCTGAGTATCCTTCGACGCAAGCTACGCCAACCAATGCACTGTTCTCCACGATCTGTTGCCTGAGCCATTGCAGGTCTTCGTTTTGCTGCAACAACTTTGTTTCGCGGCAAGTTTCAGCGATTCCCTGCACCAAGGCCGATAGACTCAAGAACCCTTGTTCATCGACAACCACCTCCTTGCCATCGTCCTCCTGCAAGCGCGAAGCCCAGTCAATGTACACATGACGTGAAGCGGGAGGCATCGTATCCACGGCGCAGCCATCCAATGCGCCAAGAACGCTCGACCAGTCCTCAAACGATACGTCAAAAATCTCCATGTGTTCGCCATCTTCATCGCTATAGTGCGCCGTCAGCGAATATGACCCAGAAATCTCGACCATATCGTACATGAATGAGTCCAGCTTGTTGTCCCCATACTGCCAGAGCATGATTTCGTTTATTTCTTGCGGCAAAATTTCACTTCCAATCACCATTTCCCCCTTCCTCGCAGAAGCATCACTTATCGCCCTGGTACATCCCGCCAAAAGCGCCACGGCAAGCGCCAAACATATTTTTTTCATGGCAAAACCTTCCTATATGCCGAATTATCCGAACGACAATCATCAAGAAAACAAGACCCATAGGTCTTGCTTTACCGTTACTTTATCAATGACAACAAACTACCCAACAGCGCAGTTCCATCGTTCTTGTTAGAAGACTGTGCATTATTCCCGCCAAGAAGCGATCCAACAAGATTGGTTACGCCAGAGCTTCCGCCCGCCAACGCAAGAATATCGCTTGCATCAATGCCATCGGACAGATTCACTTTTCCTGTCTTGCCAGAAGCAGTGCCTGTAACGGTAGAAAGCGTTGAAAGAAGCGTTGGTGCCATCGTTGATAAAACACTCGTGACATCCTTTGTGGAAGAGCCAGTTCCCTTGGCAATCTCACCCATCGCATTGTCCGTTTCACTGCCAAAGATATGGCGAAGAATTTTCTCTCCATCCGCCTGATCTGCTTCAGCAATCTGGTCAGGAATCGACTTTTTCGTCGAATGCTGCCCAAGGGCAGACAACAAGGAAGCTGCGCCATTTCCCGTCGAGGCATTATTTGTCATCGCCTTCATAATCATCGGCAAGGCAAATGAAAGAATCGCCATAACGCTCTTTGTGTTCAAGCCAGTCTTCTTTGCGGTCGCATCGACAGAAGTCTGGGAAGTCAAGCTGCTTGTCAACAAGCCAAGAAGATTATTCATATTTTTTCCTCCAATTTGATTTCTGTTTCTATTTTACTATATTTATGGAAGAAAACAAACGGAAAAACAATGCCAGTCACCTCATTTGTTTCGATCATGCATCATTTTTCCGCGCCTCACAATGAAACTCCTTTCAGCCGCCAAATTGTTTTCTTGAAATATTTCATTGACAAGTCCTCTCCCTTTACTGTAATATTTTCACAATTCGAGCGGGAAAAGAGTAACCTTGCAAGTCCTGTCAGCGAGCCGGGGGCGGTGGAAGCCCGGCAGGCAACCGCAAGCGTGAAACCGGCTTCCCGGAAGTCTTTCCGAACTGATAGTAAGAAAGACCGCACGCCAGCGTTAAAGGGCAAACAAGAGGCCATGGCTTTTGCCATGGCAACCAGTGTGGTACCGCGCAACGTCGTCTCTGGAAGATGGCGTTTTTGTTTTCAGGAGGTTTAAACATGGCAAACACAGGTATCTTGACATCCATCATCCTGTATCTAGGATTCGTAATCCTGATCGGGATCCGTCTCTCCAAGACAAACGAAACCGTCGACGATTTCTATCTTGGCGGCAGAAAACTCGGTCCATTTGTGACCGCAATGAGCGCCGAGGCCAGCGACATGAGTTCCTATCTGTTGATGGGGTTGCCTGGACTAGCATACTTGACAGGTCTCAGCGATGTTGGCTGGACGGCGATTGGACTAGCGATCGGCACTTATCTCAATTGGCTCTTTGTGGCTCGCCGATTACGCCGCTACACAGAGAAGACGCAATCCATCACCCTTCCAGCATTTTTCTCCGACAGATACCACGACAAGAGGAATATTCTTCTGCTTGTGGCAGCCCTATGGATCATCGTCTTTTTCGTGCCATATACCGCCAGCGGATTCGCAGCCTGCGGCAAGCTGTTCTCCAGTCTGTTTGGCATGGACTACCATGTAGCAATGATCGTCAGCGCCATCATCATTATCCTCTATACAACGCTTGGAGGATTTTTGGCTGCGTCTTTCACCGATTTGATCCAATCGATCATCATGACCATTGCCTTGATCGCAATCATGCTTTTCGGCATTTCCTCGGCGGGAGGCATTGGCGCTGTCATTGACAACGCTCGCTCCCTTGCCGGCTATTTCTCATTGACATCCATCCACGATCCTGTCACGGGAACATCGTCCCCATACACATTCTTAACGATTATTTCCACCCTTGCCTGGGGGCTTGGTTATTTTGGAATGCCGCACATCCTGCTGAGATTCATGGCCATTGAAAGCGATGAAAAGATCGCCCTGTCGAGGCGCATTGCGTCTGTCTGGGTCGTCATCTCCATGAGCATTGCAATCTTCATCGGAATCATAGGCAACGCGCTTTCCGCAAGTGGTTCCATCGCTACGCTAACTGGAAACAACTCCGAGACTATCATCGTAGCCCTTAGCTCCCTGTTGGCCAGCCGTGGCTTCTTATTCGCCTTGTTGGCAGGCGTTGTCTTAGCAGGCATCCTTGCTTCGACCATGTCCACGGCGGACTCCCAGCTTCTAGCCGCATCGTCATCCGTTTCCAACGATATCCTAAGGCGCTTTTTCAAAGCCAAGGTCGATGAATCAAACATGTTGAAGATCTCCAGGATCAGCCTGCTTATCATTGCGGTCATTGGGATTTTCCTGGCATGGAACCCAGATTCTTCCGTTTTTGGCATCGTATCATTTGCCTGGGCGGGATTCGGCGCAAGCTTTGGACCTGTCGTCCTGCTTGCCCTGTACTGGAAACGCTCAAACAAATATGGCGCGCTTGCAGGCATGTTAACGGGGGGAATCATGATCTTCGTCTTCAAGTTCCTTGTTCGCCCTCTTGGCGGGATATTCAACATTTATGAGCTTCTCCCGGCATTCTTGCTCGCCTTGGTCGCCAATGTCGCCGTATCGCTTTTGACCAGCGAACCGCAACAGGCAATCCTCGATGAATTTGATTCCATAGACTAATACAACAGGCGGATATTTCATCCGCCTGTTTTCTTATTGCCTTAGCGCGCGATGGTTGCCTTTTAGCATTGCGCCAGCAATCAAATCATCGTATACTCGGACGCACAATTAGGTAGAATTCTGTAGCGTCTGCCTGCTGGCATATCATCCATCAACATACGGGCTATCATTGAATGTCCGGTTTACCCTACACAGTCATTTTCTGGGTCAAAAGGATCGGCGAGCGCCGATCCTTTTATCAACCAGATGAATTAGTCTTGCAATATCCCAGTCACAAGGTCGAAAGTGTACTTTTTCCCATCAATGACAACAGTTCCCTTCGCCATTGCGCCAGTGATCAGGTCATAGTAGTACTTGCCATTGCTGGCGGTATACCAGCCTTTGATCATTCCACCATTTGCGTCATACCTGACCCACTTGCCATCGGTACTTCCAGGCTTTTCGTCCTGGTAAACATACGGCATCCAGACTTCCTTGCCTTTCGCAGGTTTGCCACCTAGCACAGAGTCTAGCCAATACCACTTGTCCGTTGCTGGGTCAAAGATCTCGCGTCCCCTGACGGTCTTGTTGAATTGCGTGTCCTTTACTCCCTTTGGGTCGTCATAGGTTCCCTGGATAATCCCGTTTTCGTACCAATGTTCATCGTAGAACTCGATGTGCAGCTGTCTGAACACAACATTGACAACCGTATCGCCCTCTACCGTGAACGCCATGGTTCCATCCAATGCCTCGACATTCTTGCCATTGATCTTGATATAGTCAAGCACATAGCCTTGCGCAATGTCCTCGCTGTACTGTAGCGTGACAATCGTCCCAATGTCGACCAAACCCTGCGCCGACAATGTGGCTTCACCCACGCCTTCCTTCACTAGCAATACACTCGCCTTCTCTGGCTCCACAGGTCTTTCGATATTCGTGAAGAACGCTTTGACGCTGATGTCTGAAGCGACCTCCAAAGTAAACTTGTTGTCCACAACCTCCACTGAACGACCGTTAACAAGCACTTCCTCGACCTCGTAGCCATCCGCAGGCTCCAGCGTAAATTCAATTTCATCGCCTGACTCGATCATCATTTCACCGCTAGGAGAGATTGATCCATTCTTTCCTGCCTTTGCGATGACTGTGCGCACAATCCTTCCGAAAGTAACGTTTAGATCTTTGTTTGCGTCCACCGTGAAGGATACAACGCCATCCTTCGCCTCAATTTCCTCACCATTGAGCGTCACGGTCTTGATCTCGTAGTGTTCCCCCGGTGTAATCTTGTACGTTGCCTCGCTAAGCGCAGCATAGGAAGTCTTTCCCGCCGGGGAAATCGTGCCACCTTCGCCGACAGTAGCTGTCACAATGAAGTCTTTGGGCTTAAACGTTGCCTTGAGTTCTTTGTTTGCATCGACGGTAAATGAAACAATCCCATCGTTGACTTCAAGAACATCGCCATTAAGCGTCACACTGTCGATTTCATGGTATTCGTCTGGCGTGATCATATACGTTGCCTCACTAAGCGCAACATAAGCGGTTTCCCCTTCAGGAGAAATTACGCCGCCCTCTTCCGCCAGCGCCTTAACCGTGTATTCAGTCAATTTAAACGTGACATCAGCCTTTGTTTCTCCCTCAACGACAAATGAGAACGCATTATCTTCAACCGCAACTGTTTCATCATTAACGCTTGCTGTGTCAACGACATAATGCGTGTCGGGAATTGCGACAACCTTGACCTGTTCGCCAGCCATTGCCTCAAACGTTCCCTGTGGCTCTGTTTTACCGTGTTCTCCTGCTGCGACAGTGACTGGATACTTGTTTCCAGGCAGGACAAGCTTGATTTCCTCAGTTGATCCAGGCTTTTTGTCGTTTTCCTCCAATGCGGTGATCTTGACGATTGTCTCAACGTCCTTGTCTGAAGGCGTGTAAGAGAACTCTACATGAACAAAATAGTCATTCAACTCTTCCCTATGCGCAAACGCAACTGTAATCAACCCATCCTCAACCTTAAGATCGCCATAGGAGTCAATGGTTGAAACCGTGTCAAGCGCCAGGATACTTGTGTCATATGCAATGACGAATATACCATTTGTATCATCACCTGTCCAAAGATCAATACGCGTCCCATTGGTTTCTTCATCGACATCTGTTTCTATCTCGCTTGAATTCAATGAACCTCTCGCCGCCAACTCTATTGCCTCAGGCTCTTCCAGGGAGACATTGGACAACGATGCAATCTCTGTTTCCTCAAGCGCAACGTTTGCATCGCTTTGGCTATCATTGAACTTTAGTTCATACGCAGCCTCATTGCCTGCGTAGTCGCCAACAAAGACCTTGTAGGTTCCATCTGTCAAATTCGTGACATCGAACCTTGAAGTTGTCGTTTCGCCCGCCCCTTGCGCCGAAGGGACATCGTGCGCAATAACTTCGTCATTGACCAACAAAGCGACATAGGCAACAAACTGATTGTCCGTTGTCTCAACGACAATCTCCTGTTTTTCCGTTCCATCCATGGCATTGTGCGTCTTGACCTTGGATACCGCAACAGCCTGTGGTTGTGTGTCATCGACCGTCAATGTCGTTGAAAGCCAAACACCCTTGCCCAGCTTGTCAGAATCAATCAGATCCCTGACATACCGCTCGTCAAAGCCACTGTCATTCCTCGTGTAGTATTCCGGGATATTCAATGCCTTGACGCTAAACACATCTCCTTCGCCAAAGCCAAGCTCTGCCGCTGTCTTTTCAACATCATTGCCATTATGACCATACAAATAGACTTCCTCTGTCACATCGTCTTCATCCCACCATGCGGCGGTAGATCTTCCTTGATACTCCATGCCAGAGTAATAGAATACGCGCCATGTCTGCGGATCGACATCGCCGACATAGACAATCTCATCATTCTCATCAGCAACGATTGCGGCGGAAAGACCAGCGTTTCTGATCAAGCGGCCATAATAGCCATTAATGACCGCATTAGAGCGCACAGCCGCTTTCCCGTAGGGAATCTCGCCCTCTGTAGCATATGGGTTGATTTGATACCATGCATCATCGATCTTTAAAACGTTCGCATAGTAAGGAATGCTGTTTCTTTTCAGATAAGAAATCGTGTATGGCAGCTTCTCGAAGGAATTTTCGTAATTCGCTCCGTTGTATAGGAATTCGACATAGCTGCTTCTATCGTACATTGATGCATCTGACCAATTACCATAGAAGCCAAGCATTGGAATCGAGTATTCAACATCAAGGATTTCTCCCTCGCCGCTTGTCATTGGACGAATGAACGTATAACCCTCGACATATGCGCCATTTGGCGTCTTCTCGTCAAAGGAAGCCTTTGTCTCATCGCTTAGCTTGATCGATACCTCGATCTCGACGGAACCATGTCCTTCCACCGTAAAGCCTTCCGCCTCGATGGATGAAATGATCAAATGCGCATCGTATGTATTGACTTCGCCATCGCCATTCAAGTCAATTGCCCCAACAAACTTCTCTGTCGCTGAAATAGCTTCCTCATCTATCCAGCCATAGTCTGCAATGGTCTTGTTGCCATCCGCAATCATCAAGATTGCCTTGGCATCATCCGCATCCGTATCGCCATCAAGGTCAACGTCAGCCGTGATTTCCACCGTTGGGACAAATGCATGGCCATCGATCTCATATGAAATGTCCGCTTCAATGGGAGTCGTTGTTGTTTCCAGGTAATCACCGGCCTGGTATGCATACCTGGTTGCTTCATAAGAGCCAACGCTTTGTGTAAACATATCTGTAGCAAGCGTATACTCCAGCGTCTCGTCCGTCATGTTGTTGAACGTAAAACGATAGGAATACTCGCCTATTCTTTCGGGATCATCATAGAACTCAGCCTTCACCTTTCCATCTTGCGCGCCAGTTGTCGCATCAGGATCCATCAGGATGTATCCCTTGGCGGTAACAACCCTGCCTACATTCGCTAATCCTGCCCCTTGCTTCATGACAGAATAATAGTTTTCATCTGTCTCAAAGACCGGTCCTGCCGTAGACATCAGCAAACTTTGGGCAAGCGCCCTGACAGTAAGACCTTCCTGTTGCGCCAAGCCTTTTTCCCTGATATATTGCGCCGCAAGCGCCGCAAGTCCTGCCACCTGCGGGGTAGCCATGGATGTTCCAGACATGCTTCCATAGTAGGAATCGGAGTTCCCTCTAGTGGAATAGATGTTTCCGCCAGGAGCGGTGATCTCTGGCTTCAAGGTCAATGAGCCAGGAACGCCAAACGATGAGAACGCGCTCATTGAAACGTCCCTAGCAAGGTCTGGCATCACAATTTCCAATTCTGTGCCGATTGTGACCTTGCCTTCATAGTATTCAGCGCCATCATCGGTCATCTTATGATCGGAAAGCTCTTTGATCTTTGCGGCATCTCCCTGGGCAATACCAATGACTGGGTTCTTATAGGAATAGCCTGAAAGGCTCATGTTCAATGTCCCTGGCTGATTATTGTAGATAACCGTAGCGATCGCACCTTTTTCTACGGCTGCATTGGCTTTCTGATAGAAACTTATGTCTCCGCCTCTTGAAACCATCGCAATCTTACCCTTGATCACATCTGCCAAGGCAGCCATTTCCTCTTGTGAGCCAAAACCATCGATCAACACATAGGATTGTTCTCCCCCAAGAGTAACAATCTGATCTTGACCACCGCTTGGCTCTGTATATGTAAAAGCATTGTCCTTGATGGTGAAGAGATAACTTGCGCTTCCCGCATTGGATGCGGAAGCGACAGACAAGGCATTGTCGTATGACGAAGGTGACCCAACATGGTCATAGCTCACATCGTCCGCATACAGCATCCTGCGATTGGAATCTCTATATGCAAAGTTATATTCGTTTCCTGCCGCAATCGCCACCACCGTATCGCTCTCAACCAGACGATCGAGAATCTCTTGGTAAGGATAAGCGATCTCCGTTGCAAAGCCTTCCTCGGCAGATCCAAGCGATAGATTGCATGCATCTGCGCCAAGGATAATCGCATCCTCAATCGCAATGATGAAATCAGAATCCCATGCCCCGCCATTCTTGCCAAAGACCTTCATTGTGAACAACTGCGCATCAGGCGCGTTTCCCACAACCCTCGTCTTGTCCACCGCGACCGAATACGTTCCATCGCCATTGGCGATGTAGCGGTTTGCAGTGGAAATGCCTGATACATGCGTGCCATGGTCTCCTTGCCTATCATGCGCATGGTCAACCTCAAGATCATTGTCGACATAGTTGAAAGCAAATGGAATCTTGGCGTTGAGATACATGTCATCCGCCGTGTATCCAAGCGCTTCCTGCTCAATCCTGTCATAGACATTGAGTTGCTCGAAAACATCTTTCACGCCATCCAGCGTAAGGACACCGCTTTGCTTGACATATTCATCGTATGTCATGCCCTTTTGCTGGGCAATCTCCGCAATTGCATGCGCATATCCGCTTGCATCAAAAGACTGGTGGGTAAAGCGCGTTCCCGTATCAATGACCGCCACTTTGGAAGAAGCGCCCGTATAGCCATTCGCCCAAGCGACATTGGCTCCAACCATTACGCCTGAAGTAATCATCTCAGGCTCTGTCACGCCCTGTTCGTCTTCCATTGGCTCTGGCGCGTTGTAGCGTCTCTCCAAGACAACATCTTTTACGCCATCCATCCCCTTGATCGCTTCAATCTGGCTGCGCTTCACGTTTGCGGAAATCATGTTTCCTGCCAAAGTGATGTTCCAATTGACATCCAAAGGAGCGCCAATGATCTGGGAACTGATCCTTTCGGTCAAAGCTTCCTGCTGTTGGCGCAACTGCCCACGATACCTGACAGCGCTCGCATTTTGAGCAACACCCTTCGTGGAATAATGACTGATTGTCGCATCTCCATCCAAGACGATGGAAACACGCACAATGTCATCACCCGCATGGTAATTTGCTGCTTCATCGTTGCGCTGCGATGAAGCTTCTGTTTCCAGGAAGCCAATTGGCATCTTTAACGTTTCCGCCGATATTGGCAACAAAGAAAACACCATCGCCAAAACAATGGCGACCACACTGTGTTGAAATATACCTCTCATAAACAACCCCCTTCAATGCAAGTATATCATACCGAAAGAACCCACTTTCCATTGATAAGCCATTATGATGAACCACAATGACAATTGTCTGAAAAATATTAGAAAACATGAAGTCAGTGATTCCATACGCACCATAACCTGTCGCATAGCGCTGTTTCCAACCCACGCTTCTTGTCAAAAAACAAATTCGGTTTTCAGAGATCGCGGCATCCTTGCCATACGCACCCGCCCATGTTGTCTTGCTAACAGGCAAGACAACTACACATGCTTGCCCGCTAACCTTAGGCTTGCTACAAGCTGCTCCTTCGACACAGTTTCCCTGTGTGCGCCTATATTAGCCCATGTCTCCCGGGGTGTAAACCCTCATTTTTTATCGAGTCCGATATATTGGACTTGATTTCTGTTTTGCATATTTGCTTGTGTTTTTCCTCTGTCTATCTCTATTTTGACGACTGGCGCAAAAGGGAAAAGCCACCGCATTTCTGTCTCTTCATGTCTCCATTGCACCATGCACTTCATTCCTGAAGCACTTGCTATCGATTGCTCCAAACTTTTCATCCCGATACGCGTGCGACATCCTGACTCCCATAAACGATCAAAAGGAGCAAGCATCCTTGCTCCTTTTTGACTGTTATCGATTGATAAACCTAGTTCCTGTTTCTTTTGCTTAACAATAATGCAAGCGCTGCCGCCATGACCGCTAATCCCGCCAGCCTGATAGGCAGTGCGCCACTGCCACCAGATTCTGGCAGCGTCATTCCTCTTTCATTTGGAATGACAAAGTATGCCACAGGGTCGGAATCTTCCTCAGACTCTTCATCCGTTTCTTCCGGCAACAACTGTTTGACATCTTCCTTGGTATACTCCTTTAAATCGCCAAGTTTCACAATGCCATCCTGTTTCCAATTGTACACCCCGACAAAACCATCAAGGTCATTCTTGTCATCCGTCAGCGTCACATCTAAGCTAATTGGATCTTCATACAACTTAAATCCTTGTGGCGCAACCGTCTCCTTGAGGTAATACTCAGTGCCATTGTTGTCTTTCAATGCCTCTACCAGCACGAACGCCTTGTCGCCAGAATCATACACTTGCACCAATTCATCACTTTCGGATTGCTTTGCATATAGCGTGAATTGCGCACCTGTCAGCGCATTGCCATGTATGCCGCCTTCATCCGTCTTGATGATCTCGACTTTCTTGACATATGGCTTGACAGAATGAATATTTGCACTCTCATCCGTACCAGCCGCGTGACCTTGATAAGCCGTCCCGTTTTTGCCGGTATGGAATTTTTCGTCCATTTTTAGCTCAGGATCGCCACCCTGCCCAACTGGAACAGCCGCATAATTCGGCGTGAACTTGACAACCAGCGTATAGCTCTCCATAGTATCAATAGAAGCATTATGACCTTCCTTGCTGAGGTTCTTCCTAATGTCGGCGATTCTTTTCTCAGACTCCTGAACCTTCTGGCGCAATACTTCAATATCCTCACTGGAAGCTCCTTCTGCAGTCAGATTATCGATTTGCTTCTGCAACTCAGCAATTGCCTTGTATTCATCAGCGATTTCCTTGATTTCAACTTTAATCGTCCCGCACGTCTCAACCTCTTGACCATATAGATCATACGGCATGGAAACCGAACCCGTTGAACTTGCAATGGCTTCGTCAAGCAAAGTCTCCAACTCCTTGCCTTCTTCGATAACCACGCCATGCTCGCGCTCCATATGCTCGCGATACAACGCCTTCAGCTCATCGCTCAGACTGAATGTCAGATTCGTTCCCTGCGCAGAATCCTCACGCTGGTCGCCAATGGAATTTGCCTCGAGTGGATAGACATACGATGACTTGCCATCACTTGCCAGGTCGTTAC
Organism: uncultured Erysipelotrichaceae bacterium; assembly: GCA_900315225.1. Classification (GTDB taxonomy): domain Bacteria; phylum Bacillota_I; class Bacilli_A; order Erysipelotrichales; family Erysipelotrichaceae; genus Bulleidia. Next base: position 2,215 of record OMYM01000400.1, on the reverse strand, counting down.
TCTCGCTTGAAACAACCTCCTTGGCATGAATGTTATTCATCATATTCTTCAATTGTTCATATGGGGTAACTTGTGTGCCATTATAAACAATCCATTCGGTTTCCGAACCTATCAAGTCAAGCTCGTTGACATTGACACGCGGGGTTTGGCTAGTCTTCTTACCCTCACTGATAAAATTTTGATTCAATGGTCTTGCGCTCACATCATTAACGCCCTTGATATGCGTTACTTCTATTGTTGCGCCATCGACCACCGAGCCATCGTCACCGATATATTCTTGATTGGTTCTTACGCCATTTCCGCCAATAAACTTCTCCTTTGCCTTGACATACACAGTTCCATGCCAGCCATTCGTCTCTTCATTGACCCAAGTGATATCCTGGCTTTCCCATTTGACACTATACAATCCATCCTCATATAAAACCACGCCATGAGGTCCTGTATACGTCTGCTTGGCAGCATCACTGATCCTCTGCCCATTCAAATCAATCCAATCATCAACCTTCAATGCTTCCCCTGTATTGACATCGATAGGATAGAAAGCTTCATTGACCGTATCGGTAATCGTGCCAATCGAAGTCGCAGGAACAATCAACGTCTGGATAATTTCATACAGAATCTTAGACAGGTCAGAGCCATTGCTAGCTTCATAGTAATACGGGTCTCCATATTCATCCTTGGAAGAAATACCATACATCAATTCAGAGCCAGCAGCCAAATCAGCCATTGACAAGCCTACGCTAACAAGCGTTGCGTCTGGTCCAACGAGCTTCCCCTCTCCATCCACAAATGGAGTTCCATCCAAATCCTCGCTCTTCAAATACTTGACGGCTTCATACACACGCGATGTATCGACGCCATTGGAACTTCTTTGCGGCATGCCATCCGTAATTAGAATAGCAAACTTCGTGGAATCCTCATCCCAGACAAAACCACCAGAATCCTTATTAACAGAATGGCTTTCTGTTCCACGCTTCCAATTAGTGACATCTGATTTCAAGTGTTTGTTTGATACTTCACTTGTTGTATAACCAGCCGCATCTAGCAAAGCGATATCTGTACTTGTTCCACCGTCATACGCATAAATCAGTTCAATCGGGTTTTCATCCTGGTCAATGGTCAGGAAAGAATTCTGATTAGACTTTTTCACCACATATTTTCCTGAGGCGTTTGTATAGCTATCATCTTGACTTGGCAGGTAATTGCAGAAAGTATTCCAGGCAATCCTAACCTTTCTATCCTCATCCATATCAGAGGAAACCGACAGTTTTTCAACAATCTGATCCAATGTGTCAATAGCCTCGTTAATACTCTTTTCAAGATAATACGCTCTTGTCTTGTAATGTCCCTCCCTGACATTGGTCTTGTTCATAATAGCCCTGGTTGCTGGATCATTCCATTCTTCAGAAGTAACCAGATCACCTGCCACTTTAATGGCATAATAAGGATTGGTATTAGGCTTGTAATAAGCTTTTTTAGAATTGTCAGTGACATCAAAATCATCTGAACCCTTGGCTTTGGACGAATCGCAAAGAACCCATTTAGAGCCATTATGATTATAATATAGATAACAGACAGTTCCTGTTGGGCTGCGGTCAGGTAGCTCGCCATAATCCAAAAGAACAAAATATTCCTTGCTCTTATCCATGCCCCATGCCTCGCCACGTGTCTTGCCATTAACATTGTCGTTAATAGTCGTTAGATTGACTTCAGTCTCGCCCTTGCCGTTGATTCGACTATTGTCAAAATGCAACATTGTTCCATAAAGACTTTGATCATAATCTGGTTCACCCGGTTGAATATTGACCACTTTTTCCAAATTAATCAAATGGGAAGGGAACTTCATTGAGCCAGATACGTCAATAACGAATCCCAGGTCAATCGTTCCAATAAATGAAGACATTTGCGATTGCGCCGTGAGATCTACACGATATATCCTGTTTTCATAGTCAAATACCACTGCCGTCTTGTCACATCCCGTTTCCACAAGTGGTTTCTGTTGATCCAAAATACTCTGGATCCAACTGTCAAGGTCTATGTCTCTTGGCGTACGACCTCTCTTATCAGTTTCATCATAATTTGGGTTAACCTTATAGTGAGCGACCAAGGCTGAACCTGTCTTCGGCACGGACAATTGCCCAGGCTCAATCGTTGCACTCAAGCCATCGACCTTACTGCCATTCAACTCCCAATAGTCAAACAAGAACTTTTCGCT
>OMYM01000397.1 GCA_900315225.1 uncultured Erysipelotrichaceae bacterium | reverse complement strand
GGCAAATATATCGCCTATCATTATTCCTCCTACACAGGGGAAAATGCCTCGGTTCTCTCTGACCGTAAGAAAATCGTTGTCTTAGGCGCAGGACCAATCCGTATTGGCCAGGGTGTGGAGTTTGACTATTCCACTGTCCATGCTGTGCAGACAATCCGCAAGGCTGGCTATGAAGCCATCATCATTAACAACAACCCAGAGACTGTTTCCACTGATTATACAACGGCAGACAAGCTTTACTTTGAGCCATTGACCCCTGAGGATGTCATGAATGTCATTCTGTTTGAGAAACCAGATGGTGTCATTGCGTCTCTTGGCGGACAGACAGCCATTAATCTTGCGGAACCGATCATGAAGCGTGGGGTAAATATCATTGGTACTGATGTCGAAGCAATCGACCGAGCGGAAAACCGTGATCTCTTTGAGAAAGTCTTACAGGAGCTGGGTATTCCTCAGCCTACCGGAAGAGCTGTCACAAAGATTGAAGACGGTATCCGGGTAGCCAATGAAATTGGCTATCCCGTGCTGGTTCGCCCTAGCTTCGTTCTGGGTGGACGAGCCATGCAAATTGTGGGGAACGATGAACAACTCAAGAGATATCTCAAGACTGCCGTGGAAATCGATGAAGAGAAACCTGTCCTTGTGGACAAATACATCCATGGCAAGGAAGTGGAAGTAGACGCTGTATGCGATGGCATTGATGTATTTGTCCCAGGTATCATGGAGCTGGTTGAAAGAACAGGCATTCACTCTGGTGACTCTATCTCTGTCTATCCCACCTTCAGCATCTCTGACAAAGTCAAGGGAACCATCCTCCACTACACAAAGAAGCTTGGCCTTGGCATAGGCATCATCGGCATTTACAACATCCAGTTCATCGTTGACAAGGATGACAATGTATATGTCATTGAGGTCAATCCTCGTTCTTCTAGAACTGTTCCTTTCCTCTCTAAAGCCACAGGATATTCCTTGGCGGATATCGCCACGGAAGTCATCCTTGGCAAGAGCTTAAAGGAACAAGGGTATTTCCACCTCTATCCGGAAGAAAAGAAACGCTACTATGTCAAGGTTCCTGTCTTCTCTTTCAACAAGCTCAAGGGACTTGACGCTTATCTCTCGCCTGAGATGAAATCAACAGGTGAAGCCATTGGCTATGATGACAAGCTTAATCGTGCGTTATACAAGGCTTTGCAGGCCTCTGGCATCAGCATGCGTAATTATGGAACTGTCTTTGCGACAATCGCCGATGACGACAAGGAAGAATCATTGCCTCTGATTAGGCGTTTCTACAACCTTGGCTTCAACATTGAAGCAACCGAAGGAACCGCTAAATTCCTCAAGAAAAATGGCATCCGTACACACGTCATCGCAAAGATCAGTGAAGATCCCCAGGCAATCCCCAATGCTATCAGGCAAGGTCATATCGCCTATGTGATCAACACCAAGGAAATCCGTTCCAATGACACCGCAAACGATGGAGCACTCATCCGCATGTGTGCCATAGAGAACAACACAACCATCTTCACATCCCTTGACACTGTCAAGGCATTGCTTGACGTCTTGGAAGAAATAACCCTGAAGATTTCCACCATCGACGCATAATCAATAAAGTGGATTGGCAAGCCAATCCACTTTTATTGTCTTTGTGACAACAGCCATGCGGTAATATGCATGGCTTGTTGAAACTCACCCATGGCGATCAACTGTTCCAACTCTTGTGAAGTGTATCGCTCTACATTCACAAATTCTGTAACGTCCAACGACTGTCCTGCAACCTTGCGACAGTTTTTCGCTATGAACAAGTATTCGTAGTTATCACATATCGTTGCATTCGCAGCGATCTTCATCATGTATTTCCATTCATCCGAGACATATCCCGTTTCTTCCAGCAACTCCCTCTTCGCTGCCGCCAAGGCATCTTCCAAAGAGACATCTTGTAGTTCAATGCCTCCCGCAGGAAATTCTGTTGTTACTTTCCCAATGCCTTGGCGGTATTGTTTCACGCAAATATACCTGCCCTCTTCATCACTTGCGACAACAACGACATCATCCTTTCGGCTATACGTATAAAAAGGCGCATATACCTTTCCATCGGGAAACCGATACGAAGATATCCTTAGGTCAATCCATTCATCATGAATCGCATGTTCTGTCTCTAAAAGTTCCCAGACAAGTGGGTCTTTCTCATTCTTTATCATCCATCACACTCTCTTCCAAGCCATGAAAGAACACGGCATTTGACAAAACGCCATACAGATGTGTCGCGATCACCTCCGCCAACTTTACCGGCACAGCATTGCCAATTTGTTTATACTTGCTAGTGAGATCCCCATGGAATTCCATGTCAGAGGGAAATGTCTGTATCGCAGCTGCTTCTCGCCAACTCAATCTTCTTGTGTACCCCTCGCCAAAGCGCCAGCGATCCTTTCCAACCATCACCATATCAGGAGATCCTGGCCAAAGCGTCACTTGCTTTGCCATGGCAGGAATCGTATAGCTGACTTCATCCCATCCCCTTTTACGATTCCTGCTCATATACCTGCTGCTATAGGGTTGTTCGCATACTTCACCTTCCGTTGGCTCAGGAACGTTCTTTAACGCCTCTCTCAAGGTAACCGTATAGTTTCTACGAACAGGAAAAGCAAAGTCACGAATACCCAAGTCTTTCCTAAACCCAACAATGATTACCCTTTCCCGATCCTGGGGAACACCATAGTCCCTTGCGTTTAACAACTGACTATAGACATCATATCCACAATCAGAGAAATCCTGCTTGATCGCTTCGAATATCTTCCCATCTCCCATGGTTAAGAGTCCCTTGACATTCTCACCAACAAACAACAAAGGTTTCTTCGCTTTCACAATGCGGACATAATGCCTATACAACGTATTCCTGCTATCGTCT
>OMYM01000396.1 GCA_900315225.1 uncultured Erysipelotrichaceae bacterium | reverse complement strand
AGGAAGCACTCCAGCATGCTCATGTTCAGCGACTTGCCAAAGCGCCTCGGCCTTGTGATAAGGGTCACCCCGTCCAGCGATGCGTCCAAAAGTTCCTTGATCATCATTGTCTTGTCGACATAGTAGTAGCCGTTCGTCATCATTGCCTCGAACGAACTGACACCTTTGGGAATTCTCTTTGTCATGTGGCTTCCTCCTTTTTCCAGAGTATACACCGTTTTCAGCGTTTGCGGCATAAAAACCATTGTGAAAAGGCAGGCGAGGGATGCTGTTGGTTCTGAAGCATAGCATCCCGCCAGACAGGTATTCGAGAAGCAAGAACGAAGAAATGATGCGTAGGAAGTTGTGAAAAAAGGCCGCCATGGCATGGCGGTCTAATGTTTTTCCAAAAGCATGCAAAGTGCTTGGGAAATGGGGATTTGCCTGTTTGCAGGCTTTGCATGTCAATCAATGGCTGGATGGTCTTCCTTGAACACCTTGCACCTCTTGCCATGGAACGCGATGCTGTAAAGGCGGATGGGACCGCGTTCATTTTCGTAAAGCTCCTCGGGGTAGTCTAGCTTGAAGATCTGGTCTTTCCCCTCGTAATCAATCGTCAACAGAAACATGTTTAACGATTGTAAGCGCATCAGTCAAAGCATCAATTTGTTCTTCTGTGAGTTCTTCGTATATGTTGTTATCCACACATAACGACTCAGGAAATACAGCCATTATGATAGAGCCATCTGCATCAACAAATCATTGGTTCTGGTGACCGAGACTCCACCTTTTTTGCTTTTAAACGCTTTAGCCTTTACTTCTCCATTGCGTCTAAGAAGATTGAAACGAATTGCACTTCAAAACTGTTGTACCCTGCCATTGATATCCTCCATTCCTATCTCCTCGTGTTGTCTATTTCCTGCCTCGTCTTTGGCGTATACTTTCACTATCCGATCCAATTCATAAATTTCCAATTCCAAATATCTTTTCCCTGCTTTTCGAGCCCCATATTCCAACTGAATACTACCGCGTCCCGTTGGACCAAGATCGGGTTGAAGCTGAAGCGTAGAGACCAAGTCCACCACTTCTTGAATAAAATCCTTGCCAAATGCAAGTCCGCCTTCTCCATCCCAGTCCTCTTGCAACTGTTCAATTTCACGGAGCTGCTCAATGTTTTCACTCAAGAAACTCTGTCTATTAATATCCCGGTAGTGAGTTGTAAAAAAGTTCTTTATGAGGATCAACGAAATCGGTTGATTGATTGGAGTCAGCCTCCAAGGATCTTCCCTATGTGTAAGGTTTGCCAGCTCCCATGCTGAGTATCTGGCAAATTTATTATGTGTTTATCAACAGCAACTCTATCTCTGGATTTAAAACAGGATAATCAGGAATTTCAGAGATGCCGCTTCTGCCATACTGGTGATACTTTTGATATACGCTCTCGACAACAGGACTATGTTTCCAAGCCAAAATATCATCTTCAAATAGAACCTTTCCTAAAGAAGCCAATGAACAGCCCTGAGCATAATACAGCAGCTTCTGAATCTTCAAATTGGAAAGCTCATCCGCTGAATTATATTTCATGACAGCATTGTTATGAGCAAGCAGCCAATCTGCAATTATCAATGCATTCATCTACTATTACTCCTTTCTTGATAATTCTGAGTTTTCCACTCGTATCGCTGTCCGTCTTCATCCAGCTGTAATACGGAGAGCAATGGACTTTTGAACTCTGAAAGCCCTGCGGCAGAATGCTGTGGCGGATGCAGAAATTCTTCATATATCTCGTTAACTTCCCGAAATCGGCCACTAAAGAAAAATAGTATTACGCCAAGGCGGCTTCTTGCCATTTGTCCAGCGGATCCATCTTGTTTCTCGCGCTCCAAGCCAATGACGATCCTAAGACAATATGCAACAATCCATGCACAAGCTCCTCGAAAGCTGATTGACAATGGGAATGCGAAGAGCCATTCCCTGTGCCTCATGGCATTTCAAGGCTCACAGAACGTTTTTCTTTCCAAGGATGATACTCTGACCATCCTGGGGAAAATCCCTGTTATCGGGGCTGAAAAGGACGCTTGTAAACGTCACACACAGAAGCATTCCTATTGAACAACCCGAAGCTATTATCACTTTTCGTAACCACTATCATGCTTACGTAATACACACAATCGACCTGCATTTTCGATGCTTCTCAAACATGTTCCATCCGCAAGAAACCCATTCACAGCAACATTGGTTTCCTCTTGAGTTCATCGGTGGAGATAGCAAAAGGGATACACCCGCACGGATATGGCTTCATGCGCATTGGGATGAACACACGGGACAGGGAGCTGTTGCGCTTGATGGGTTCAACCCTTCCCCAAGAGCAAGAGCGTGAATACATGACAAGAGGGATTTATATGTTCTGGCAGAACATCCCTATGCGGATTGTTATGATGGGGTTGGTTGCAAACGGAAGTCCTGATGGAACCATCAGTCTTCTCCGCGCAATCGGACGAATTATGCCCATACGGCGTTTTGAGGCGCATAGAAGCGCCATCTCAACCTTGGAGCCAAGGCTTTCCCGCATGCTGTTCGCCATGAACTTCACAAACAAGTTCCCCGTCAAGGAATATGTCATCCCCTGTCTTGGATGTATCGCTGTTTGAATGCGACTTGTGTCCCTTGATCACTTCTTTGTTTTTCTCACGAAACTTGTATTTTTTCAATGTAGTTTCAACGGAATTCTCTTTGCCAGCCAAAAGTGCAAGGACCCCGTGCATCCTTTGTCTATCCTTTACTTTATCCGCCGTCCCGATTCCTTTGAACGTGTATCGCGATTTCTATTTCGGAGAAAGTGTGGTTTCAAGTTGGGTTCCTTGGCATTGAAGCACCTCCTGCGGCATTTTTAGCATGTTACTACTCAAGATCAAGTAACATGTTATTGTATCCTCACGAAAGTTCAAAATGCGGTATCAGAAACGGAGTTTCAAAGGATTAAGCATAATTAACTGACGTTTCATGCTACTAAAATCGGGGTTAAGGATAAAGGATTACTCCAAACTGCGCCTCATTCTTCAAGCCAAAAAGCGGATTGCTGGGCATTCACCCCTAATCCGCTTTCATGATTTTATTGTTTCTTTGTTGCACGGCGCTTTCTTGCCCGTGGCTTTGGCAAGGTGTCGTTCTCCGTGACCTCCTGCATCATGCATTCCTTCTGATAGCACGCAAGACCATAGCACACAACGTTCTTATACTTTGTCTTGACGCCTTCAATGCACTTCTCGCGGATGCATTGGTCAACCGCCTCTTT
>OMYM01000333.1 GCA_900315225.1 uncultured Erysipelotrichaceae bacterium | reverse complement strand
TGAGAAGATTGTGGATGACCATATCATTTATGGAGTAGTATCGATGCCGTCTCGTATCTTTGCAACAACAGGTACAAACGTATCTGTTTTGTTCTTCGATATGAGTGGTAAGCAGGACAAGTGCGTTTTGATTGATGCCTCAAAATTGGGCTACGAAGAGAAGGACGGAAACAATATCCGCACGTTCCTTGCGCAGGACGAAATAGATAAAATTGTTGATACGTTTAATACCAAAAAACCTGTTGAGGATTTCTCTGTTGTTGTTTCACATGATGACATTAAGAAGAAGGGGTATTCTCTTTCTGCAGGACAGTACTTCGATGTAAAGATTGAATATGAGGATATCTCTAATGAAGAATTCGAGTCGAGGTTGGCTTCAATGAGGAACACTCTTTTGCAAATGTTTAATGAAGCACACAGTTTAGAGAATGAAATTATTGCAAAAACTGATAAAATATTGATGCAGTAATGAAAAGAGTTAGGCTTGGAGATGTTGCTGATGTCATAATTAGCGGCATAGATAAGAAAACAAAAGAGAACGAAAAAACTGTAAGACTCTGCAATTTCGTGGATGTATATTATAACTGGGCAATCACAAAAAATATGTATGATGGCCTAATGACTGCATCAGCTTCTGATAGTGACATAGAAACTTTCATCTTACGAAAGGGGCAAGTAGCAATCACCAAAGATAGTGAAACTCGTGATGATATAGGTGTTGCAGCATATATCGCAGATGATTTCGACGATGTGGTATTAGGGTATCATTGTGCGCTAATAACACCAAAGAATGATATTCCAGAAGAAGATAGGATATATGGAAAATATCTGAATGCTATTCTTCACACAAAATATGCCCAAAAGCATTTTTCCAACAACGCTACCGGCAGTGGACAGCGATATACGCTTTCAAAAGAAGCTGTGGAGGATATGATTGTATATCTTCCATCCCCCAAAGAGCAAGAATGTATAGGGAATTATTTGTCAGATATAGACCATAAGATAGAACTAAACAATCTTATCAACGACAAGCTGGAGGCATTAGCCAAACAGATCTATGACTATTGGTTTGTGCAGTTTGATTTCCCTAATGAAGATGGTAAACCGTATAAGTCATCAGGTGGCAAGATGGTGTGGAATGAAACGCTGAAAAGGGAGATTCCTGATGGGTGGAGTGAGATAAATCTTTTTGATGGTCTCGACGTTCTTTATGGTTATCCTTTTGCTACTGAGTATTTCACAGAAGAACCACAGTATAAGCCTGTTGTAAGGATTAGAGATATTCTTGAAGGTAAGAATTCAACTTTTTCTTCCGAGGAGGTAGACGGAAAATACAAACTTCAAGAAGAAGATGCGGTAATAGGAATGGATGGAAATTTCCATATTAACATTTGGCATAGAAATGACACATATTTAAACCAACGGTGTGTGCGCCTTAGAGTAAAAGATGGGGAGCGGGTCACTATTCTTCAAGCCTATTTTGCGATTAAACCATATCTGAAAGCTAAGGAGAAAGTGACAAAAGGATCAACTGTCGGGCACCTGTCTGACAAAGACTTGAAAAAATTCTTTTTGGTCAATCCCATATTTACTTCACATTTTACACCTCATCAATTAATTGATATAACAAAGAACATCGTTGCGAAAAGAAAGGAAGTGAATGATCTGCAATCTCTTCGTTCCTATCTTCTTCCACTTCTGATGAACGGACAAATAACGATTAAGGACTAATGGATGCAGCAGATTATATAGACTTGGAAACAGACATCAGCCAGCGTAGCGAGTTTGTGAAGTTTTTCTTCAACAAACTCGACGATGTGGTATGGGTGCTTGGCAAGTTCTGCGAACGAGCCGACTGGCTGATGTCAAAGGAATGCCGCATCAGTCAACTGATGGCAGAAGTCCATATAGCCGCTACGGAAGTTGAGAGTATTTTGAAATACGCTGAGGTGTTCGACCTGAACATGGGTGAAATGCTACTTTTAGCAAATGGCTGTGAACTGTCGAAGGAGTATATCAATGTCCGCAAGCAGCTACAAAGTGTGTTGCCCCGAATCCTGCCATATTGCAGTAATGAACTGGCAGACATGAGTAAGTTGCTGATAGCTTCAGAGGAAGAAAATGAACCTACAAAATTACTGAACCGCCAATTGCTCAGATCAACAAATGTATTGGTGCAAAACTTTGCGCAGGTAGTGAGCCGTCTTTTCTTCCATATAGATAATGCCTATAAACGCTTCGACGAGGTGAACGACACACAAATGAAGCTGATTTTCGAGAAGCAATATGAACGCTACTGCAACGATAATATGCAGATGTTGGAGGATTTTGTGGATGATGTAGACGATGTTCGCGAGGCAAAGAAAGAG
>OMYM01000447.1 GCA_900315225.1 uncultured Erysipelotrichaceae bacterium | reverse complement strand
GAGCCAGATAAGTATATTCCTTGTGCTCAGATTGATGTTGTGGAGTTCCCAGAAGGTGTTGGAGGAGATCGGATTGAGGAGAAGATTTTCAAAGGTCCGCTTCATCAACAGCTTAGAGAAGCTTTGCGGTATATACAAAATTCTGTAATCAAGGAACGGATTATCAAGTATCCAGACAGAGCGGAGGCAGATCGTTTCTTCAATTATCCTTATGCGGCAATTGAAGAAAGTCTTGCGAATGCAGTTTACCATAAGGCATATGACATACGTGAACCAATAGAGGTTCGAATCGAAAAAGAGAAGATCGAAATTCTTAGCTTTCCAGGACCAGATCGCTCTGTAACCGTTGAGGCACTAAAGAACTATAATGTCTTTGTTAGAAGATACAGGAATCGAAGAATTGGCGACTTTCTAAAGGAATTGCATTTGACAGAAGGGAGAAATACAGGTTTCAAGAAGATCTTGAATGCTTTGGAAAAAAACGGTTCACCACTTCCTGAGTTCCTCACCGATGATGATCATAGTTTCTTTATTACAAGATTGTTTATCCGGGATGGATTTATCGAAAGTGGAACAGATGATGACAAAGAAAATGGCACTGTAAATGGCACTGTAAATGGCACTGTAAATGGCATTGTTGAAGATATTGCCAAGAAAGTACCTGCCACTGGGACTTTGATCAAAGCTTATTCTAGAAGCAAACAAAAGACTGCTTGTAAAATTGTTGTTGAATTATTGAAAAATGATGGATTGACGCTAGAACAGATCGTTGATGTGTCTGGAGTTTCAAGAAGAACAGTTGCTCGATATATGAAGGAATTTCAGGAAGCGGGGGTATTAAGACGTGAAGGAAGCGATAAGAATGGTAAATGGGTTCTAAGCTAATCCATATGACTAGGAAACAAAACCTTATAATAGGTGATCCTTGATTGAGATATATTTGGCACGAGAATGTCCTGAGATTCCCTTGCAAAGAGTCTCAGGGCTTTAGTTGTACTCCAAAGGAAAAGAAGCGAGGAAGAAATCTGTGATGAAGTCTACGATAAGTTGGTTAAGCACCTGGATGTGATTTCGCAAAGACTACTTCGTGTTTTGAAGGAAATGGAACTGGTTGTCGAGGCAATGCTTTTCTAACACACAAGAGGAGCTTGCATGGGAACTGGACAATAGACTAATGGAACTGAATCGAGAATTGTTGACAGTGGCGATTCACAACACTGGAACTGAAGAACTAGAATACCATGTCCAAGAAGTTTCCTTGAATTGGTTTTCGTCTATATTCAACACGACAAGCATTTCTTGTTGCAAGGCTGATTGTACATCGCTATGAGCAATGTAAATGCCTTGGACTTTTCAACAGGGTTGGATTGGATGTAATCAACTGTTTTCACCCAATCCTACCCAATCCTACCCAAACTACCCAATCTACAATTGATACCACGAAAACATGATCGATGAACCATTCAATTTATAGGATAATAACGACCGTAGTGTCTTCATGACAAACATGGGAGGCGACATGACGCTCTGTAAAAGGAGTACGAGGCGAAGATCGAGATCAACGGCAAGTTCACGCAGGAGCAGCTCGATAAAATGAAGGACACGCGGGGTTAGAAAGATGGCTACTGTATGTACAAGTAACGGCATATGGGGGATTGAGATGCATACGATCACATCAAGAACGTGGTCGGGTACAAGTCGTTCCAGAAATAAAGCTACAATTCCGTCCAGGGCATTGCGTTCATCGAGCTGGTGAATAGGCTGGTCAAGGTGAACCCTAGGCATCGGAAAGATCCAGCTACCAGAGTATCAGTGTATTATACTTTCGTTTGTTGGAGAATGAAAGAGGATCATTTGGATGTTAACGCCAACTATGATAAAATGCAATGCATCAAGGAGATTTGAATTATGAGACTCGAACTGGAAAATGTTGGAATCATTAAAAAGGCAGATATATGTTGTGAAGGCCTGACAGTCCTGTCTGGGAAAAATGGAACGGGAAAGACAACGATTGGAAAGGTACTGTTCTCTATTGTGCAAGGTGGAAATAATGTTGAAGAATCATATGAGCATGCAAAGGAAAACTATGTCAAATCTTCATTGCGCAGAGAAGTGAATAGGATGCGAAGAATCTTTCCACGCGAAATAATAGATCATGTAGCGGATCCAGAGAATAAAAACAATTTATTGTTTTTATTGAATCTTGGAATTTCAGAAAAGATTAAATATGATCTATCTCTTTTGGAAGATCTGATTGCACGATACAAGGGAATGGACTATGCAACCTTTTTACGTTTTCATGGTTTGGATGATATGGTTGACCAAGAGGATCTTTACAAGATTGTCGTGAATGATCTTGTTACAGCATGTGAAACTTGTATCAATGTATTGAATGAACCAAATTCAATGGAGAAATACCTTTCTAATAGAATCAATTCATTTCTGGATTATAGCTTTTCTGGTCAGATCAAGCAAATAGATTATTCTGGCAATTCATTGATTACTTGTGAAAACAATGGTTCATTGATTTATAAAGTTCGGATTCCGAAAGATTCCCTATACGAATCTGATTCTGATAGTTCTTTTAACATCCCGTATGATTCTGCTACTTTTATTGATGATCCATATGTTCTGGATCGATTCCAAAACGGTACAATTACATTCCCGGCAGATCAAGATGATTATAACGCACAACAAATTCTATGTGAATTCCTTGATGGTGGTCATCCAGATAATTATTTTTTGACTGTTGAGCGGAACAAGAAGATGTCAACGTTGTTTGAAAAGATCAACGAGATTGTCCCAGGTGAATTCGAGGTTACTTCAAAAGAAGCATACTATGTATTTCAAAACAAGAAATACAGGGTTGGCAATCTTGCGGCAGGATCAAAGCAGTTCTTGATCTTGAAAACCTTGCTTATAAACGGTACACTTGATGATCGATCATTGTTGATATTGGATGAGCCGGAATCACATCTTCATCCAGAGTGGATCAACAAGTTTGCTGAGATCTTGGTGATTTTGATAAAAGATTTGGGGATTCACATAGTGCTTTCAACCCATAGCCCGAATATGTTGCTGGCATTGGAAGTGTATGCAAATGAATATGGGATATTAGATCACTCTCATTTCTATCTTGGTGAAAAAGAAGCAGATTCAGTCGTGTTTTCGTGCATTGATGGCAAGGTCAATGAAGGGTATCTCCATCTCTCGGTTCCATTGATAAAAATGTCTATAGCGAAAAAGAAATTCAGGGATTAAACAAAGATGATTAATCCTAAGTTCTAAAAAGTAGCACTACATCGGAACCTGTGACAATGAAGCAACAAGTCAGTGTGCCAGATCCCTTTAAATAAAGGGATCTCAATGGTTGTGGGCATTGGTTTCCCGGGAAATGCTGTAGTGAGAAGTTTTAACTACATTGAAAAGATGCTTCGTGTTTATTCGACCACAAAAAGCAAGGGGCGATGGGGACGGGGAAGCTTCCTCGGGAAGCGCCACTGCCTGTTAATCCATTCATGATCCAGTGTTGAATTCTATTTTTGGCAAGCAAGAGACGGTTTTTATCCCAGAAAAGGTCATCTGGCTTTCGCGAGACAAGAACCATGATTTCTATTTTCCGCAAAGAAAAGTTACACTATACCTAGGCTAGTGCTCATCGTAAGACATATAGCTGTTTTTTCTGGATGTAGTGCTACTTTTTTTAAAACTTAGGTTTATTATCACACCTTGAAAATGAGGCATAACAGGTAGTTTTGCATACTTTCAATAGAATGTGGTTTCGCAAATATTTGAATTAAGTGATTTCGCTAAGTCAGTATCGTCAAATACTCTTGAAATTCTTTTGCTTATGATCTAAAATATGTCAACGTGTGTAATTCAGCACGGTGGAGGTAGGCACAGCATGAACAGGATTGGAAATCGTAAAACAATGCTTAGCATTTTGAACATTTCGAATAACAAGCTACTGAACAAACATTTCCTTGAACACTTGTATTTCATGGCTTTAAATACTACTTACGCAGAAAGGTTGGCAGACAATGACACGTACTCATTATGATGAAATAGGCAAACCGACTTCCATAAGCCTTTTTTCTGGCGCTGGTGGTTTGGACGTAGGTTTTGAACAAACAGGATTTCATACTGTTTTTGCAATCGAAATAGATCGTGATGCGGCAGATTCTTGGCGAATCAACAGACCCAAAACCGCCCATGTCATGGTCAACGGCGACATCAACGAGCATCTTAATGACATAGCTGCTTTCCATGATGTGGATGTCATATTTGGCGGTCCGCCATGCCAAGGGTTTTCTGTTGCTGGAAAAATGGATCCTTGCGATGAACGGTCTCAGCTTGTTTGGCGCTTTATGGATGCAGTTGAAATGGTACGTCCCAAAATTTTCGTGATGGAAAACGTCGCCGCGTTGGAGACTTTGAAAAAATGGGAAAATATACGCACAGGCATTCTAAACAAAGGCAAGTCTCTTGATTACAATGTCTCTTTCAAGGTTCATCATACCTCTGACTATGGCGTACCTGAAAACCGAGACCGTGTTATTTTTATCGGTATTCGTAAAGACGTTGGGATCGTTGAGCCATTTTATAACCAACTTTCACAACACAAGCGTTTACCATCAACCGCAAGAGAAACCATTCTTTCCGTTGGCTTATTCGGCACGGATGAGAATCCTCAGACATGCACGGCAAGCATCACGCTGGCAGCTCATCCTGTAATGAGGCGTTCTCCTTATGCGGGAATGCTTGTCAATGGTGCGGGTCGTCCAATAGATCTTGATGGAATTGCACCGACTTTACCTGCATCCATGGGAGGAAATAAAACTCCCATTGTGGATGAAATCGCTCTGCATGATCCTTCGGTTCCCAATTGGTTCGCAACATATCACGCAGATCTGATTGCAGGGAGAACAACGCCCGAGAAATCTTCAATTCCCAGTACGGTTCGAAGGCAACGATAAAAGAGTGTGCAGCAATCCAAACATTCCCAGCCGATTATCACTTCATCGGTACAAAGACCAAACAATACAAGCAAATCGGGAATGCGGTTCCTTGTATTTCGCTAAAGCCATTGCTACAAGCATTCGAGATACATATTTATTGGGGGAATAGTCATGGCAAGAGACATCGATAAAACCAACGCAATGAGATTACTCAACAAATCATACCTGAAATGTTTAGAGAACCCTGTGGCAACTTGTTCAATTATGGATGCCATTGATTTTGTCATGCAAGGCAAGAATTGCCTGACATATTGATATATCATGTTTACAGCTCTTGTTGCCAAGGCAACCGATCCAGCAATTGACATACTTTCCTTACAAGCAAAGGACAAATCAGAAGGTGCATATGATGCTCGATCACTAGCAAAGGATGTTATATTTTAATTTCAAAAATCATTTTTAGGAAATGTTTTGGATGGTGGCAATGATCCTTTGGTGAATAAGCCAGGTAGATTTGAACAATTGACAAAAAGTAACGCATCGGCAGGTGGTGACCCAACACAAGCTCTCCATCTGCTTTGTGACTCTCTTCCAAAAATACAAACAAAACAAGATGCCCTTACATGCGTCGATTACATTATCTCCATGCTTTTGTCCGAAAAGGACAAAAGAAAATCCATAAAGAGGGTTATTCTTGAAACTTCTAGTGGGTTAAATGTTTTTCATGTCCAACAGTTAATGAGCAATCTGCTTGATCAAGGTTTTGGAGGTGCAGCACTTGTCATTGTGACTACAGCAATTTATCATCTCCTTTTCGCCAGTGATGAATACGAAATTATTGCTCATCCTGTAAATCAATCTGGCTCATCTAGACAACAGTTTAGTGATCTGGACTTACTCAAGGACGGAAAGCCTTTCATTGGAACAGAACTTAAAGATAAGCCGTTTTCTACAGCTGATGTTGACCACGCAGCCGAAAATGCTTTAAAGGCAGGGGCATCAAGCCTGTTGTTTGTAGCTGGAAGATAATCATCATTTGCTGCACAGCCACAGTCATACTTCATGCAGATTCGTGAAAAGTACGCCAATGAAGGTTTTTATGTTGGGGTAACATCTATTGATTCCCTCTTGGATTTTTCGTTTGCTAGCAATATGACAATGAATCCCAAGCCCCTGCTTACTATTCTTAGTCAGACAGCAGAAGATATTGGTGCACTCGAAGCACAAATGTGGATTTATAAACAAATTGAGTATCTGACGGATAGTTTTTGGTCAGA
Source organism: uncultured Erysipelotrichaceae bacterium (assembly GCA_900315225.1). Classification (GTDB taxonomy): domain Bacteria; phylum Bacillota_I; class Bacilli_A; order Erysipelotrichales; family Erysipelotrichaceae; genus Bulleidia. The sequence goes on along the minus strand of OMYM01000447.1, from coordinate 879 downwards.
ACAAAAAACGGATAACTTTGATTGAATAAACAGGTATAGAAACCTGCATGTTCGCTTAAAGAGTGGCAGTTGTGAATTAAAAAAAGGAGATCCTAGGATCTCCTTATTGCTTTACACCGGTGATTTCATCAAAGTGATACAATGTTCCCTCAATTGTAATCCATCCCTTTGCCATGAGACCAGTGAAATTGTCATAGTAGTAGACATTGCCTTTTTGATCTGGATAGAGTTCAGCAAGCTCTCCTTTGATTTCCACCCATCCCTTTAGCATCTTTCCTTCTTTGTCATACCTGACCCATTTGCCGCTCTTGTTCTTCATGCATTGGTAGGCGTACTCCTTCAGGCCTTCGTCTGCGTTATTTGCATTCGCGCGGATTTCCTCATCGTTCCATTTGGCTTCGTTCTGGTAGATGTATGGCACCCAGACTTCCTTGCCAAAGGCTGCAGCGCCATCATAACAAGCATCCAACCAGTACCATGCGTCTGATGTAGGATCATAGATCTCTCTGCCTCTTTCAACCATTCCTAACTCTGGATCTTCTCCCTGGATGTTCTTTGGATCGCCATAGACACCTTGCCTGAGACCATTCTCATACCAATATTTCTTGCCGTCTTCCGTCACAAATACAAGATCCAGTTCAGGGTCTTTCTTTTCCACTACCGTGACATGAATGATGTGGTTGTCAATGTCGTTTTTGGAATACACATTCAACTGTAGATCTGCCGAACCAGGTCTTCTTGCTAAAATCGTTGTGTCATCCACAACCCTGACAACCGAAGCATCTGTGCTTTCCAGCGTGAAGAATGGATTTGCGTTTTCTGGTGTCATCTTCAATTCGACTTCAAATTCCTGACCAACTTCCAGCTCGATTTCCTCAT
>OMYM01000395.1 GCA_900315225.1 uncultured Erysipelotrichaceae bacterium | reverse complement strand
TTGGTTCCATCTCGGCAGAAAATATCACAGAATTCAAAGAGTACCATGGAATGCATATCTCAGCGGTTGCATATCTTGACCAGACCAGGATTCCGATTGGGATTGATATCGGATTTGGCGATGTGATTTATCCGGATGCCGTGGAGATGGAATTCCCAGTGATACTGGACATGGATGCTCCTAAGGTGAATGCATATTCTCTGGAGTCTTCTATTGCAGAGAAGCTGGAAGTTATCGTCAAAAAACGGTTTCCTGAACAGCCGTTATAAGGATTTACACGATATTTATGTGCTCTCCGAGAAGTATCCCTTCAACTATGAAGAATTGCGCAATGCTGTAACGGAAACATTCACAAACCGAAAAACACCTATGACAATGGACACATCGGCATGCAGCGATAAATTCCTTAATGATACGATGCACCAGACCAGATGGAGTTTGTTCCTAAAAAGAAAAAGCTCTGATCCAAGTCTCCATGAATGATGCAATGGATCGGGTTAAGACATTTGTAACGTCCCTTTTGGCACAAATCGCTGATCTGGTTACCGAATGGGATCCGAACGAAGGGTGTTGGAAATAACAAAATCCTTGGACTTACCCAATGGTACGACAGTCTTTCGGAAAAGCTTATGAATCAATTCTATGTTCAGTGCTTGCAAATAGATTGTAATTCTAGTAAATATACGTTAGCTGTTATAAAAATAGAGAAGCTCTGTCTACTTGGAATCGCTCATGGGCTATCGATGCGATGAAAATGGCGCTGTGGCGCAGAAATGAAAAGGCTGGCTTATGAAGCCAGCCTATTCACATTTAAATACGCCTGTTTCTGTCTCGGTGCTCGTGATGGAAGGAGTGTCGAAGTATTTCTTTCCCATCATGGCGGTGTCGTAGGTGTTGATCATGTCTTTGAGGACGTTGACAATGAAGGGAATATCGGTGGTACGGGTGGGAATGGCGGTGTCCTCCATGATGCGGTATAGTGCGGGCTCACGGGGGTTCTTTCGCTTTAGCAGCTGGTTAATGCGTTTTTGTTCCTCGAATAAGAGATCTTTGTCTAGCATGCGCAGCTCCATGCGCTGGAAAATAGATGTTGGTTTTTTGAGGGCGCGGATATCGTCGTAGATCGTAATGACGGCGCGGTCTTTGCCTTTGGACGCATCGCGTATTGCAACGTGATAGGATGGTCTTCCGATGGGATCAATGGCCATCATGAATTGGTCGGGTATGACATCGGGAAGATAAGTTTGCCAGAGTTCTTCGTAAGAGTCATACAGTTGTTTCCAAGTGTTTATATATGGCATCATGGTTATTCACCTCCTCGCATAATCATAGCACGAAAGCGTGGACTGGATGAGGCGTTGTTTTTGAACAATTGGTTTTTGAAAATGCTTTCATTGAATTATAGGTTGTGCTATTCTTTTTTATGTAAACATGGGGAAAGGGGAAATGCGATGGAACAGAAGGAAAACAATCGGGAACAGCTGGAAAACGAACAGGTTGAAGATGAAAAGGGAAGCCTTGGACCAGGTGACCAGGAACATGATGGCATGGAGGAAAAGCCGGATTACGAGAAAGAGATCTTGGATGTGATTCGCTCCAATGCGACGCCTAAGGTGATGCGGGACAAGCTGGAGGACTATCATGGTGCGGATATCGCGGATGTGCTTCCCAAGCTGACAAAGACCGAGAGGATCAAGGTGTATCGGATCCTGGACAATTCGATGGTTTCGGATATCATGGAATACCTTGACGAAGATGATGCGGGAAGGTTGTTGTCGGAGATGGATCCAAGGAAGGCGGCGGCTGTCATCACCGAGATCGAGCCGGATAGCGCCGTGGTGATCCTGCGGTCGATTCCAAAGGAAAGAAGGTCATTGTTAATCGATTTGCTGGATGAAGAGTCCAGGAACGATGTGCGCTTGATCGCATCGTTTGATGCGGATGAGATTGGCTCTAGGATGACGACAAACTACATTTGCATACGGGAGAATCTTTCGGTCAAGGAGGCGATGAGCGAGTTGATCAAGCAAGCTGCCAACAACGACAATATCTCGACGATCTTTGTGGTGGATGAGTTTGGGCAGTTCTATGGGGCGATTGACTTGAAAGAATTGATCATCGCAAGGCAGGATGCGGATCTAGAGGATTTGATTGTCACGTCTTTCCCATATGTGTATGGGCATGAAGAGATTGATCAATGCATCGAGAGGCTGAAGGATTATTCGGAGGACTATCTGCCGGTCTTGGACAATGTGAACAAGCTGATTGGGGTCATTACTTCGGCGAGTGTCATTGAAGTGGTGGACGAGGAATTGGGCGAGGATTACGCAAGATTGGCTGGCTTGACGGCTGAGGAAGACTTGACGGAACCTTTGCTTGAAAGCATGAAGAAGAGGCTTCCGTGGCTGCTAACCTTGCTGGTGCTGGGATTGGGCGTTTCGGCGGTTGTCGGCGCGTATGAGAAAGTCGTGGCGCAATTGACGATCATCATGGCGTTCCAGTCGATGATCCTGGATATGTCGGGTAATACGGGCACGCAATCATTGGCGGTGACGATCAGGGTATTGACGGACGAGACACTCTCTACGAAACAGAAAGCGTTGTTTGCGTTCAAGGAATTGCGCGTTGGCTTTACCGATGGGTGCATCATTGGATCGTTTGCGTTTATCTTGGTTGGATTATACATTACGTTTTTAAAGCACAGGGAACCGCATTTTGCTTTCCTTGTCTCTGGCTGCATCGGGCTTTCGATGATCATGGCAATGACGATCTCTGGGCTTCTTGGGTCTTTGATTCCGATGGCGTTCAAGAAAATGAAGATCGATCCGGCGGTCGCTTCGGGACCGCTGATTACGACGATCAACGACTTTATCGCCGTCGTGACGTATTACACGTTGTGCCTTGTCTTGTTGATTGGGGTGTTCCACTTGGCGTAGTGGGGCAAATCATATGGAAAACAATGGATTTGTCATAGAAAATGGCGTTTTGAAAAAATATACGGGCGACAATGGCGAAGTCATTGTCCCAGAGTATATCGTGGCGATTGGCGAAGGGGCGTTTGCGGCGAACAAGTCGATTACATCCGTTACCATGATGGATGGGCTGCAACGGATTGAGGCGGGCGCGTTCGAGGGTTGCTCTAACCTTGTGTACTTGACGTTTCCATCAACGCTACTGATGATTGGCGACAGGGCGTTTGCGGGATGCGCAAGCTTGTTGGGGGCGGTGCTTCCCGATTCTATCGCCAGCATTGGAGAAATGGCTTTTGCGGATTGTGGATCTGCCTTTGGCAGGCAGTTGGTGCTTCCCGGGGATCTTGTGAGCCTGGGGGATTATGCGTTTGCGAATTGTACGATTGTCCAGATTGTCCTCAACAATCGGATGGACTACTACAAGCGCTTTGCGTTTACGCACTGCCATAGCCTGGAAAAGCTGATTCTTCCCGATGGGCGTGAGTTTAGCGCCAATGATCTTGGATCGTATCGCGACTATACGGCTTCGTTGAACGAGACATTGCGCCAGATGCATAGTCCTGTAGGTACCGATGGTTGCTATATTGCAACGGCGGTGTATGGCTCCTACGATTGTCCCGAGGTGTGGACGTTGCGACGGTTTCGGGACGATGTGCTGGGCAAGAGCATGGGAGGCAGGATGTTCATCAAGGCTTACTATGCGCTAAGCCCCATCCTTGCCAAGGGACTTGGCAAGGGAATGGCGCAAAAGGCATGCCGCATGGCACTGGATCCGTTTGTCGCGTACCTGCAATCGCAGGGAATATCTTCGAATCAATACAAAGGCAGGTGAATCCTGCCTTTTTTGGGTATGTTTGTTGAATGCCAAGACAATAAATGTATAATGTAGCGCAAGCAAGACAGGGATGAGAGGACTTTTCTTGCGCTATACTGAAACAAATATTAACAATCGTTGTGCATCTGAGTATAGAAAGGAGTGAATGGCATATGTTGAAAATACGTGATATCTCAAAGCAATACAAGACGGGCGATTTGGTGCAGAATGCATTGGACCATGTGAGCCTGAGCCTTAGGGACAATGAGTTTGTCGCAATCCTTGGCCCTTCTGGCTCGGGAAAGACGACACTGCTCAATGTCATCGGTGGCTTGGATAGATATGATTCAGGCGACTTGATCATCAACGGGACATCGACGAAAAGATACTCCGACAGGGATTGGGATTCCTATCGGAACCATACGATTGGCTTTGTCTTCCAAAGCTATAATTTGATCCCGCACCAGACAGTGTTGGCGAATGTCGAGCTTGCCTTGACGATTTCCGGCATATCGCGCAAGGAGAGAAGAAAGAAAGCAAGGCTGGCTTTGGAAAAGGTGGGACTGGGGAACCAGTTGCACAAAAAGCCCAACCAGATGTCGGGTGGACAAATGCAAAGGGTGGCGATCGCTAGGGCGCTTGTCAACGATCCTGAGATCTTGTTGGCGGATGAACCGACTGGAGCCTTGGACACCAATACCAGCATCCAGGTCATGGATCTGCTGCAGGAAGTCGCAAAGGAGCGTTTGGTTGTCATGGTCACGCACAATCCAGAGCTTGCCGAACAATACGCAACAAGAATCGTCAATCTCAGAGATGGCAAGATCACGGGGGATTCGATGCCTTTGCATGACGATGACGATGAAGAGGCGGTGCATCGCAACATGGGGCATAGCTCGATGTCGTTCTTGACATCCTTGTCGCTATCGCTCAATAACCTTGCTACAAAGAAGGGCAGGACGTTCTTGACGGCGTTTGCGGGCTCCATTGGCATCATTGGCATTGCCTTGATCATGTCGTTGTCCAACGGCGTTGATCAATACATCAAGAACGTCGAGGAAGAGACACTTAGCGAATACCCCTTGTCGATTACCGGAAACTCGATGGATCTTTCTGCCTTCATGTCTGGTGGCGGTGGCGATGATAATATCGAAGGAGAGGGGGAAGTGCTGGAAAGACAGGTTGTCAACTCTTTGTTTTCCGGATATACGTCCAATGACTTGGCTTCCCTCAAGGAATACCTCGATAGCGAGGATGAGACAATACGACAGTACGCCACTGCCTTGGAGTATGGCTATTCCCTGACTCCGCAGATCTTTCGCCTAGATGAAAAAAGCGGGTATCGCCAGGTGAATCCAGATAAAACGCTTAGCTCTTTGTCGGGTGGCGGAAATGGCTATTTGGCCATGGGGAATGTTTCCGCTGGCGTGTTCAATGCCTTGCCTAGGGACGAGGGGTTGTATGTCTCGCAATATGAGGTCGTGGCGGGAAAGTGGCCAACTAACTACAACGAGTGCGTCTTGGTCATATCCTCGCGCGATACGATCAGTGACTTGGCGTTGTATACCCTTGGCCTCAAGGATGCCTCGGAACTGGATTCCATGCTTGAGCAAGTCATGAAAGACGAGCCAGTGGAGGTCGCCTTGTCGCGGACAAGATACAAATACGAGGATTTCGTGGGATTGGAATTCAAGGTGGTGGATGTTGCGGACTTTTATGAATACGATGCCGAGTATAACGTGTATGTCGATAAGACCGAGAACCACGACTATATGCTTTCCTTGGTCAAGAATAGCGAGCCATTGATGATCGTTGGGGTTGCCAAGCCATTGGAGAGCGCTAGCGCGAACATGTTGGCAACGGGGATCGGTTATCATTCTTCGCTGATCGACCATGTGATGCGCAATGCGGCGCAAAGCGAAATTGTGCGGAAACAATTGGCCGATAGCTCGATCGATGTGTTTACCGGCAAGGATTTCAGTGAGCAACAGTCATCCTTCGATATGGAAAGCTTGTTCACCTTTGACGAAGAAGCGTTTTCCAAGGCATTCCAGTTTGACCAAAGCGCCTTGAATCTCGATACATCCGCCTTTGATTTCTCTGACATGGACATCGATTTCTCCAGCTTGGATTTTTCCAGCATGGAAATGCCACAGATGGAGATGCCGGAAATGGATCTTGCCAACCTTGGCTTGCGGGTCGATGGGGACCAGCTGTTGGCGTCCATGCAGGATATCCTGCAAGGGTACATGGCGCATGCCGCATTGGATCCTTCGACTGACTATGCGAACATTGGGCAAGCGGTTGGTTCGTACTTTGAATCGGATGAAGCGCGGGGAATCCTGGACGAGGGGATTGCCAGGATCAGGGAACGCGTGGAGGCGATTGCTCCCTCGCAAGAAGAGATCAGCACCTTGGTCCAGGGGATTCTCAGGGGATTTGCAACGTACATGGAAGGCGTTGAAATCAACGAAGAGACAGATCTTTCGGCGTATATCGAAGAATATTTGGCTTCCGATGAAGTGAACAATGCCTTGGCGGAAATGGGGAGCGAAGTGAGTGAAAGATATGCATCTTTGGAAGGCGAGCCGGAGGTTGAGGTGCTTTTAACAAACCTGTATGATGGCTATGAAGGATATGCGCAGGAAAACGATATGCCTGATCCAAGCCTGTTGATGGATTCGTTTACGGAGTATTTGTCTTCGCCGGAAGGGGCAGGATTGGTGAATGACGCAGTGCATCGCTCGGTCAATATCGATGAAGTGCAGGCAAGCTTGATGAGCGGGATCTCATCTTCGATGGGATCGCTCATGGAAGGATATGGCCAGATGGTCGCATTGCAGATGGAGAATGTCGTCAATCAGATTGGCAATAGGATTTCCTTGGGCATGCGGGACATGATGAGCCAATTGTCAACGTCCATGGAGGAAATGTTTAGCTTTGATCCTGCTGCGCTGGAGAACGTCTTGCAAATAAACATGGATGGCGACCAGCTCAATGAGCTGATGTCCTCAATGATGTCCACGGGTTTCTCTTCGTATGAGACAAACCTGAGGAAACTGAACTACGCGGAAAGCGACAAGCCTTCCTCCATTTCCATCTATCCGCGCGACTTTGAAAGCAAGAGCGCCTTGCTGGCGATGCTGGACGCATACAACGAGCGCATGGAAAAGGCAGGGGATAAAGAGAAAGTCATCACATACACCGATCTGGTGGGGACATTGATGTCCAATGTGACGGATATCATTGACACGATCAGCTATGTATTGATTGCGTTTGTAGCGATTTCATTGATCGTTTCATCAATCATGATTGGCATTATCACGTATATCTCGGTGTTGGAAAGAACGAAGGAGATTGGCATATTGCGCGCCATAGGTGCCTCGAAGAGAAACGTTTCGCAAGTGTTTAGCGCCGAGACGTTCATCATCGGCTTGTTGGCTGGGGTCATTGGGATAGTCGTTGCAGCATTGTTGCTGATACCGGGGAACATGTTGATTCACGCGATTTCGGGCAATGAGGCGGTCAATGCAATCCTGCCAGTGTCGGGGGCTGCTATGTTGGTGGTCATTAGCGTTGTCTTGACGCTTACGGGAGGGATTATTCCTTCGCGCGCAGCTGCGAAGAAAGATCCGGTCACGGCGCTCAGGAGCGAGTGACTTTAAGCAAAACATAAGGAATAAAATCGTTTGTGGCGCGCTATACTAGAAACGTATGGATAAAAATAGAAGAGGATTGATATATGTATGCATGATGCTGGCAAGCGCATGCATGGTCTTGGCAGGGGTGCTGGGACTAAGGCTGGATGCTATTAGAGAAGGAAACGAGCAAAGGGAAACACAATGGAACCTGCTTTTGGTGAATAGCGAGCATCCTCTGCCCGAGAACTATGCCACGTCGGTGGATCTGTTGCGTCTTTCCAATGGGGAACAGGTGGATGAAAGGATATATCCCGCACTGCAGCAGATGTTCGATGAAGCGCGTGGCGATGGGATCGATTTGTTTGTCAGGTCTGGTTTTCGCCCTAGGTCGGCGCAAGAAACATTGTTTGACCAAAAGGTACAGGAATTCCTCAATCAGGGTTACTCCGAGGAAGATGCGGTGAAAGAAGCCTCTGGCTGGGTTGCGCGCCCAGGCTGCAGCGAGCATGAGACTGGATTGGCGGTGGATATCAATGCCAACAACTATCACAATACCCAGGAAACGTTTGCCTGGTTGATGGCGAATTCGTGGCGGTATGGGTTTGTGCAGCGGTATCCGACAGACAAGGCGGCGATCACGGGGACATACAATGAAGAATGGCATTATCGCTATGTCGGCCTGGAGGCTGCGAAAACGATGCACGAGAGAAGGCAATGCCTGGAGGAATACCTGGGTGTCAGGTAGGAATTTGTGCTATCATAGCGTAAATGGAACGAAACAAGCACGGGAGTCCATGAGATTCCTGTGTTTTGTTTCATGGGATGGAAAAGGAGAAATGGCATGGAAGATGTGCTGGATACGCTGGATTCTGGGCAAAGAAGAGCGGTAGAGACAACGGAAGGGTATATCCGGGTGATCGCTGGGGCAGGCTCGGGCAAAACGCGGACATTGGTCCATCGTTTTGCCTATCTGGTCAATGACATTGGCATCCGCCCCGGGAATATCCTGTGCGCGACGTTCACCAACAAGGCGGCGGGAGAGATGAGACAGCGCATTCATGCGCTGACGGGAGACAACGACACGGGGTATGTCAACACGTTTCATGGCTTTTGTGTTTCGGTGCTGCAAGAAGACAGCCATGCGATACAGTATCCAAGGAGTTTCCTGGTGCTTGACAACAGCGACATAGACGCCATGCTCAGGGTTATCTACGAGGAAAGAGGGTTGACGTTGCGGGATATGACGTTTGCCAAGGCGCGGGATTATTTCGAGATGCGCAAAGGAGTGTATGAGCCAATGTATCACGACTATCTGGTCGACATGTCATTGGAAAAACTGCATCGGAAATACCTGGATGCGACGGAATTGAACGACATTCTGTTTTATGGCTACCTGTACCAGCAGAAAAAATGCTTTGGGGTGGACTATAACGACTTGATCTTTTTGACATTGCGCATATTTCGGCAGGAGAAGAAGATTCTCTTGAAGTGGCAGAAGAGGCTGGAATATATCATGGTCGATGAGTTCCAGGACATCGATGCGCCGCAATACGAGTTGATGAGCCTGCTTTGCGCCTACCATAACAACCTGTTTGTCGTGGGTGATCCAGACCAGACGATCTATTCCTGGCGCGGGGCGGATGTGGAGCTGCTCTTGAAGATGGACGAAAGGTTCCCTGGCGTAGAAACGATCATCCTTGACAACAACTACCGTTCTACGCCGCAGATTGTCGCTGTTGCGAACAGCTTGATAGCGAAAAACCACGAGCGCATCGAAAAGTCGCTGGTCTCCATGTGTCCCGCTGGCAGCGCCGTGCGTTTTCACCATGCCAAGACAGCCCAGCAAGAAGCCATGTGGATGGCACAGGAGATTGCGCGCCTGCATGAGGCGGGAATGGCTTATAGCGACATGGCCATTCTGTATCGGGCGCACTATGTGACGCGGGAAATCGAAGAAGAGTTCATCAAGAAAGGATTGCCATACAAAATCTATTCAGGGACGCAGTTCTATGATCGCGTTGAAATCAAGGATGCGCTGTCATACCTGCGCATGATCGCGTTTCAGGATGACCTGTCGTTCATGCGCATATGCAATGTGCCGAAGAGAAACATTGGGCAAAGGCGGATGGGTTTCCTCAAGGTATACGCCGAGGAACAAGGCTGCTCGCTGTATCGGGCGCTGCAGGAGAATATCGACCACGAGATCTTCAGCAATACGCAAGCGCGCGGGTTTGTCGATTTGATCGAGCGTTTTCGGCGCAAGACGGGAAGCGAGCCTGTTTCCGTTGTTTTGGGGGAGATCCTGGATGCCAGCGGGTATGAGGAAATGCTGCGGACAGAAGGGGCGCAAAATAGATTGGATGACTTGGCGGAGTTAAAACAGGCGGTACAGGCGTTTGAGATGTTGGCGGGCGAGGAAGTGGATCTTGCCAGCTATCTAGGACATGTCGCGTTGCTTACCAACCAAGATCGGCTAGAGCAGCGAGACGAAGTTAAGATGATGACGATCCACGCCGCCAAGGGACTAGAGTTTCCCGCTGTGTTTTTGTGCGCCATGAACGAAGGGATCATTCCCAGCCGAAAGACAAGGAGCGAGCCACAGATGGAAGAAGAAAGACGGCTGGCGTTTGTCGCTCTTACGCGGGCAAAGAGAAACCTATGCCTCAGTGATGCGGAGGGCAAGAACCTGGACAATACCACGCGCTATGTGTCGCGCTTTGTCTTTGACATCGACAAAGGCTTGATGGATTTCGACGAGCCGTTGGCAGATTCCCTCCAGGCAGGCACGGTTGGCTTTGTCAAGAAACACAACCTATTGCCTGACAAGGCAAAGATTCCCTTCGCCATCGGCGACAGGGTGTGGCATCCGGTTTTCCACGAGGGGACGATAACCGACATATCCTATGAGGAAGAAGCGGTGTTTATCCAGTTCGACAACAAGCCAACGGTCAGGGCGCTCGCCTTGAGAGCGGTAGAAAAGCTCAAGCCTTTGGCAGTTGTCAAGAACATGTGCTAATAGAAAAGCTAGTGTTGAAACTGGCTTTTTCTTTCGCCAAAAAAATTTTTTGAAAAAAATTGGCACTCTCCTATTGACAGTGCTAAAAATCGGAGTATCATAGAAGGCGTAAGGTAAGTGACCTTAAAGGAGGAAACATTATGAGATACGTACCTAGCAGAACAAACGATTTATTCGATGATATTTTCGACAACATGTTCAGGGCGCCGGTATTTGGCGGCGAGTCGCTGATGAAGACAGATGTCCATGAGAAGGATGGAAGATATGTCCTTGACGTCGAGATTCCAGGATATAAGAAAGAAGATGTCAAGATCTCCCTCTACAACGGAACGCTGACAGTCAGCGCGGAAAAGAACGAGACAAACGAAGAGAAGGACGCAAAGGGAAGAATCCTTCGCCAGGAGAGGTATTCCGGCAATTGCTCTAGAAGCTTCTATGTCGGCGATGCGATTCGCGAGACAGATGTCCAGGCTTCCTTTGACAACGGTATCCTGAGGATTACGATCCCTACCGCGCAGAAGAAGGAAGAGGAAGAAAAGAAATTCATCACAATCGAGTAAGGCAACGAAATTAGCATAGGAGGTGCAGCATATGATTAGATTTGTGCCAATTGAAAAGTCAAGGGGATTGTTTGAGGACATGGCGGGCATCCCCAGCCTGAACAACCAGGTCCTGATGAAGACAGATATCCATGAGCTGGAAGATTGCTATGTGCTGGAGATGGATCTGGCGGGATATGGAAAGGATCAGGTGCAGGTGTCGCTGTACAACGGAAACTTGACGGTGGGTGTCGTGGCAAATGAGGAAAAGAGCGAGCCAGACAGTGCCGGAAGAATCATTCGCAGGGAACGTTTCAAGGGCAGTGCATCGAGGACCTTCTATGTTGGAAAGGCTGTGCGTGAGGAAGATATCCACGCTTCCTTCAAGGATGGCGTGCTTGTCCTTCGCGTGGATAAGACCGAAAGAAAGCAAGAAGAACGGAAGAAAACGATAGAAATCCAGTGAAAATGAGGTTTTTCTAAAGAAAGGCGCATAAACATGCGCTTTTTTAGCGCTATTTCTATTGAAAAAAGAAAAACAGGGTTATACAATAGTCGCGTTCGTTAGGAGGAAAACATGAACAAGGCTATTTTGATTAAGACAAAGAAAGACATCGTCGATAGACTGTATGCGACAGAGCAGTTCACAAAGAAGCAGGCAACTGACGCGGTCAACCTCGTTTTCGAGGAAATCGCCGAGACATTGCAGAATGGTGGCGAATTGACAATCAACGGCTTCGGCAAGTTCGATGTCACGACTAGAGCCGCCCGCACTGGCATCAATCCTTCCACCATGGAGAAGATTGAGATCGCCGAGACAAAGTCGCCGCGTTTCAAGGCTTCCAAGGCTCTGAAAGACGCTGTCAAGGGTGCATAGACAAAAACAGCTGAAAAGCTGTTTTTTTTATTGTCGCATTGTGTCAAGGCATCATTGGTATATAATCGGAATTGCGAGGTGAAGAATGACAAAAAAACTGACATTGGCCGCGTTTTTGATGGGCGTGGTCTTGATCCTGCTTACAGGATCGATATTGATGAAAAACGATTTTCTTCATGTCTATCCTCCGGTTGCTCCCAAGAGGGAACAACCAGGTGATCCAATGGATGCCCCACAAGATACTCTTGCGCAACAGATGGAAGGAATGGACTTGCTGGTGGTGGTGAACAAACGGTATCCCTTGGCGGAAGAGTATGAACCCGTTGGGCTTCGGCAAGCCAATGTCGCGGTGGTGGATGGAAACGTGATGCTGATAGACGCAGCGGCTAGCGCCCTGGAGGAGATGTTTGCGGCGGCTTCGGCGGATGGCGTGAGCTTGGTGTGTTCGGCGGGGTATCGCTCCAAACAACGACAGGAGGCGCTTTATCAAAGCTATGTGGATGCGGTAGATGCGGCGTATGCGGATGAAGTATGCGCTAGGCCTCGCTACAGCGAGCATGAGACAGGCCTTGCGGTGGACTTGTCCAAGGAGATGGACGAAGGGTTTGTGGATACAGTGGAAGGGCAATGGCTGGCGGAACATGCTTGGGAACATGGCTTTGTCTTGCGCTATCCCCAAGGCAAAGAAGAAGTGACTGGGTTTCCGTTTACGCCTGGCCATTATCGCTATGTGGGCAAGGAAGCGGCGCAGGCGATCGTTGAAAAGGAACTAACGATGGAGGAATATCTGGACATCGAGGGTGGTGAATATGCATCCATGGAGGAACACGAATGATTGATTTTGACAGGATTGAAAAATGTTTGGGATTGCTTGCTTCGGGACAGATGCTCGTGAGTGATCCTTCGGCGATTTACTATCTTTGCGGCAAATGGATTTTCCCTGGGGAAAGGTTTGTGGCGCTTTTGATCAGGCAGAAAGAATCTCCGGTGTTGTTTGTCAATCGGTTGTTTCGCTTGGCGGAAGACATCGGGTGTCCGGTTGTGTATTATGACGATACAGACAATGTCATTGAGATCCTGCGCGGTTATGTCGAGGAAACGGAAGATTTGTGCGTGGACAAGGCATTGCCTGCGGGGTTTCTGTTGCCAATGGAGGAAGCAGGGCTGGCAAAGGGGTTTCGCTTAGGATCATCTGCGCTTGACCACGTTCGCTCGATCAAGGATGCGCATGAGGTTGCGCTGATGCGAGAAGCTTCGCGCATCAATGATAAGGCGATGGCATGCTTCAAGCGATTGGTGCGTGAAGGTGTGAGTGAGCGCGAGGTGGCATCGCAAATGCTGAGGATTTACGAATCGCTTGGCGCTTCGGGTTTTTCGTTTGAGCCGATTGTTGCTTTCGGTTCGAATGCGGCGGATCCGCATCATATTCCCGATGATAGCGTCTTGTGCGAAGGGGATGCTGTATTGTTTGATGTTGGCTGCCGGTTTCACTCGTATTGCTCGGACATGACCCGCACGTTTTTCTACCGCAGGGAGCCAACCCAAAGGCAAAGGGAGGTATACCGCTTGGTGCGCGCGGCCAATGAGCAGGCGGAGGCGTATGTAAAGCCCGGCGCAAGGATGTGCGACATTGATTCGGTTGCGCGCGGCATCATTGCGGCAGCGGGTTATGGCGAAGACTTTACGCACAGGCTTGGTCACTTTATCGGTTTGGATCCGCATGAAAAAGGCGATGTGTCGCAAGCAAGCCAATACGAGGCGGTTCCCGGCAATATCTTTTCCATCGAGCCGGGAATCTACCGCGCGGATATACTTGGCTGCCGCATCGAAGACCTCGTGCTTGTCACAGAAGATGGATGTGAAGTATTGAATAAATACCCAAAAGACATTGAAATCATCGAATGATCGACATTTCCCAAAAAAAGGTATTGACATTTGTCTGGAGATGAATATAATTTCTAATGTTATCAAATGCCAAAGACAGTAACTGCGATAGCTTAATTTGTTACCGAGGTAGATTGAAAAAGATTCTAGAAATGTCTTTTTTACCCTCGTGCGCGTCGCGAGGGTTTATGTATACAGGTATGCGATAACGGAAAAGGAAGGTGAAGGAATGAATCAGCAAATCAGAAAAGACAAAGAGCAGACCGTTTCCGAGATTTCGGAAAAGATCAATAATTCCTCATCAACCATTGTCGCGGAATACCGTGGCCTCACAGTAGCTGAAGTCACAGAGCTCCGTAGGCTTCTGCACGAAGTCAATTCAGAGATGAAGGTCTATAAAAACACTCTGGTTGATCTCGC
>OMYM01000373.1 GCA_900315225.1 uncultured Erysipelotrichaceae bacterium | reverse complement strand
TTAAGAAGGACTATAAGCTGGCAATCAAAAGAGGCTGTGATCCAAAAGAACTGGAGACAGTCATTACCTTGTTGGTCAATGAACAGCTCCTGCCAGAGAAATACTGGGATCACGCACTTACGAATTCTCGCAACTACAAAGATATGCGGGAGTGCTACATTGAACCAGACTGGCTGCTCGTTTATAAAGATCTGAAGGAAACACTGATCCTGCGACTGGTCCGTACTGTCAGTCACAGCGATCAGTTTTGAAAAGGTTGCCCTTGTGGCAACCTTTTGGCAAAAAAAATCGGATAGCCCATATCAGATCGAGAATACAGATAATCAGAATAATACATGCCTTATTGCCAAAGCAAAGCTGTTTAAGTTGCGGATGAAACAGGAAGAACTGAACATTCCGAACGAGGAACTATTGAATAAGCTGAACCTGATGACGGACGTCAAATTGAAATGGTCAGGACATTGTATCAATCTACGGTAATACATATCGGACATAACATTTCCATTGACAAGGGAAACAACTGGAACGAGATCGCCGAAGAGTATTGCACACGCTACGCATCGGGAAAATTTGTCGTGTTGAAGAGCTTTAAAGGGGACCTAGAGGAAGGGTTCGTATACCAATATGGCAGGCAAGGAGACACGTTCAAGCGCATGAATGGAACGGACTTTCCCATTCATTCCAACAAGACCGAGGTCGGGAAAACCTTTGCGATGTATTTTCTGGGACTTAAATGAAAACAGGAAGGGACAAAGTCCCTTCCTGTTCCATGTATGGGCTATTGGGCGGAATTCGCGGATTCGGGGCTGAATTCAATCTCAACGATGAATTCCGGGGATACCGCAGTGATGAGTGGTTGAAAGATTTCCCATGTCTGCAAGGATGCGTATCTGTCCGCAAGCTCATATAGGTCATCGCTGTCAAGGCGTTCCTTCATTGCGCTTTGGACTTCGATCTCAAGGGCATTTTGTTCTTCTGGAGTTAACTTGATTTCACCAAACGACAACATGCCTTTTTCCGTGTCCTGGAACTCGGCGCTTTGTAGGTCGGGTATGACGTATTGCAGGACTGTATGGGGAATGTACACGGTGACGGTGCGGTTGTCTTCGTCAACGTTGATATGGTCGCCATCAATCTTGGATAAGTCAACGGTATATACGCCGGTTCCAGCGTAATTGATGGATTTGACCTTGGAGAATATTGCCAGCTTGCCCAGTCCCGCCTGGGTGATGGTTGTCTCGATTTGCAAAGGTTGTTCCATGACGATGAGTTCCTGGTGTTCGCTAGCACCGCCTAGGACGGCGTTTTCAAAGTCGGCGGCGGTATAGCCAAGGAAGTTGTCGTTGTCGATTGTCAAGTCATGGTCTTCAACGGATGCCACGGTTCCGGTAACGGCCGGTATGTGGATTGGATCGCGCATTTTCAGGTATACGCCAATGGATCCGACCAACAATCCAATGACCAGTCCAAGCAACAGTCCCTTGAGGAACTTGAATCTGCCCTTTGTGGTCTTGGCTGCCGCGAAAGCGGCAGCGCTACCTGCGGCGGCGATTTTCCCTGCTGCCGCAAGGAGTTCTTTGTTTCTCTGTTCTTCTTCTTCCCTTGCCTGTTGTTCTTCGGCGGCTTTCTGTTCTGCTTCAAGGCGTTTTTGTTCCTCTTCAGCTTTACGTCTCTCCTCAGCCTCTTTCTTTTGGCGTTCCGCTTCTTCTCGCGCTTCAAGGGCTTTTTTGTCGGCCTCTTTTTTCTTTGCCTCAAGTTCTTTTGCGTTGTCCTTTTGTTGCTTGGACTTGGCGTTTTCCAATGTGTTCGCCTTGGCACTGACGGTTGTCTTTTTATTATCTGCCATATGTTTATCCTCCGGATATCTACGACTATTATACTTGAAATGCGCGCTGTCACGAGTTGGTTTTGTAGTAAAATAGCAGGCATGAAGGAAACGGGAATCGCATCGATTATGCAGGAGGGAAGGCAAATTGGCCTTGGTGAAAAAATCGGGATTGTCGCAAGGCTGTCAATGCCAGGGATTCTTGCGCAGATTTCAGAGATTGTCATGCAGTACATTGATGCGGCGATGGTGGGTTCTCTTGGCGCTGCGGCAAGCGCGTCGATTGGACTGGTTTCATCAAGTACCTGGTTGTTTGGGGGCTTGTTAAGGGCATGTGCTTCAGGGTTTGCAGTGCAGGTTGCGCATGCGGTTGGCGCAAGCGATCAAAGCAAGGCAAGGAATGTCTTTAGGCAATCCTTGATTGTTTCGCTGTTGTTATCGGTGATCTTGGCGCTTGCTGGGTCTTTGTTGTCGCTTGGCTTGCCGCAAATGCTTGGCGCGCAAAAAGAGATTTGGCATGATGCCCGCATGTACTTTCTTGTGTTTGCCCTGTTTATTCCCGCGCGGCAGATCAACATGCTGTGCTTGTCAATGTTGCAATGTACTGGAGACATGAAGACACCGTCGGTATGCGCAACTTTGATGTGTTTTCTGGATGTTGTCTTCAATTTCTTCCTGATCTTTCCAAGCGGAACTGCTTCGCTTGCGGGAATCCCCGTGCCTGGAGCGGGATTAGGGGTTCTTGGCGCGCAGCTTGGGACTTCACTTTCGGTTTTGGCATGCATGGGAATTGTACTGTACCGCTGTTTGCGGGTTTCGCCGATTTTGCGCATTGAGCGTTTTTTCGCAGGGATGGATGCGGGAATCAACGCAGAGGCATGGCGCATTGGCTGGCCAATCGCCATGGAGTCCACGGCATCCTGCTTGGCACAGGTTGCGGCTACGCGGATTGTCGCACCGTTAGGAACCGTGGCGATTGCGGCGAATTCCTTTGCTGTGACGGCGG
Source organism: uncultured Erysipelotrichaceae bacterium (assembly GCA_900315225.1). GTDB lineage: Bacteria > Bacillota_I > Bacilli_A > Erysipelotrichales > Erysipelotrichaceae > Bulleidia. The sequence continues at coordinate 23,001 of OMYM01000373.1, read as the reverse complement.
AATCGTTATGCTATATGCCAGGGTTTGGCATTGCGTCTGCATCTACCACATTGGTCGGACAGGCGATTGGCGCGAGAAGGAAAGACTTGGCAAGGAGTTTTGCGTGGCTGACAACTTTTGCGGCGATGATGGTCATGTCCTTGGGCGGGGTTCTCATGTACTTTGGCTGTCCGTATGTGTTTATGTTTCTTACGCCAGACAAGGCTGTGCGTGCGCTGGGTGTGCAGGTGTTGCGCATCGAATTATTTGCTGAGCCTTTGTTTGCGGCATCGATTGCTGCAAATGGCGCGTTGCGTGGTGCGGGGGACACGTTTGTTCCAGGAATCATGAACCTTGTCAGCATGTGGGGTGTGCGTATCACGTTATCGTTCTTTCTGGCGGCTTCCATGGGTCTTAAGGGCGTTTGGATCGCCATGACGGTGGAATTGTGTTTCCGTGGATTATTGTTCTTGCTGAGGCTGAAAAGGGGGAAATGGCTTGAGGAAAAATAAAAGGCTTCCATGAAGGAAGCCTTTTTTCGAAGTGCCGGCAATCGGATTCGAACCAACGACCTACTCATTACGAATGAGTTGCTCTGCCAGCTGAGCTATGCCGGCTCAACGCTAGTATTATAGTACATCTCTCAAAGATTTGCAAATGAAATTTCGTTGACATCAAAAATCAAATAGTCCAAAATAAACTGTGTTTTATTTTTTCATCACATAGAAAGGTAGGATATGTCAGAACAAAATACAAATACCGAGCTAAAGAAGGACTCCGGCACATCTAAGATGACGCTTGGAATAATGACGTTTGTTGGCTTGGCGTGCGTTACGGTGCTCATGATGATTCTTGGGGGAAAAGGATATGATGCCAGCGGGTGCCATGTGATTACATCAAGCCCTTTTGGGAATGCTGGCCAGCAGGCTTGGACCGTCTTGCCTGACCACCAGCAGATGCAATATCTGTCTAGCTTCAACTTCGAGGTTCCGGAAAGCCCGCTGGGATTGGAAAATGCCAAATACCGCGCGTATTCGCAACAGGTGGCGGAAGTATATTACCTGGATGAAGATGATGTGGTTATCATACTGATGTCAAAGGCATACACATGCGATGGGTCGCCAATGTATGTGCCGACAAAAGAATATAACTTTGTCTCGACGAAGGAGATGGCAGGTCACGCGGTAAAGATTTATGGCGATAACGAAGGGTACAGCAGCCTTGCCGAGTGGTCGGTCGATGCCTATGCCTTTGCCGTATTGACCCTTAATCATCCGATTACCTTCGAACAGCTTGAAGATATTGTTCCGTACATGAACTAGGAGATATCCATGGGAATGGTTGAGGTTAAGGACCTGAGCTTTTCATACGACGACACAACGGATGCGGTCAAAGGCATCTCGTTTTCAGTCAAGGAGGGAAGCTATACGACGATTGTCGGGCACAATGGATCGGGAAAATCCACTGTCGCAAAACTTGTGGCAGGTCTATTGGAAAAGAAAAGCGGGTCGATTGTCATCAATGGGCTTGAGTTGAACATGGAGAACCTGACGGCGATCCGTTCTTTCATTGGCATTGTTTTTCAAAACCCTGACAATCAGTTCATTGGCTCCACGGTGCGCGACGACATAGCGTTTGGCTTGGAGAATCATTGCGTGCCGCAAGCGGAAATGGATGCCATCATTGAGACAAATGCCGCGCGCGTCAAGATGACAAAGTATCTTGACAAGGAGCCAACGCATTTGTCGGGTGGACAGAAGCAGCGGGTCGCGATTGCCGGGGTATTGGCAATGAAGCCAAAGATCCTGATTTTCGATGAGGCGACTTCCATGCTCGACCCGCAAGGCAAGGCGGAGATCAAAAAGGTAATCTCGCAGATTCACGCGGAAAGCGGGTTGACGATTTTGTCCATTACGCATGACATTGATGAAGTCGCTAACAGCGACTATGTCATAGCATTGAACAACGGGACGATTGCGACGGAAGGGACGCCACACGAAGTGTTCAACGATATCAAGACATTGCAGTCGATTCATCTGGATGTCCCATACAGCCTAAAGCTTTCGAACGAGCTGAAGAAGCTTGGGGTGCATACGGATGCGCATATAACAATTGAAGGACTGGTGAATGAGCTATGCCAATATCGTTTGAAAAAGTAGGATTCACCTACAGCAAGGGAACGCCATACGAGTATGTCGCGCTAAAGGATGTCAATCTGGACATCCAGGAAGGGAAAATGACGGCGATCATTGGCCAGACGGGTTCCGGCAAGAGCACGCTTGTACAGCATCTCAACGCCCTGCTGTTGCCAGGGGAAGGAACGGTGAATGTCCTTGGCAGGACGATTACCGCAGGTTCCAAGCCCAAGGGATTGAAGTCTTTGCGCGGCGATGTCGGACTGGTGTTTCAGTTTCCCGAATACCAGTTGTTCGAGGAGACGGTCTTGAAGGATGTTGCGTTTGGCCCAAGGAATTTTGGCGTTGGAGAACAAGATGCATTGGCCAAGGCGCGCGTTGCGTTGCGCATGGTTGGATTGCCGGAGGATTGTTTTGAGAAAAGCCCGCTGGAACTGTCCGGTGGCCAGAAGAGAAGGGTAGCGATCGCGGGAATTCTTGCCATGGATCCAAAGGTTCTGGTGTTGGACGAGCCAACGGCGGGATTGGATCCTAGCGGGACGGTTTCGATGATGCGCTTGTTCAGGCAACTGAACCAGAAACATGGAAAGACCATCCTGGTCGTCACCCATGACATGGAACAAGTGTTTCATTATTGCGACAGGGTTGTTGTCGTGGCGGATGGATCGATCCTTTGCCATATGGATGTGAAGGATTTCTTTTCTGATTCATCCCGTTGCACCGCCATGAATATTCTTCCCCCTGCGTTTATCCGGACAAAGGATGCGCTAAGGGAAGCAGGCTTTGACATCCCAGGCAATGTTTCCAATGAGGAAGAACTGGCGAAATGCATTGCAAGGCAGGTGAAGAAGAATGGGTAATATAACGCTTGGAAGGTATGTGCCGCTGGATTCCCCAGTCCACAAGATGGATCCGCGCGCAAAGATCATGGCAATGCTGCTGATGCTGATTGCCATCTTCATCCCTGCGGGATGGCTTGGCTATGGCGTGATGCTGGCGGTTGTATCGCTTGTGATCATTGCTGCCAAGCTTAGCTTTGGGTTCATCTGGAAATCAATGAAGCCGATGCTGGTGATGTTCTGTTTCTTGTTTATTATCAACTTGTTGTTTGTCAAGACAGGGGATGTCTTGTTTGTCGTTGGCTCGTTTACTGTTTATAGCGATGCGGTGTTCAACACGCTATATATTGTGGTCAGACTGTTGTTGATGATTATGATTACAACATGCCTTACCGCAACGACAAAGCCACTGGACATGACGTTGGGCATTGAGGATCTTCTTGGACCGTTTGAGAAGATCCACGTTCCTTCCCACGAAATCGCGATGTTGATATCGATTGCCTTGCGGTTTATTCCCGATTTGATCGATGAGACGCAAAGGATCATGAAGGCGCAAGAATCGCGTGGCGTGGACTTGAAGGAAGGAAAGTTCATGGAGCGGGTGATGGCGATATTGTCCTTGATCGTGCCTTTGTTTGTCTCGGCATTCCAAAGGGCGGAGGACTTGGCGAATGCCATGGAGGCTAGAGGATATGCGCCAGGCGAGCCTAGGACGCGCTACAAGATCCTCAAGATGCAGACGAGGGATTATGTCTTGCTAAGCGGTTCGGTTGCCATGCTTGCCTTGATGATTGTGCTTGCTATCGTGCTATGACGCGTTTCAAATGCACGGTTGCCTATGTTGGCGCAAACTATGAAGGGTGGCAAGCACAGAGAAACGGCAATTCTATCCAGCAGAAGATTGAATCGGCGATTGAGATGATTGCGCAAAAAAAGGTCGGTATCACGGCATCGGGAAGAACCGATGCTGGTGTTTCCGCCAAAGGGCAGGTTTTTCATTTTGACTCGGACATGAACATGTCCGCGTATCGGTGGACAGGCGCAATTAACGGGAAACTGCCAAAAGACATTCATATTGTCAAGACAGAGGAAGTAGACGATTTGTTCCATGCCCGCTATACCGTTAAATCCAAGCGCTACGTCTACTGCATCAACATGGGACCATATGACGTATTTACAAAAGATACGGCATACCAATGCCCGTATCGGCTGAATGTGGCTAAGATGAAGACGGCATCCCGCTATTTGATTGGAACGCATGATTTCTCTTCGTTCTGCGCCAATTCATACACCGAGACCCCTGAGCAGACAAGGACGGTATTTTGCATTGACTTTGCGCAAGAAGGAGATATGCTTCGGATCGCGTATGAAGGCGATGGCTTTTTACGCTATATGGTTCGCATGATCACCGCCGAACTGATCGAGGTGGGGCGCGAGAAACTACAGCCGCAGGACATCGAAAAGATTCTTTGCGCAAAGTCAAAGACATATGCGCGCAAGAATGCCGTTCCTCAAGGCTTGACCCTTGAGCGGGTTGACTACTATAAGTTGCTTGCTTTAGGAAAGAATGCTATGGTGCGGGAGTTCTTATTTAGCGATGCGAACGTGTCGGACGACAAGAATGCATATGCGGTCATGGCGCGAAACAACAGTCGCATGCTTGGTTGGTATTTCAAGGATCGTAAGGTATTGGAAATCTTTGAAGATAAAGATTTGTTGCTTGTGGAAGACATACGCGCCACATTGGAAGACGCATGAAAAAAAGGGAGCTGAGCTCCCTTTTTGTGTATATTTAGCTGAAATAGACAAATTCATCCAAAGGCTTTTTGTAGAAGCTTGCCCTGTCAGCAAACAGTACAAGCGTCTCCCCGCCATTCTCCACGGGAACCTTTTTGAGCGTTCCTTCTACTTCGATCCAATCTCCGAGCTTCATTTCATTGATCCTGACATTTGTTACGGTAATCGAGCATAGGCTTGTGTCTTGCGCACAACAAACCATTGCCCGTCTGCCAAGGATAAACGTCTGGTGATAGTCCGGGATTTTTTCGGCAAACATGCCACGAAGAATAATCTTTTTCCCATCGTACTTGTCGGGATCATCCAGCGCGTCCATGTACCATAGGCCATAGTCATCGTCTTTGATGTCAATGACGGGGCTGTTGATGTCAAAGGGGAGAAAGCCGCCTATGAACTTGACAGGTTCGCCAAAGTCTCCCTCGTAGTAAATCTGGCAGCGGCGGTTGATTGCCTTGATGTTTCCCCTTAGCATGGAACCAGAATCGGTAGGCTTGCAGCGGTTGACGATTACTGTGTCAGACCACCTGAGTTGTTCATAAAGCAGTTGCCTCATCGCATTGATGTAGATAGAGAATGTCGTTGCGTCCACCGTTGTCAAGATCTGCACCAATGGCCAGAAATCCGGTGTCTCGGTCAGGATCTCCGTGGTGATTGGCTGGGTTCCGTTCCATTCGATGAAGACAGCGGAAGGATGGTAGATTGTGTCAAGCTCTCTCATCTTTTCAACGGTAAGCAGATTGACATCATCCATGTATTCGATGAATACACTGTGTTCCTCAAGCCACTCCTTTTCAAAGGCAACCTCGCCCTCTTCAAAACAAATCAAGAGGATGCGCTCAAGGTCTGATGTAAATGATTCATCCTCAAGCGTCTCTTTGATAAGCGTTGATTTTCCTGAATCCAAGAACCCGCTGAATAGATATACAGGCGCACTCATTTACTTGACCCTGATTCTGAATAGACGCTTGATTTCATCAAGGTCGATCTTTTCGCCGATGACTGTGATAAGACCAGTGTAGGCAGCCTTTCCTTCACGGATATCCACGTCGCCAGGCACATAGTCAAAGAACAGCCAGCTGCCATCTTCCGTAGGTACAATACCCTTTGCGCGCACAATATTGTCTCCAAGCTGTGCCAGGATTTCATTTAGCTCAGCCGCTGAATACTTGTTAATGGTTTCAATGCCGATGGAGTCAAAGACTTCGTCCGCATCATGGTCGCCATGATGGTGATGATGGTGATGATGATGTTCGTCACCTAGATGAATCTTGTCATGCGGTTCATCGTCATCCTCATCATGGTCATGGTGATGATGCTCGTGTTCATCGTCATCCTCATCATGGTCATGGTGATGATGCTCGTGTTCATCGTCATCCTCGTCATGGTCATGGTGATGATGCTCGTGTTCATCGTCATCCTCGTCATGGTCATGGTGATGATGATGCTCGTGTTCATCGTCATCATCATCGTCTTCAGGCAACTCAGGGAATCCACTGGAAGAGCCTTCCATTGCTTCAAGGATTGCTTGACCGCTGAGTTCATCCCAAGGGGTTGTGATAAGACGGGCATTTTCATTCAGGGAACGGATGATTTCTTCGTCTTTGGCAAGTGCTTCCTCGCTTGTCATTTGTGTGCGAGAAAGGATGACGCATGCGGCTGTTTCGATTTGGTCGTCAAAGAACTCCTTGAAATTCTTATGATATACGGCGCAACGTTTTGCGTCTACGACAGTGGAATAGCTGTTAAGCTCCATGCCTTCCACATCGCGGATCGCGCGAAGTATATCGGAGAGTTTTCCAACGCCAGAGGGTTCGATGATGATATGGTCGGGCTGGTATTGCGCGGCGACCTGTTTCAAGGCTTCTTCAAAATCTCCTTTTAGCGTGCAACAAATGCACCCGCTGTTGATTTCTGTGATTTCAATGCCTGCTTCCTGCAGGAATCCGCCGTCAATGCCGATTTCGCCAAATTCATTTTCAACTAGCACGACTTTTTTTCCTGCGAATACTTCTTTAATCAATTTCTGGATCAGCGTTGTCTTTCCAGCGCCAAGAAAACCAGATATCACATCTACTTTAGTCATTTTTCTTACCTTCTTTCGGTTAACATTATATCTCTATTGTCAAGTTCGTCACGCAGAATGCCTGCGACACAATATACTGGAACGATCAAATTTCTGGAACAGATATTTACAATCATTCCGCATATGACAGCAGGCGGACGATGCGGAATTCTATCTAATTGTGCGTCCAAGCATAAAAGACAACCCTTTGGCTGTCTATTCCTGCTCTTCGCTTTTTTCGTCCAGAAACAAATGGGCGAAATAGTCAGTGTTGTTGAAGCCCTTGCAGTAGGCAATCTTGTTTGCGACTTTTTCCTTGGTCTTTTCCACATATCCTTCAGGGACAATGGTTTTTGTGTCTTTTGGCGTGAATGTATCGCTTGCCGCAAGATAGGTTCCTTTGTCGCTGATCCAATCGTAGGTAAGGTTGAACACCAAGGGGCTGGCGTTGGAGAATACATCGCGTCCAGGCAACAGGCGTGAGTCGAACTCAACGCCAAACAGGTTGGAAAGCGTGGGGAGGATGTCGATGCTGGAAACGGGTTCATCGATAACAATAGGATCTTCTTTTTCCAAGCTTCCCGACCAGATGATCAAGCGGTTTTGGTCGCGCTCAAGGGCAGTGGATACGTTGAATCCATATAGCTCCGATAGATAAGGAAGGTTGCCCAGGTTTCCATCGTAGTCAAGCCCATACGGGAAGTGATCGGCGGAAAGGACAATGACCGTATCATCGATGATGTCGGCTTCTTCCAAGGCGTCAAGCAGCACCTGCAAGGCTTCTTCAAGCTCATAGTTTGCTGCATAATAGGCGCGGACTTTTTCGCTGTAATCCAAGTCTTCAGTCTCTTCACGGTGCTTTTCAGACATGACGTTGCCATAGAAGCTATAGTCATTGTGGCCTGATACAGTCATGTAGTAGATATTGAATGGTTCTTCTTCAATGTACAAGGGAATGGTTCCCTCGAACATCTCTACATCGCTTTGTGGCCATTGCCAGGTGACATATTCCTCCATGCCGGTGCCGTATCCCATGAAGCCATTGGAGTAGCCAAGGGAGTTGTGCGTATGGATGCGGTCATAAAATGAAGCGGTGTTGGCGTGGAATGCCCAACCAGTGTAGCCAAGGGAATCAAGCTGCCAGCCCATGGTGAAGCAGTTGTACCGTCCTGTCATGTTTGGCACCGAGCTGCCTCCGTTTGTCGGCATCATGCCGAAAAGGATTTCGTATTCCCCGCCCGTCGTGCCAGCGGAAGAGGGCTGGTAGTAGTTGGTGAACTGCATGCCTTTGTTTGCCAGGCGATAGAGAGCCGGGGTTTTTTCTTTATCGATAATATATCCAGAGAATGCCTCAGCGGTTATCAGGATCAGGTTTTTGCCCTTGAAGATTCCAGTCATTTCGTTTTTACGCGTGGCAGGGAGTGTCTGGACATATTCATCCAAGGCATTTGCAATGGAGTCGGATTTGTCCAATGAAGCAAAGTCGATGTCCATTTTGTTATACTCGATGGGAGCCTTGGGTGATGGTTTTTCAACGGGCAGGTATTCTTCTTGTGAATCATTGTATGTAAAGGTGGATGTCTTGCTTGCCAGCAAGGAATCCATCGGCAATGTGCCTAATAGGCCAAAATCGTTGACGGACGATGTGAAGTTATATTGGTTGAAGAAAGCGTTGCGGTATACTTCATTTTGCGAGATGAGCACGATGTTCTTGAAGGCAACGGTGAGCGCCGTAAGCAGTGTCAGCAAGCGTGATGAAGATTCTGGCTTTTCGAAGTCGTCGAATTTGTTGCCAAGGGTGAGCCATGCAATGGGGGGCGCTAGGAACAAGGCAATATGCAACAAGCCGTCTTGCGTCAAAACCATGTCCATGACGAGACCTGTGAACTGTGAGGCTACGCCAGAGGCACCATTGAATATGGTGCGGGTGTCATACAAAACCTTGAATTGCCGAAAGACAAAGAAATTGACAATAAAAATACATGAGATGGCAAACAATAAGAACACGCGGGCAATGTGGTTGGCTTTTTTTGAGCCAAAGGAACTGGCAATGAAGATTAAACAGCTGTGGAAGAAACTAAAGAAAAGAATGTAGAGTAAGTCGGGCAACCAGGTTCCGGTGCCTGTGACACCTTTGAATATCGACTCCATGAATACAATGGAAATAGTAAGGAACAAAGGCGAAAGCATATGTTTGTCGCGTAGAGTTTTAAGCATAGTAACTATTATCCATAATTTTATAGAAATGGCAACGAAAAAAAGAAAGAAAGCTCGAAACAAACAAGGGATGTGGAGCAAATAGGAAAAAATAGCTGGTCTCACTTGAAAAAAATGCAGAATCGGGTATCATTGTAGACGTTTGAAGGAGGTGTGCAAGGAAAGATAATGGCGTATGGAAAAAGAGCGTATTGGATTCATGATACACGTGAGTCGGAAGGGTCTGTGAGCGGGGTGTTCTATCTGCCTTCGTGCACATGCTCCAACTGTTCATATCATTCAACGATGGAGAAGAAGATATGTCCTTCGTGCCGGGCACAGATGGGACCGCAGCCTTCCGAGGCGGCGAAAAAGGCATCGGACTGAGGAGAAAATATGAATAAAGTATCATTTGATTTTGATTCCGAGGAGGTCTTGATCGAGGATGGCATCCATGAGGTGCGCCAGTATTTGCCGGGCTTGGCGGAAAGAAAGTCAAGGATCCTAGCGGCGGCTGGTGTCATACAGCTTCAGGTGTCGTTGACAGAGAAAGACATGGAATCCATCCTGGATGATGGCGTGGATGTGGAGGAACTGTCGCAGAAAGTGCTTGAAGCGCTTGGAGACATATTCAAGGCACAGCATCCAGAGAGTTTGAATTAAGCGTGCCAAGGCATGCTTTTTATGCTTGATGAGGCGATCCATGTTAAAGGCTGCTTCTATGGAGAAGAACAAGGCAAAGGTGTTCAATGTCATACAGATCGGCAAGAGGGATGATTTGTTGTCGCGCGCCTTTGACTATTTCATTGTCGTGGTCATTGTCGTGAATATCTTGTGCATGTTTCTGGAGACGTTCGATGCAATGGCGCCATACATGGCGATTATCGAGGCGCTGGAGTCATTCACGGTCGCGGTGTTTTGCGTGGAATACGCATTGCGCATCTGGACGGCTGGATTGCTTTATGGCAATCTAAGCAAAAGAAAAGCGGTATTGCGTTTTTTAAGGTCATACGATGGCATTGTGGACTTGTTAACGATACTGCCTTTTTTCTATTTGAAAGGGTTTGTTGCGTTTAGGATGCTGAGGGTAGTGAGGATTTTCCATCTATTCCGTATCAATGCAAGCTATGATTCGTTCCATGTCATCACCTCGGTTCTCTATGAAAAGAAGAACCAGTTGCTTTCATCGTTGTTTATCATTGGGGTGCTGGTGCTGGCTTCTTCTCTTTGCATGTATTCGGCGGAACACGATGCACAGCCAGAGGCTTTCAAGAACGCTCTTTCAGGGATTTGGTGGAGCGTGTCGGCGTTGTTGACGGTCGGGTATGGGGACATTTATCCAGTGACAGTATTGGGGCGCGCTATGGCGATTGTCATTTCGTTTCTTGGCGTTATGGCTGTGGCGGTGCCTACTGGCATTATCAGCGCGGGTTTCGTGGAAAATTACCAGGAGGCCTTGGAGAACGCGCAGCCCATGGGCATTTCCATGATCACGATAGGCATTGACAGTGCATGGCTGGGCTTGTCGCCGCAAGAGGTGCGCGAGAAGTATCACATGGTGATCGTCATGGTGCGGCGCAATGAAGTGAATTGCCTGGCGCAAGACATACCGATGATTGAACGAGGGGATCAGGTCGCAATATATCAAGAGTATGCTGGGAAGGATTGACAGGAGGAAGTATGCAGTTTAATAAAAACATGTTTGGGGAAGCCGGGAAAAAAGCGAAAGGCACCGCAGGAATGATTGTGCGGGTGGTTGTTGCCATTTTGGTCATCTTGGTGCTGGTGACGCCACGCCTTGGAATGATTTATTCGGTTTCGGAGCAACAGCAGGCGGTTGTCACGATGTTTGGGAATGTCGTTGCTGTGCGCAACGCGGGGATGTATTTCAAGATTCCGTTCATTCAAACGGTTTACAAGGTCGATACGACAACGCATGGGACGGGAATCGGCTATGTGGTGTCGGAGACAGGGCAAAACCTGATCGATGAGACAAATGGCATCATGATTACCTCGGACTTTAATTTTGTAAACATTGATTTCTACATGGAGTATAAGGTTTCCGACCCAGTTGCGTATTTGTTCAATTCCACGCGCCCAGAGGCGATTCTCTCCAACATGGCGCTGGCGGCGATTCGTTCCACGGTCATCGATTATCCTGTCGATGAGGTGATTACCACGGCGAAATCGCAGATCCAGGCATCGGTCAGAGAGAAGCTGGCGGTTGCCTTGGAGACGAATAACATTGGTCTGCAGGTCGTCAACATTACGATTCAGGACGCGGAACCCCCGACCCAGGAAATCGTCGGTAAGTTCAAGGAAGTCGAAACGGCGAAGCAGAGCAAGGACACGGCGATCAACAACGCCAACCAATACCGCAATGAGCAATTGCCTGCCGCGCAAGCGGAGGCAGACAGGATCCTCCAGTCTGCCGAGGCTGCCAAGTCCAGCCGTATTGCGGATGCCGAAGGTCAGGCGGAGCGTTTTACGCGCATGTACGAGGAATACCAGAATTATCCAGCGATCACAAGGAAACGTCTGTTCTATGAGGCAATGGAAGAAATTTTGCCAAATCTCAAGGTGATTGTGACCGATGGGTCTACGCAGCAAGTGCTGCCTTTGGAGAATTTTGCGAATATCGCTGCAGGAGGCGGACAATGAAAAAGGGGAAATTGATCGCATTGATTGGCGTTGTGGTGGCTTTTGTGTTGTGGCTGAATGCGGCGTATAGCCTGGAGATCAACCATTATGCGGTAATACGGGAATTCAACCGTATTGTCAGGATTGAGAAAGAGCCTGGCTTGAAGTTCAAGATTCCATTTATCCAGGATGTGGAGAAGATTTCTTCCGCCTTGGTCTTGTATGACATTCCTGCTTCGGATGTCATTACCGCCGATAAGAAAACAATGATTGCGGATGACTATGTGCTTTGGCGTGTTGTTGATCCGACCAAGTATGTCCAGACGCTCAACGCTATCGAGGCAAGGGCACAAGAGAGAATCGAGGCGGCGGCGTACAACGCAACCAAGACGATTCTTTCCTCAATGACGCAAGATGAGATCATTGAGGCGCGCGGGGAGAGACTGACAAAACTTTTGACCGAGGAGGCAAACAGCGATATCGGAAACTATGGCATCGCGATTGTCGATGTGCAGATCAAGGCGCTGGATTTGCCCGAGGACAACAAGCAGGCGGTTTACGCGCGCATGATCAGCGAACGGGAGAATATCGCTGCGTCTTATCGGGCGCAGGGTCAGGCTGAGGCGCAGAAGATCCGCAATGAGACGGACAAGGAGGTTGCCATCATCAAGGCCGAGGCGCAGAAGCAGGCCATGGTGCTTGAGGCTCAAGGCGAGGAAGAATACATGCGCATCATGCAAAGCGCGTATGACACAACGGACAAGGAGGATTTCTACGAGTATATACGTGGACTGGATAGCTTGAGGAATGGACTCAAGGGATCCAACAAGACGTTGATCCTCGACAAGGATTCCGAGCTTGCGCGGGTGCTGTATGGGAATCAGTGAACAAAAGGGCGCCAGCCCTTTTTGTTGTGTTATACTTTCCAAGAATCTTTCAAGGAGTCGAGCATGAATATCAGCAAGGTTGTAATTACGGGTGGTCCGTGCGCTGGAAAGACAAGCGCGTTGGCATGGATCCAGAATCACTTTACACGCATGGGTTGGCGTGTTTTGTTTGTTCCTGAAACAGCGACGGAATTGATCAAGGGCGGCGTTGCGCCATGGACGTGCGGCAGCAACCTTGACTATCAAAAATGCCAGGTGTGGCTGCAAATGGAGAAGGAGAAAGTCTTTGAGACAGCCGCCAAAAGCATGAATGACGATAAAATCTTGATTGTCTGCGATAGGGGGCTGATGGATAACAAGGCGTATATGACCGAGGAAGAGTTTGATGTCTGTTGTGAATCGATTGGGTGCAGTTATGTCGAAGCGCGCGACCATTATGATGCTGTGTTTCATTTGGTAACGGCTGCCAATGGCGCGCCAGAGTTTTATTCGAGCGAAAACAATGCGGCGCGCTATGAAACCGTGGCTGAAGCGGTCGAACTGGACAACCGCCTGATTTCCGCTTGGACGGGGCATCCGCACTTGAGGGTCATCGACAATTCCACGGATTTTGAAAACAAGCTCAAGCGATTGATCAACGAGATGATCGCTTTCCTGGGCGAGCCAGAGCCGATTGAATACGAAAGAAAATTCTTGATTGAGAAACCAGACACCGCCTGGCTTGAAGCGAACCCATATTGCCGCAGGCTTGACATTACGCAGGTTTACTTGAAGACAATAGATGAAACCGAGCGCAGAATCAGGCGGCGCGGGGAAAAGGGACGCTACATGTACTATCAGACCGTCAAGCGGTCGATCACAAGCGCCAAGCGCGTAGAGGTAGAGCGTAGGATCACGCAGCGGCAATATAACGAGCTATTGACGCTTGCGGATCCCGAATGCAACCCTGTCACCAAGAAAAGATACTGCCTGATGCATGACAAACAGTACTTTGAGATTGATATATACCCGTTTTGGGAGGATTGCGCAATCCTTGAAATCGAATCAAGCGGGGAGAATGTGGAAATCAGATTCCCTGAAAACATCCATGTTATCAAGGAAGTTACGGACGATGCGTCCTACAAGACGCATTCTCTTGCTAAAATCAATTGGAAATAGGCATGGATTTAAAAAAAAGACGCTTGGCAACACGTCTTTTTTTGAGTATTTTGTTTTTTCTTTTGCTCAGATGGTTGTTTTTCTGTATTATATTGGCAACCGCTGGGAAAACGGAGAAAGAGGCTTTTATGACCCATAGCAATTTATTTTATAAAAGACAGGATACTGCTGATATTTACACCAATGCTTACGCGTTGGATCTGCTTGAGTCGATTATGGACGAGCATGGCACGCTTCATATCGACAGCCTGTATGAACTTTTTCGCAATGAGTATCCTGGCATCAGGATCAACTACAACGCGTATATTGAGCTGGTGGAGGCGAATCTATCGGTTGATTCACAGCTAGTAGAGCCCTGCCAGGTCGGCAAGGACAAACAAAAGCAACAAGAAGACTTGCGGAAGTCTATCGATGAATTGTCTTCCCAAGGATTGCGTGAATTGTACAAGACATTTTTTGCAGGACTAGAAGAAGATTCGTACCAGGATAACGTGGTAAGGCTTAACGCTATCTTTGTCAAGCGAGATTTGTTTACAACCCAAAGGGCAGTTCGCAAATGTATGGAAGCCCTTGCGTCTAAGGATGAATGGCTCAAGGAGGTTTCCGGGGCATTGTCGTGCATCGCGGCAGAAAACGAAGAGATCCCGTGCAATGTGTTCATTCAGAACAAAACAATCCTCAGGCTGTTGAACAACCAAGGGTTGTTGACGGCGGGTGATTTGAAGAAAATGGACGCGGAAAAGATGGTTGTGTGTATTAGCTTTGACTATGCGCGCAGCTTCAAGAGCCTTGAATCCCTTGGCAGCCCATTGCCCAAGGCAATGGAGAAGAGAATCAACGAGTTCATTGATAAGAAACTATCATCACGGGCAAAGGAGATACTGGAGAAAAGGTTGTTTGCGCGCGATGACAGGCTGACGCTGGAATATTTTGCGGAACGCCTTGGCTTGACGAGGGAAAGAGTGCGACAGATCGAGCGTGACACCATGAAGGAGCTATCGCACTACCAAAAGCAAGTAGAGGACGACCTACAGGGAGTGTTGGGCTATTGTTTCTATCGCAAGGGAGAGAGGATCATGCACAAAAGCGAAGTTGTGGAGCTTCTTGGCAACGAGACAGCCGCACAAGTCGCGATTCTGCTGTCGTGCATGGACATGCCATGTTCCTATCACAGAGAACTTGAGGTGTTCTACGATTCTTCCGTGATATCGCCGCAAAAGTATATCGGTGGATTGATTCAGAAATACGGGAATTTCATCCCCATGGCGCAGTTTGAAACGATCACAGGTTTGGAAAGGATCATCCTTGAGGAGCGTTATTCCGTGGATATCCGCCGTAATCTCTATCGTCTCAAAGGCGTGAACTATCGGGATCTTGTGGCGGAGATCATCAATGACCAATTCCCCGAGGGGTATTCGCCGTATAGTGAAAAAGACTACGCGAAATTCGCGGAGGCATATGCGCAGCGTTTTGGCGGCGACAGCGACATTCCTTCGATCACGGCGATCAGAGGATTCATGGTCTACCAGGTGTTCTGCCAGGTCGATAGGGGATTGTACAAGCTTAGGGAATCGTGTGTGCGCCTTTCTGGCGATTTGGTTGCCAAGATCGTGGATTTTATCCATCAGCATCTGCCGATTGTCTACTATGCTTCAGTCTATGAGGCGTTCCATGACGAGCTAGAGGCGCTAGGTGTTGGCAATTACTTCTACTTGAAGGGGTTGATCGACCCTGAGCTGCCGAAGGAATTTACCACGAAACGCAACTATATCGTTGCCAAGGATGCGCAGATTTCTGGTGTTGAGGCGCGCAAGGAGTATATGCGACAGTTTGACGGAATCTTTACGTTTGACGATTTGCGCGCAAGATTCCCTGGAGTGCATGACTATGTGTTTAGCTGCGATGCCTATGAGGAGTCGGACAACGGGCTGATCATGTTGTCAACGCAGAAGTTCATCTATCTTGACAAGATGGCGATGCCTGAAGGCATCGAGGATAAGTTAAAGGGCGTGCTGGAAGAAGTTCTCTCAGAGAGCGATAGAAGATTGGCAACATCCAGGGCTGTGTATGAAAGATTGACCCAGCGTCATCCAGAGCTTCTGGAGGAAATGAACCATATCGATGACCAGTTTGCTCTGTTCTCCTTGATGAGGTCGTTGTTAAAGGATAGCTATAGTTTCTCAAGACCATATATTTCTTCACGCGACAATGCGAATCTGACGACGGTTGGCGTGATCGGAGACTACATGCGCCAGCGCGACATTACGACATACCAGGAGATCCACGAGTTCTGCCAAGGAAGAAACATTTCCTTTACCATGGGCTTCCTTGTGATCCTCGATGTGTTTGCGGATGAATTTGTGCAGATATCGGTCAACAGCATGGCCAGCAAGGAATACTTGAATCTTTCCGAAGAACAGCTCAACGATATTGGCGCTGCGCTGGAGATGATGTTCTCCATTACCGATGCCTTGGATACAGAAGTGTTCAAAGGATATGGCATGTTGCCGAACATTGGCGTGGAGTGGACCAAGTATCTTTTGGCAGGGGTTGTCAGAAGCTACTTCGCATCGAAATACGTAATCGAAAATACCCAGATACTCTATGGGACAACGGAGTTTATCATACGCAGGATCGAGGAAGGCGCATGAAGCTGCCGATCATTGCGCTCTTGTTTTTGCTTGCGGGTTGTTCACCTGCGCGCCCCTATGAGATAGTCGTGGGTGGGACGTGGCTATATGTGGATACCGAAAAGCGCGTGGTCAGCGATGGAACGTATGAATACCCTTATGCCATGGCAGGCGATGTCAAGGAGGTCATCTATCCCGATAACATCGTCTACCATGAACAAAAGGGGGTTGCGTCTTACAACGGCGCGCACGATGAGAAGTATGTCGCTGGCGAAGTGCTATTGGCTGCCTTGGATGGTGCTTCATCGGGAATGTCGGGCATATTTCCTGTGGCGCTGATCGTGGTTGGGCTTCTTCATCTTGCTTCGCCTTCCATGGCGTGGCGCGCGTCACGAGCGTATGTCTTTTTCAGAGGAGAGCCAAGCAACAAGGCCAGGCTCGTGGCAAGACTGGCAGGATTGGGCGTGGCATTGGCGGGCTTTGCAATGCTTGCAATGTGAAGGAGGTCGTGGAAGATGGGAATCGTAGTGTTAGGAGCGGTGTTTGTGGATATCAAGGGATATCCCTTGACCCAATATATTCCAACGGGCAGGAATGTTGGACGGGTGGTTCAGGTGCATGGCGGTGTCTCGCGCAATGTCGTGGAAGACATTGCGAATGTTGAGCTGCGCCCGACTTTCATCAGCGTCGTGGATGAGAGCGGGATTGGTCAAGATGTGATCGATAAGTTGGCAAACCACCAGGTCGATACAAGCCATATGAGAAAGGCACCAGATGGGCTTGGAACATGGCTTGCGGTGTTTGACAACCAAGGCGATGTAGTCGCTTCTATCTCGAAGCGACCTGACCTTGGCGTGATCATGGATATTCTTGAAGAAGAGGGGGAAGAGATTGTTTCCCGTTGCGACAGTGTTGTCGTTGAGGTTGACATGGCGGCGCCGATATTGAAGAAAACGTTTGCCTTGGCGGAGAAATACGGCAAGAAGATCTATGGCGTAGTCTCGAACATGTCGATTGCAATGGAACGGCGCGACTTGTTGCAAAGGACAAGTTGCATTGTGTGCAATGAGCAAGAAGCAGGGTTGTTGTTTTCCGAGGATTTCGAGGGAATTTCCCCGCAAGAATTAAGCGAGGTGCTTCTAGCAAAGGTAAGGCAGGCAAACATCAAGCGGATGGTCGTGACCATGGGTGCCCTTGGCGCAGTGTACGCGGGGATCGATGGGGATTACGGCGTATGCGAGGCGCAGAAGGTGGATGTTATTGACACGACTGGTGCGGGTGATGCGTTTTTTGCGGGCATTGCGATTGGCTTGACATATGGCAAGAGCATGAGAGAATCATGTCGAATCGCAACTAGGCTTGCGGCATCGGTAATATGCACAAAAGAAAACGTCTGCCCAAGGTTCCAGCCGGCGGAATTTGGCATTGAAATCAAAAATTGATTTCAAAAAACTTGTGCGCGCACTGTTTTTGGAGTATACTTGAGACAGGAGGTAAGACTATGTTATTAAGTAAGATTAATTTTCGCCTTTATGTCAACGGTATCATCGTTGTGCAGAAGGAGCATCTTTGTCGGAAATTAAAATTGCCAGAGTCGGTCGATGCATTGATTCTCTACGGCTATGTCGAAGATAGAGCGGGTATTGGATTCAAGGCAATTGGCGCGGCACGCTTCGAACCGTTCGAAATCATTATGATTGATGAAATGCCGGACTACGTGATCACCTACCAGAGTCTCAAAGATTGCAATGCCAAGTTGCATGTCGCTTTGAATGAGAAACAAAAGGTGAAACTATGGAAGAAAGCAGCCACTGCCTTGGCGTGTGACCTTGAAAGCGAAGGGCTTCGCAAGACACGCACCATCGGGTTTCTTGATAAATACCGCATAGATGGTCATCCCGACATCCTGCGTTTGCCATATGAGTACGATCCAGAAGATGTTGTCCTTGTGAAGCTGACGGAAGTGGATGGCGCGCAGATTTGCGGCGTTATTTTGGAGGATCCTGAGTTTTTCTGTCCGTTGCGCAAAGGGGACAAGGTTTTTCTTGAGATCTATCGGACGCGGAATGGAAAACTAGAGCTTTCCATACTTCAGAGATAATGCCTTGCGAATGTTGAAAGGGCTGCCACGCGGCAGCCCTTTGTTTGCAATGAATGAGTTTCGTAGACAATTATGCGACTAGGTTGCAAGGGTTTTTTCTAAAGAACCCTCTTGCATTGGAAGCGTATTGCTGGTGGGCTATTGAGGCGAAGCGGGAGCCATAAGAGATTCCTGCATTTTGGCAATGGCTTCCTTTAGCTTTTGGAAAGTGATGTCGCTGAGGTCATGCTCAATCTTGCATGCGTCTTTCGCAGCGGTTTCCTGGTCGATGCCAATGCTTACGAAAAAGTCTGTGAGAACACGGTGTCTTTCGTAGATTCGCTCCGCGATCTCCATTCCTGGCGGAAGCAGCGAGAGCCTACCGTCCTTTTCCATGTTGATATAGCCGTTTTCCCTGAGTTTTTTCATGGCGACACTGACACTTGCCTTGGAAAAGTGAAGATGGTTTGCGACATCGATAGAATGGACAATACCGTTTTCCTTCTGCAAGATCAGGATTGATTCCAGATAGTCTTCAGAGGATTCATAGATTTGAATGGGCATGGTGAATGGATACTCCTTTCTGTCTTGTTCTTTCATTTTAATCTTGTATATAACAAAATGAAAGGACTTTGCCTAAAACAGATCATCGGGTAAGATATAGACATTGGCGTATCGGAAAAGGCGGTGAATGATGGGCAAGGAAAGGGCAATGTGCGTGATTGGCGGCGCAAACATCGACATATGTGGACGGGGTGTGGAGGCTTTGAAGCAACATGACTCTAATCCAGGGCATATTTCGGTTAGTCTTGGCGGGGTTGGAAGGAATATCGCTGAGGCAATCGCGCTGCTTGGCGCGCCAGTGGAATTTGTCACATGTTTTTCCCTGGATTCCTTTGGGAAGATGTTGCGGGATGATTGCATTGCGATGGGAATGGATGTCTCGCATTGTCGTATGAGCTATGATCTTCCAACCTCCATGTACCTTGCCTTGCTAGACAAAGACGGGGATATGAATATTGCCATGAGCGACATGCGTCTGCTTGAAGGGCTGGATGAAAGCATTTTCAGCCAGGTGTGCCATAAATATGGAAATGATGATATCATAATAGTCGATGCCAATTTAAGGGAAAAAGACATACACTATGTCGCTTCCCATGCGACAAGCGTCATTGCATGCGACCCGGTATCCATCGCCAAATGCGGCAAGCTGCAGGGGGTTTTGGGACGGTTGGGCATGTTCAAGCCGAACAGGGTTGAGGCAATGGCCATGAGCGGCATTGAAATCATTGATGAAAAAAGCGCATGTGAGTGCATTGAATGGTTTGTGTCCAGGGGAGTCGGAGAGATTGTTATCTCGCTATCTGGGGATGGCGCCTTGCTTGGCGCACAAGGAAAGAAATACTGGTTGCGTCATCGCAAGGTGGATCTTTTAAATGCGACAGGTGGTGGAGATGCACTTTTAGGTGTTTATGCATATATGAGGATGCGTGAATGCAGTCCTTTGGAAAGCGTTGAGACCGGGATGACGGCGGCTGTCATGGCGATAGAAAAAGATTCCTTGCGCAGCCGCACGTTGACCATGGAAGGGCTGAATGCGTATCGGGAAACAATGAAAATCGAGGTAATGGAGATATGAACATCAGGATCAAGAAGGAAGCAAAGGAGGCGTTAAGCCTAGGCATGCCGGTCGTTGCCTTGGAGTCAACGATCATCTCCCATGGCATGCCGTATCCGCAAAATGTCGAGACGGCTTTGCAGGTGGAGCGAATTGTCCGCGAGCATGGCGGCGTTCCGGCAACGGTGGGGATCATTGATGGCATTGGTGTTGTCGGCATGAGCGAGAATGAAATCGAGGAATTCGGCAAGCGTGGCCAAAGCATCCCCAAGGTTTCCCGACGCGATCTTCCAGTTGTCTTTGCGAAGAAGTCATGGGGTGCCACAACGGTTGCTACGACGATGATTCTTGCGGCAAAGGCAGGCGTGGAATTTTTCGTGACCGGCGGGATTGGCGGTGTTCATCGGGGAGCGGAGGCAACCTTTGACATATCCGCTGACCTTGAGGAATTGGCACGGACGAATGTTACGGTGATTTGCGCTGGGGCAAAGGCTATCCTCGATTTGCCAAAGACATTGGAGGTATTGGAGACAAAAGGTGTTCCAGTGATTGGCTACCAGACGTGGGATTTGCCTGCGTTCTATACAAGGACATCAGGGCTTTCGGTGGATTGTCGGGTCGACAATCCACGCGAGGCTGCCGAGATCGTCAAGGCAAAGAGGGATTTTGGGCTTGATGGTGGCATTTTGATCGCTAATCCGATTCCAGAGGAGTATTCCATGGAAGCAAGCGTAATTGATGGAGTCATCGCAAAGGCTGTCAAGGAAATGGAAGAGAAAGGGATCAAGGGAAAGGACTGCACGCCTTTTCTCTTGGCGAGGATCGCCGAGATCACAGGCGGGGAATCGCTTGCCTCGAATATCAGGCTAGTGTTCAATAATGCGGCGGTAGGCACGGAAATTGCGAAAGAGTATTGCAGGTTGTAGACATGGCGGAGAGTGAAAAGATCGCATATGATCCGATCACCAGGCAACGGCTGGTTGAAACATTGAAACGTTGCGGGGTGCGTGCGGGCGACATGGTGGAAGTTCATGCGGATGTGCGGGCTTTCGAATGCTTGATTGGAAAGGAAGAGACTGTCGTTGATGCCTTGATGGACGTTGTTACTCCTGAGGGCACGATACTGATGGTCAACCGTTGTGTCGCCAATAGCGAGCCAAGCCTTTGGGACAATCCACAGATTGTGCCGTCCATGTACGGGGTTGTGCGCAATTCGATTCCTGGCTTTGATCCTAAGAATTGTGTGCTGGACGACAGCAGCAGGGTCGTGGATAATTTTCGCCATCGCGAAGGGGTGGTGATGTCCTCGCATCCTTCTTGGTCATTTGCGGCGTGGGGTGCCAGCGCGGACTTTCTTTGTAACCAACAATCGTTGCATTTTCCATTGTCGGAGGAATCGCCGATTGGGCGGCTGTACCAGAGAAGAGGAAAAGTCGTCTTGATCGGAGAAGATTTCGAGGCATGCACCTGCCTCTATCTTGCGGAACACAAGACCGCCTGCAGGATGATCACAATCCGAGGCGCAAGCATGAAAGGCGAGGATGGAACATCGTGGCACAAATACTTGGATCTTGATATTTCTAGCGTTCCTTTCCAAAAGATCAAGGTTAGCATGATAAGAAAAAACATGATCAAGGAGACCATGCTAGGGGGTTGTAAGATCCATGTGTTTTCCGCATCGGATGCAGTGGATGAAGCTGTTGCGTATTTTTCATTAAGAACCGTGTTTGATGTATATCGATGAATCAGGCGCTCCAATGATGCTGGGAGAATGCATGCGCAATGTCGTGCGCCGCTTCCAGCATTTCGTTTGCCTCGTCATTTGTGAAGCGAGAGGGAATCGGAGCATCTAGGTCGATTTCCATGATGCATTGATCATCAAGTATGACGGGAACGCATAGCTCGCTGCGCGATGCGTTGTCGCAGGCAATGTGCCCAGGGAAGGAAAGGACATCGTCGACGCGTTGTGTTTTCTTTTCCCTATAGCAAGTGCCACACACGCCTTTATTGAAAGGAATGTGTGTGCATGCAGGCTTGCCTTGGAAAGGACCGAGTACCAGCTCATTGTTTTTGACGAAGTAGAACCCGGCCCAATTGAGGTCTTGGTAATTCTGCATGATGCATGCCGAGACGTTTGCCAAGGCGGCAATCATGTCCGGTTCTTCTAGCAGCGACCGGATTTGCGCATTGATGACAGTATTTTTCATGCCATGATTCTATCATTAATGAATCATGGCAATAAAGAGATATGAATGCGGCATGGGAAGGGGGATTGGATTGAATGTTGCCGGAAGTTGGCTCGATGGTTTATGTACAGAGTTTCAAGCATGATGGCAGTCTGCACAGGACATGGTGCAAGGCGTTTGTGCTTGAGGCAAGCGAGAGGATGATAGTGGCGGTCACCGACCGCGCTTGGGTAATCGAGGGGGATGGCAGGAAATGGCTGACAAGAGAGCCAGCAATCAGTTTTTATTATCCCGACCGCTGGTATAACATCATAACGATGCTAAGGCATAGCGGCATATACTATTATTGCAATATGGCTTCGCCAAGCGTATATGATGGAGAAGCGATCAAGAACATCGACTACGATCTTGACATCAAGCTGTATCCGGATGGCGGGTATCAGATTCTTGATGAAAGCGAATATGCTGAGCATGCAAGAACAATGAATTATCCAGATACAGTGCGCGAGATATTGCAGAGATCTATGGATGACTTGATTATGCGAATGGATATAGCGGAATCGCCATTTGGCAAGGGAGACATAGAACACTATTACCGAAAATACTTGAAGATGCATTGGGAAGCAGAGTAGAGGTGAAGACGTTGTGGTCATCGCCTTTTTTGATGCTTGAAGCACGATCAAAAAATTTTTTTGAAAAAAATCCCGAAAAGGGGTTGACAATCCCCGCGATCGGTGGTAGATTGTACGGGCTTGCCGCGGAAGGGCGGCGGGCAGCGATCTCTGAAAGACGGA
>OMYM01000181.1 GCA_900315225.1 uncultured Erysipelotrichaceae bacterium | reverse complement strand
GGAATGTCATCCATTAGATACAGTTCCCTTATTGTTTTCATCAGTTGCTCAACCGATTCTCTTGAAATCGCCATATTTTCACCTCATATTTCTAGTTTCCTAACGCTAGAAACTCTTCCTCTTTCTTCAATTCCTCACAAGTCAATTCTATCCCTAAGGTTTGCTTGATCAAATTAGCCGCAAGACATATGGTCTTTTCACAATTCACCATGCGTCCTCCCAATTGGGTAATTCTCTTCCATTGTTGATTCGACCTTTTCCAGTCAATCAATTGTAGCTTCATTAAAGATGATTCCATATCGTCTTCAGTACCCTGATAGTAATATACCCCAACTTTGCCAAAGATCTGGATGATAATTGCTTGTGAAGCAACATATTGAGAACGAAGATCTGTTTTACACAACGATCCCTTCTCCATTTCAATCCACGGCATCATATTCTTAGACACCAACTCCCAATACCTCGTAAGAAACTCCTCGGCTTGATAAGAATGCTTCTTTCCTACTATTCGTTTGTTCGCCTTGTAAAAATGATTCAGCGTAAACAAATGCTTAGAATATATGCCAAGGTGGTCATGTTCCTTATCGACATAGCTATTTAAAAACGACACGCTTTCAATGACACGTCTTGTCATTACCGCAAGGGCATCTCTGCCATCATAGAGTTCAGATATTGAATTCGATGTTTTAACAGCATGTTTGTTCAAATCTGTGAACATTTGTTGACTTCGTGCCAGTCCTCGGTCTTTGAAAAAGACGATTGGAATCGTTTCGTCTTATAAAGATACATCTTTTTTCATTGCCTCAAGCAAAGCCGCTTTTCTATGCTGACCATCATTGATCAGAAAGCGAGCATCCATTGAAACTTCAAGTATGCCTACATCTGAATCGTCATGACCGACAAATGAAAAATCGCCATCAATTGAGGTGGCTAAAGCAGAGAATACATAGTTTTCACGATTCAAAAGGATATACTTGCATATATCGGGGATTCTCGAATCATTGATTCTTCGTTGTGCCCGATATTGCGGCTCGACATATTCTGGGTCTTCGGGAAATAATCTCTCAATCGTTCCCACTGGCACCATGGCAATGTAATACTCCTGACAAGCCTGTAAACCTTTGACAACCGGAAACTGATACACGTACTTCATTCACACCTCACATATATACTTGAGTAGCCCTGATGGGCTACTCAAGTATATATCTATCTTTGATTTCAGGCAATTACTTTTTAACCAAAATTCAAATCTTGAAATCAATTTTGAATTATTGAACCACACAGCTTATTTTTTGAAGAAAGAAAACTCTCTTAGCGCACATTTGGCGCGCCTGTCTTATACATTTTTGTGCGGCTTATTACTCAGCCTTCATCCTTGCGAACGCCTAAGCCAAACCTACTTTCTAAATGATGCTCCTTGATCCACTCTAAGATCTCTGGTTTCAAGTCAAGCAGCGATGCCCTGCCTTCGTTGACTTTTTTTAAGAATTGTCTGACCTGTCCATTGATTGCCAGAGCAGAAAACACGTTGTCAGTGTCCTTTAAACCTTCGACCAACAGATCGAGATTTGTTTGTCCTTTTGTTTTAGCAACTCTCAATCCATTCCAATCGCTGCCCAGTCTTATTTTCCTTTCAATCGTGTCAACTTCAAGATTTCTCGACAAACCCTTTGTCAACGCCAAGCTATCCATCTTTCTTGTCGGCTCTTTAGAATAGAAATCATCCCACCCATTCTTTAGTTTGTTTTCGATTTCCGTGTTTTTTCTTTTAGCTGTCGACAGCGCGCGTGAATCCAATTGAGGGCGCTCGGTCATGGAGCGCAATCGTTTGATCTCTTGGTCGATTTCTTCTGCGCATTCTG
The DNA here is from genome assembly GCA_900315225.1 of uncultured Erysipelotrichaceae bacterium. GTDB lineage: Bacteria > Bacillota_I > Bacilli_A > Erysipelotrichales > Erysipelotrichaceae > Bulleidia. The sequence goes on along the minus strand of OMYM01000181.1, from coordinate 1,773 downwards.
GCTCAATCGTAAAGCCCATTGTTTCATGCGCTCTCCCAATTGTAATCATTTGCAAATGCAGGCGTCTAACCTGTTCTGCATAGTCTTTTTCCAAAGCTTCTCGTTTGGCTTTGTCATTCTTGATATCTTGTTCTTCCTTATAACTGTCGATCTCTCGATTTAGATCTTTTAAATCATTCAAAATCATTGACTTGCCTCCCCAAGAATTCTGTCGCACTCATCTAACATATTTCTTTGTTCAACAAATGGATCATCTTCAACAACTTGATCATCACTCAAATCTTGTCCATGGTTTTTCAATTTCTCATTGACCTTCTCCATGTCTTGAGCGAGGATTTCAAGATATTCCACAAAAGGTTTTAATTCTTTTGCTGGAGCCGAACTCATGCACAACAACGCTTCAACTGAATCAGTGATGTTTACCGCCCTTTTAGCAACATCAATTGAGTTTTTGATACTCTTTGCCTTATCTTTAAGTAATGCTGTTCTTTCACTTCCATTTTTTTGGATCACCACAGAAAGTTTTGCTTCGCTAGCAATTTTATAGAATCTCCTTGCTGCCTTGTATATATCGTCTATATTGGATTCACTGACCGTATTCACATTCACATGAACCTTTAATTTATCAAGAAGATCCATAAGCATTCTACGTTCATCCTCAACAATCTGATCGATTTTGTCAACAATTACTTGCAGGTTTTTACTTGAATTACTTCTTTGTACAACTGGATCATCTGTTTGCAGCATTTCATCGCTATAATGCAATCCTGTCTTCATGACTTCTTTGAACTTGGTGACATATCCAACGTAATCCATAAAGTAATTTTCAGACCTATTTGCATCACCTTGTGGCAAATTATAGTACTGTAAAACGTTTTCATGTGCATTACTTGTTGATTTTTCAATTGTTCTCATGAGTTTTTGCCAAGTAGCAGAATGTCCCTCTACTGAACCCGTTTTAACAATACTTATCCATAGACTGTCAGGCATAATATCCTGCACACTTGCAATGCTGAAATTCCCATTGATCATCATGGCATAGATGTCATATGCAATATCGTATGATATGTAGTCTGCTTCTTTTTCATCATATCGCAAGCAATAGTCAATGATCCTTGCTTTGTTTTTTTCAAGCCACAGATTAACCTGATAAAGATCATCCGCAGATCCCTTGTAACACCATGAATCACCGTATATTCTATATCTCACGAAAGCAAGCAGTACCAATTCAGCTTCGGCTGGTTCGACCACGATTGGAAACGATTTGCCTCTACGCTGCCTTTGGAAGCTTATTATCTGGTCTTTTCCCTGGAACACCTTTGAAAGCCTGTTTTTAGTCACCCCTTCTGCTTTCCAATCAATTGCATCATACACATATTGATTGAATGCTTTTCTAGCTGCTGTCAACGCTTCCTCAATTCCAACATTATTTCCAATGGGCAGAAGGAATTCTGAATCGTCTACCCATCTGCGGATTAGCTCTTGAACTTCAGCAACCTTTTTTTCCTTTTCATCGTCTTGCTTTACGGGTTCGGAAACTGGATTCACATTTTCTTGCCCCTGCTCAACGACAGCCCCCTCAAGTATTGGCAAGCCAACATCGTTATAAACACTTTCAGTTAGTCCACCAATGGTCTTTTGACCAAATTCATTTGTCGAAACATCATTGGTGCCATTGCCCCAAATACACATCAGCTGGATAAGTCGTGTCTTATCAAGTTGAGATATATTTTTTTGGGAAGCAATCAATGCCTGAATATGCATGCCTTTTCC
>OMYM01000473.1 GCA_900315225.1 uncultured Erysipelotrichaceae bacterium | reverse complement strand
GGGCGGCGAAGGCAGCAGCCAGCCCGACGATATTGAGGATGGCGGAAACCATCTCAGTTTTGGATTTTTGGATGATTCGCATAATGAAAACCTATAGCAGCAAATCCCATACAGCAACCGTGCCAAACTGTGAAGTCATTGACATTTAGCGGAATACGGCATAAACAAAGCAAAAAGTGTAAACATCCTTTACAGCAGTGTAAGGATTCTTTACACGCCCTATTCTTTACAATTGAAATAAATATCCAAATGGCCTGTTGCCCCATCCTGACATTGGACACATACTCCTACAGGAAGAGTCCCTGCATTATACCATCGCGTCAAATCAACGTATGGGGTTTTGTCATGCCGATCCGGGACAATCCAAATTTCAATCGACTCCGCATCGCGAACCAGCCACTCCGGGATAACGGTTTTTACTTTCCAGCGACCGTAAGACATTTTACATGCAACTTCGAAACACTTCCGCTCCTCTTTGACGTGAAAATCTTCAATTGGGATAACATTTCCAAAGTATCGAACTTCTTTGATTTTATCCGCAAAAGACAATTTTTCGCTTTTTCCCCCAGTTTTCCCGCCCCATGCCTCAATCAAATCCCACACTACAGGCATCACCTTCACAATAGGTTTCACATTCCCTTCTCTTACAGCTTTTTCCACAGAGAAATGAATCCTAATGAAACGCTGAACATTCCGAACAGTGTCGTTTGAACAGGAATGACGGAACGGGTCATTCGCGACACCGCCAGGGAATGCTCCTGAATAAAAAGACCATCCCCATCCATCCAAAATTGGCGGCTCATCGCTGACACAAGTGTCGGGACGGGCGGTCTTCACAGCCAAACGGTAAAGTTCCGTCAAAGGAGCCGCCAAACTATCGGGTAACTTGATCGAACGACGTTTGGTCTTTACCTTCTCTACTTCTTCAAAGATTGGATTGCCAGCCGAATCGATCATCGCGGAACCATCTGGATTCAGGCGAACACCGGGTATGTCAATAAACGTCTTACACTCCACCAGCGTCAACTTATGAGTCTTATGGCTATAGGAGTAACCGTAATCAGGTTTTTCAATCCCTGGAATGTAGAGGCATCCGAAATCATAGTCCTTGACGAGCAAATAGTCTTTTCTACATGAATCCCAATAAAGGAATCTGGCGTCTTTGTCATCGTAATACGGGGCAAACACTCGCTGAGCATGAAGTTTGAACGAAAAAGCAATGGAAGTAAGCAATATTACGACCATCATTAACCAGCCGTTATGGATTAAAAATCTGTTGAATCTCATCTTGACATTGAAATCGTTTCGGCAAAAATACAAAAATTCACGTCTCTACAAGTCCCCTATTCCTTCTTCAACGCCTCTGCCGGATTCGTCTTCGCGGCGCGGAGCGTTTGCCAAAGGACGGAGAAGTCTGAAAATGTGATTTTTTTTCAAGTTGAATATCTGAAAATGTGATTTTTTTATTATTTTTGCAGCCGAAAATGTGATAATAAAACATGGAACTACTTGAAAGAAAAATAGATACATTCCTATCGGACTGGAAGAGCAACCCAAAAAGGAAACCTTTGATAGTGAAAGGAGCCAGACAAATTGGTAAAACTGAATCTATCAGAGCTTTTGGACGTGTAAACTACGATTCTGTACTCGAAATGAATTTCATGCTTCAGAAGAAATTCCGCAATATCTTCAACGATGGCTACGAGGTGGACCAGATTATCAAGAACATCAGCATTCTGGAACCGTCGTGGAAGATTATCCCAAACAAGACTCTGCTGTTTTTCGATGAGTTGCAGAAATGTCCCGACTGTGCTACCTCACTCAAGTCATTTTGTCAGGACCGGCGTTTCGATGTGATTTGCTCGGGCTCGCTTATGGGCATCTATTACGAAGAAATCGAATCGAATGCAGTCGGCTACAAAGAAGACTACGACATGTTTTCAATGGATTTCGAGGAATTTTTGTGGGCCAAAGGCTATTCTAAGGAACAGGTCGAAGACCTTTTTGCCCATACGCTTTCACTAAAGCCTTTCTCGCAGCTTGAGATGGACACCTATATGGGGATTTTCCGCGATTATATGACACTCGGTGGTATGCCGGAGGTGGTCAAAATGTACATTGACAACGGCCATTTCGGCGGAACGTTGAAACTGCAACGCCAGCTTCTGAAAGATTATGAGGAAGACATCACGAAATATGCCAAGGAGACAGACAAGGCAAAAGTTCTTGCAGTGTATAGCCACATCCCGACATTCTTGGCGAAAGAAAACAAAAAGTTCCAGATCACGAAGGTTGCCAAAGGTGCGCGTAACCGGGAGTATATCGGTGCTGTGGAGTGGTTGAAAGAGGCTGGCGTGATCAATGTCTGTTATTGCCTAAACAACGTGGAGTTGCCGCTGAAAGGTAATTATGATCCCGATTTTTACAAAATCTATTACCACGATACAGGTCTGCTGATTGCTTCGTTAGACGAGGAGGCACAGGACGATCTCAGGGTCAATCGAAACTTCGGAACGTACAAAGGTGCCGTCTATGAGAATGTGGTCGGCGAGATATTGCGCAAGTTGGGCTATGAACAATTGTACTTCTATAAACATGACAATCCTGCCGTAGAGATGGATTTCTTTGTGAGGGATGCCGATTCGCTGATTCCCGTTGAGGTGAAGGCCAAAGACGGGGCGACGGCTTCGCTGAACAACCTGATCAAATGGGATTCCTATCCTGAAGTCAAATACGGCATCAAATTCGGATACAAGAACATCGGTTGGAACGGAAGCTTCTACACATTCCCCTATTTTATCGCCTTCCTGCTGAAACGTTTCCTAAAGGAGAAGATGTAGAAACGCAATGCATTGCGTCTCTATACATCCCTACTCCTTCTTCAACGCCTCCGCAGGATTCGTCTTCGCGGCGCGCAACGTAGCGGACAATTCAGCCGGCAAACAGGTCATCCATCGTCACCTGATATTGAACATTTGAGGAATACTCATTCGGGGAAAGGCCGTAAGGGGTAATCCAAGTGGGAAGAATACCGCTTCGGGTCTTAGTCTCTCTTACGAATGCCGCCGCACGGTTACGAACTTTCAGG
>OMYM01000394.1 GCA_900315225.1 uncultured Erysipelotrichaceae bacterium | reverse complement strand
GATCATAATGAAACTGTTTTTGTCAGTGAATGGGATAAATATGCGCAGAAAACATATTCTCTTAACTATCATGATGATTTTGAAATATCTGGGGATATCACAAAAATAGATGCGGAAGATATTCCTCCGTTTGACATATGTTTGGCGGGTTTTCCTTGTCAGGCGTTTTCTATGGCTGGTCATCATAAAGGGTTTGATGATAACTATAAAGGGATGACAAGAGGGACATTGTTTCGAGAGGTGGTTAGAATCTGTGAGTTTCATCAACCGACTGTTATCTTTTGTGAGAATGTAAAAGGTCTAATACATCATGACAAAGGTCGGACATATAAGATCATTAAAGGTGCGTTTGAAGAGATTGGCTATCGGGTATTTGAACAAGTTCTCAACAGCAAGGATTTTGGTGTTCCACAGAACAGAGAACGAATCTATATCGTAGCATTTAGGCATGATCCAGAAAACGGCATCATTGCGCCTGAGAAATTCCATTTTCCCGAAGGAAGTCATAAAGAAGTAACGATTAGAGACATCATGGACGATGCTCCGATAGATCCAAAATACTACTTGAGTAATGTGTATCTTGAGACATTGCGAAGACATCGCGCATATCATGAAGCAAAGGGGCATGGATTTGGCTATGAGATTCGTGATCTTGATGGCATTGCAGGTACTATCGTCTGTGGAGGAATGGGAAGAGAGCGAAACTTAATCATTGATGATCGACCACACAGCCTGATTCCCACAACGCATATAAAGGGTCATATCAATGAAGAAAACATCCGTAAGATGACACCGAGAGAATGGGCAAGATTACAGGGGTTCCCTGAAGATTTTCAGTTCAATCTTGCGGATACACATATGTATAAACAGTTTGGCAATAGCGTCACGGTAAATGTCATTCAAGCGATTGCTGAAGAAATCAGAAAGGTTTTGCGAGAACACTATCACATTATATGACGAGTATTACTTGAAGCTAAATATGCAATTAAGATTCTACAAGCGAAATTTGATAATGATTGTATTTCTTTCCATAATGTACTAAAATAATAAACGGAAAGAGAGGCATATATGTCTGATTCAAACTACGGGGTAAAAGTGGAGATCTACAACACTGTGCTCCATGAGATACTGAAGAAGTATGTGGAAAAGGGAATCTTCCGGAATATAGGCGATTATGACACAATGATTCATTTGGCGGATGGTGTTATTGAGGGGGAAGATCCATCGCAAGCCTGTGCTGTATTCGTTAGTAAGAAAGCAACTGCTTTCTATAACAAATATCGACCAGAATGCTATAAGGACATCCTGCCATGCCTTCTACTGTTCTTTAGGCATGAACTAGGACTGCCTAAAGAACAGTATGAAGATTTAAAAGAGGGGCTTTTAAGCCAGAGACGAAAGATAGAACATGCCTATGACCATGTTCTATGGGAAACGTCTTTTCAATCCATGGGTGGGGATTATGACCCGCATATTGGCGTGATATCCAGGACAACCCAGTTTCTCTATGATCGTTTCTCAGACCTGTCATGCATCAGGGAAGAGACGAAAAGATCTGGTTTCCTGGATGAAGACTTCTATGGCTTTGAGAAAGTGTCCCAGTATGACGATAAGCTAGATTATGATAAGTGAGGTTCATCCATGACAAGATACATAGTGTTTGATGTAGAAACACCCAATCATAATAATGACCGCATGAGTGCCATAGGCATCACGGTCATTGAAGATGGAAGCATTGTTGATAACTATTATTCACTGGTAAATCCAGAGACATCTTTTGATTATTTCAATGTCCAACTCACGGGAATCGATGAGGATATGGTGGAAGACGCTCCCACCTTCCCAGAATTGTGGCAAGAGATTGAACCGTTGATGTCCAGTGGTCTTCTTGTTGCACACAATGCCGTGTTTGATATGAATGTCCTAAAGAAATGCCTACGGTACTACGACATTGTGTGGAAACCATACGTAAGATACACCTGCACAGTGCTAATGGGAAGATCCCTGTATCCTCGCATTAGCCATAAGCTAAACGACATGTGCAGCTTCTTTGACATTCCTTTGGATCACCACAAAGCCGACAGCGATAGCAATGCTTGTGCCGAGATCCTCTTACGGTATCTGGAGAATGGCGTGCAAGTAAACAGGTTCATTCGAACCTGTTCCTTGAACAAGTGAGTTTGTTCATTGGCGAATGAAGTCATGGATGGGAGGAATGAACAATGAGTGAAAACATTCATGAAAAAGAGATATATTGCGGTAACTGTGGAGCGAAGCAATCTTCTAATGCAACCTTTTGCGGCAATTGCGGCGCAAGACTGAAACTTCCTGAGACGAACGAATCCAGCCCTGTCCATGTGGAAAAAGCCTTGGATAAGACAAAAGATGCGATAGAACAAATCTTTGCGGAAACGGGTT
>OMYM01000390.1 GCA_900315225.1 uncultured Erysipelotrichaceae bacterium | reverse complement strand
TAACCTTCATATTGAAGAAAGCAGAGACACAGGATTTCTCTTTACCTGGAAAGATAGGCAAAGAATTATCTCTTTGCACAGTTGGCATTATTGGCACAGGTGCCATTGGCGAGACTGTCATACGTCGACTCAGTGGCTTCGATTGCCGCATCCTTGCACATTCCACAACCGAGAAAGAAAGCGTCAAACAATATGCTCAATACGTTGACCTCGATACTCTGTACAGAGAGTGTGACATCATCTCTCTTCATATTCCAGGAAGAGAATCTAACCGTCATATAATTAATAAGGATAGCATTGCCAAAATGAAGGATGGTGTTATCATCGTCAATACCGCTAGAGGCATGGTCATTGACTCCAATGCCCTCATTGAGGGCTTAGAGTCAGGTAAAGTTGGCTATGCTGCCCTTGATACATTCGAAGAAGAAATCGGCCTGTACTACAAAAACCTAGAACGTGAACAAGTTGCCAATCGCACAAGAGCAATTCTAGGAACCTTCCAGAATGTCATTCTTACTCCTCACATGGCATTCTACACTGAACAGTCAACATCCGACATGGTTGCGACAACAATCAGAGGCTTGTTGGCATTTGAAACAGGAGAAGATAACCCCGCAAGGATTGACTATTAGATGTTTAGGAGAAAACACATATGGCAATTCCAAAAAGCATGCAAGCGAAATACGATGCTATCGCAGCAATCATTGAACCCTATTGCGACCAATATCTGAGTGATGAATACAAAACCATCTGCCTCTACGCATTGGAGAAGCTTTGCCGCAAACGCCCTTCTCCATTGAAAAGCGGCAGAGACAAGACATGGGCAGCAGGAATCATCTATGCGATTGGTTCCACAAACTTCATCTTTGACAAAGATCAGCCTATTCACATGACGGCCGAGCAGCTTGTCGCACCTCTTTCTGTAGCAAAAAATACAGCTGCTGGCAAGGCTGCAGAAATCAAAAAGATGTTAAATATCAGTGCTTCGCACCAGATTGGACACTGTCATCAATTACTAAGGATCATCCATATGCATGGATGATCCTCAACCATTGAGGCAACACATATTCCTTGATTCCTTGCGTATAAAAAAGAAAGCATGAACATGCTTTCTTTTTGTAATATCAAATCAATAAATCTCAGATGCCTTGATGTATATCGTCTTGTTTGTATTTCCTGTCCATGGGCATATGCACTTCATCCATGTTACCCCTGAACTGTTGTAATACGCTTTCACTGTCAAAAGGTCATTGGGATATACACGACCTACCTTGCCCCCGTTTACACCATTATATGCATTGATATACTTTGTTGCCTTGAACTTGAAACCATCTGTTTTCACATAAATCGTCTTGTTTCCTTTGTTGTTCCAAGGGCATGACATGCGCATCCAACCGTTGTTATACACGTATGTTACCGTAATTACATCATTCTGATATACGCGACCTATGTATTTACCATTTACACCATCGTATGCATCAGCATATGCTCCGGCTTTCATCTGGAAGTTGGTTCCCCAACCTGATTCAACCTTTTTCTTAAAACTCAATGCTATGGATGTTGTACTTGTCAGTGTTCCACTATAGCTGGATTTTCCTGCATACGTGTATCCATTCTTTGCCTTGATATCCTTGATCTCCCATTTTGTTCCCTTGGGGTGTTGTTGATAGTAGTCGGTGCAGTCATTCGCAACAAGCTTGCCATTGATGTACACATCGGCTGTACCTGCATTGCCAAGATTGCTGCTGGTTGAGCCATCAAGATTCATATTCAAATCGAGATAGTATTTCGGAGTGGAAGCTTTCTTGAATTGCAAAGCAACCGAGGTTGTCCCGTTCAGTGTTCCGCTGTAACTTGATTTTCCAGTATATGTGTATCCGCTCTTTGCCTTAATATCCTTAATCTCCCATTTTGTTCCCTTGGGGTGTTGTTGATAGTAGTCGGTGCAGTCATTCGCAACAAGCTTGCCATTGATGTACACATCCGCCATACCTGCATTGCCAAGATTGCTGCTGGTTGAGCCATCAAGATTCATATTTAAGTCAAGATAATACTTTGGTTTAACAGGAAGCTCCCATGGGGCATCGTAGATTGCCTGGATATTCAAAGACTTGATGTTCAGTGTCCTATCCCAGGTAATCTTACATCTTCCCCCGTAATTGCATTCCCCAACTTTTACAGTATTTCCATTCACCTCTATCACCATCATCCAATGCGGGGTTGTGCCTCCTTTGCTGTTCTTATGCGTTTCATAAATGACATCCCCTGGCTTTACGCCTGCACTCAGTTTCTTTGTCTTCCAGCTTGTGCAGACAGAACCATAAGCGACTTGGCTGATCTTTTTTGCGAATCCATTGCACTGTGTGCATCCCATGTATCTATTGCAATCATATTTTCCTACATATGCATCATAGCCTCCCGCACTATGCGACCAACATTCATGCTGGGAAACAGAATTGTCCGCAAGATTACTGATCCCTTTGTTTCTTGCATAATTCGATGATTCTTCCTTCTTCGACACATAGTGGTTCCAATACCAGTTCTGTGGAAACTTTGCCTTAAGATCATCCAACGTCACTCTTTCAGCCGCATTTACTTGAGTTGTAATATTGGCTATTGGCATAAAAGACACCAGTGTCATCATGATTACCAATATGATTGCCCTAAAACCTTTGCCCGTCTTATCAAAAATCGAATTCATAAACATACCCTTTCTAATTGTAATCTATCGTCTGTATTTGAGACAACTAAGCGTTTATTTCCATACATCACATTATTCACTTCCAATCGTGGATCTAAACACAAGCCATCAATTCATCCATGGACTTCCTCGAATACAATTTTCAGGGTTTGGCAATTTCCATTGCCTATTCCCTCTCCAACACATAGTTTCCCCTTTCCTCAAATACTATAGTTCCCCAAAAATAAATTATTTCACAGGAAGATGAAAAAGGCTATTGCCAGTTAAGCCAATAGCCCTTATCGAATTTAATGCATGACAGGTTATATCTTGCATACATTCACAGGCTTTCCATCAAGGTATGCCTGTACGTTGTCAAAGACAATCTTTGCCCTGCGTTCCATTGCTTCTTCGGATATGAATGCCTGGTGTGGCGTAAGTAACGTGTTTTTGGCATGAAGAAGGGGATAATCCTCTGGGATGGGTGGCTCCATGTCGTACACATCGATGCACGCAAAGCCAAGTCCATCGTTGTTCAATGCGTCTGCCAAGGCTGCGTTGTCCACAATTGGTCATCTTGCGCAGTTAATGAACACGGCGTTGTTCTTCATCATTGCGATCTTCTCACGAGAGATCAATCCCTTTGTATTCGCATTGCTCGGAAGATTAAGGGGGAAATTTTTTCCGCCCGCTTAAAGTAAAGCATCTGACATTAAAGTGATTATTGGTGCGGGTAGCACGCGGATCACAGAATGTTCGATCCCCTTCCGTCATTCAAGCATCATATTCATGTCAATGAACTTCAGCAGACAACTTCTCATCTGCTTCTTTTTCCCTTCTTTTAGACTCCGTAATTACACTTTGCACAAATGAGGTGAGTACATCACAAGAAAACACAGCCTGAAGGAAAGCCTCAAAGTCTTCCGATGAATTCAGCTGAAAAACATACGATTTGCCAAACTCATTCAACTTAAGCTTCTTTTTGACTTGATTAGCAACTCTCTCCTCTACCACAGCTGTCAATGGATACATTGCATATCCAAACCGTAGAAACATAATACGCCATTTCAAATTCTCCATAACCTTTGACGTAAGATACAATTCGAATTTTCTTTTTTCATCACCACTTACGGCACCCAATTGATCTTGAATATCCTTCTTGCCAGATATGACCACCTTGAATCCATCAAAAAACGTATCATCATATGTAGTGAAGATTGGTCCACTGTACTCTTGGAATACCAAGAGTACATATGATCTTGTTGACTCCATAAAGTCTCTTCCCACTCTTGAGACAACATCTTCTGGTTTCTCATTACAAATATCAAACTTATAATTTTTCATATACCCCAAATTTCTATATGTATCGAGAGCCGATTTTCAAAGTAGTGTACCCGTTGTCTCATTGGACACAAGGTTCTTGGAAAAAACTATGCTGGTTAGAATATTCATTGAACTAACCCCTTCTTGGCTTTTCCTAGCTCGATTACCGCCCCTATAGCTTGTAAATTGCACCCTATAAATACCTGAAAAAAGTCTACGCCCAATCAGTAGCAGATTTCGTCCGTATCTTCCTTGCTGTTATACTCGGGAGAAATATCAGACTATATCTTGCATACATTCACAGGCTTGCCATCAAGGTATGCCTGTACGTTGTCAAAGACAATCTTTGCCCTGCGTTCCATCGCTTCTTCGGATATGAATGCCTGGTGTGGCGTAAGTAACGTGTTTTTGGCGTGCAGAAGGGGATAATCCTCTGGGATGGGTGGTTCCATGTCATACACATCAATGCATGCAAAGCCAAGTTCATCGTTGTTCAATGCATCTGCCAAGGCTGCATTGTCCACAATTGGTCCTCTTGCGCAGTTGATGAACACGGCGTTGTTCTTCATCATTGCGATCTTCTCACGAGAGATCAATCCCTTTGTATTTGCATTGCTTGGAAGATTGAGGGAGACAATATCGCTTTCATGAAGTACCTCATCCAGTGACTTGTATGTCACTCCCAATGCCTTCATTTCTTCCTTCTCACTTCTGTTGTACGCAATGACATTTGCACCAAAGGCCATGAACAGTTTTGCGCAACGTGAGCCAATCGCACCAAGTCCAATAATACCTACGGTCTTTCCTGCGATTTCCCTGCCGCCAAGACCTGCGCTTGTGCCGCCTTTGCGCACAACCTCATTTGCTTTTGCCATGTTTCTAAGAGCGGCTACTGCCATGCCAAGGACAAGTTCACTGACCGCCACGGTAGAATAGCCTGCCGCATTGCATACGGTGACATCTGCTTCCTTGCATGCATCAAGTGCAACATGATCAATGCCTGTGAATGCTACATCAAGAAGCTTCATGTTCTTCGCGGCTTCAACCGTCTCTCTTGGGAAAGAGTGATTTGCGATGATCACAATATCACTGTCTTTTACACGATCCTTCTGCTCCGCTACACTTTGTGCAAGTGTGTCATATGACACAAATTCATGTCCTTGTTCCTCTAACTGCTTTGCATATCCATCGATAACTTCTTTTCTTACACCTAATGGTTCAATCAAACTAATCTTCATACCTTATCACCTCGGTAGAATTATACTACATCATGATATTCTTTTCAATTCAGTCATTTCTTGTACAGCTCTGACGAGCGAAAAAAACATGGCATTCTATACTTGGACGCACAAATAGGTAGAATTTTGCATTGTCTGCCTGCTGTTATATGCGGAACGATTGTAAATATCTGTTCCAGATATT
>OMYM01000207.1 GCA_900315225.1 uncultured Erysipelotrichaceae bacterium | reverse complement strand
TTCGTTTTGTACTGATTCTGGAAGATTGACGCAAAGCAACCATGTAGGCTATAATCAAAGATGAACAGGAGGTTGAAATGGCAAGCATCGTATACAGAAAGAGTAAAAAGAGCGGAATTACTTACGCCTATCGACAGGAATCGTACAGGGATCCCGAGACAAAGAAACCAAGGAATACACGAACATACCTTGGCAGGGTAAATGAAGAGACTGGGGAAATCATTCCCAAGGGATGGACCGACCAGGCACCTATTCCCCTTGAGCCTTTGAAGGAGGTCGAGCGCCTGTCGATGCAGATCAAGTCCCTACAAAAACAGCTTGAGGAAAAAGAAGAGGAAATCCAAATGTTGAAGGAGCTAGTTGGGAAAATCGGCGAGCTTGCTTCGAGCATCTGATTGATTTGAAGATATACGGGGATCTCAAAAGATCCCCGCTTAATCTCTTCTGTAGTGCCACAAACCAGACACTTCTAACGATAGTCATCTAATACTATCCACAAATCGACTGTCTGGTCAGACGAGGCACATGATGGCTAATCTGTACTAGCCAACACATGAAAACAAACAACTTCACATTGCGCAATGCCAAGATTATTGTTCCAACAAAGAAGACTTCTCCCACCCAAGTGTATCAGATTGGTTGGGTAAATATCTGCTCCAGATATTTGATTGTTCCAGTATATCCCGAAAATATACCCTTTTTCATTCATGATCGTGGTTAAAATGTCACAAAGAAGAATTCACTCATGAACCAAGATGAAATCAAGCAGATCAACAAAAAAAGGCATCCGACCCCAAATTCCAAAAAAGAGGAACCGTTGGTCGAAAACCAATGGCATAATTTACTATCTTAGTATGCCTCAGTACATCCCGCTTGTAAAGGAAAAAATGGAAAAACAGTAGAAACACCACTAAAATACAGGTCAAGCAACAAAATCTCCTCGAAAGTAGCGCGCCTCAATGTATCATTGCGGCTGTGCGTGAATGCACAACCATGTAAAAAGTGTGGGCTAGTGCGTGGGAAAGTCGACATTTAATATTTTGCCGCAATTTCAGCAAACTTCTGCGCTAAGTCATTCAAGACTGATTCGTCTTTGTCTTCCGATGCCCTCACAATGGGATGGCACTAGTTTACTGGAACAACTCACCACAAAAAACTATTGGAATAAAGCGTATTCTGAAAATCCGAAACAAAATAGTACGGAGTCATGTACACTGTTTGAAGAAATGACACCCATTGGGCACCTTTTCAATTACGCTGGAACAATTGTAACTACAGGCAGACAGGAGGTTGAAACAGCAAACATTGTATATAGAAAGAGCAAGAAGAGCGGAATCACTTACGTCTATCGGCAGGAATCTACAGATTTGCGGCAAGGAATGGGGATGTAAAAGGAAGGATGTCCACGAAATATACTGGAACAGCTATTTACAATCGTTCCGCATATAACAGCAGGCAGACATTGCTGAATTCTACCTATTTGTTCGTCCAAGTATAAACGGTTTGAAGAGAAGCTTTCTGTCTCTCAATGCATCGTTCTTTTCAATGTTCATTGAAATACCCACATTCTTCTGTGATATCATAATCGACAGGAGGAAAGTTATGAACACAGCATGGAAACAACGCTTTGATGAGGAAACCCTCGCCCAGGGGGAGAAACTTTTTGAAGCATCGAGGGTAAAGAATCTTACGGAAGATGAATATGGTTATGAGGCCGAAGTAGACGGTGAAGACGTGACCATCTATATGGATGATGACGACGAGTTGGAAGACATGGAATGTTCTTGCGAAGATGCCGAGGATGGTCCTTGCAAGCATATGGCTGCGGTATTGTTTGAGATTTACGAAGAAGAATCTGTCGCAGGCACTGCAAGCCTTGATGAAATCCTATTGTCAATGACGGAAGAACAACTGCGCGAGGAGCTACGGGAAATATTGGCCAATGACGAGGAGCTGGAGATGCGTATCATCAATCGCTATCGTTCAGCACCTTTCTCCAGGCATGACCTGGAAGAACTGGAAGAGCGCCTTGAAGATCTTGCCTATATTCATGGAGACCGTGGCTTTATTGACTGGCATCAAGGTTATGCGTATGTTTCAGCATTCAGCGATGTTCTCTCCGATACCGTCAAACCGATGATCGACAGGGGACAGTACATGACGGCTTTCAATGCCTTGGGCATCGCCTATGAAATTGCCAACACAGTGGAGATGGATGGCTCCAATGGCGAGCATGACGACCTCGGCTATCACATCTACGAGTATTGGAAAGATATACTTTCCAAGGCAAGTGAAGCGGAATGCGATAAAATGCATGATTGGTTTGAACGGAATTACAATGACATGGATATCATTTCGGATTACATCTCCAGAATACTCAAAGAAGGCTTTGTTCAAGAAAAATACCTGTTGCCTCAACTGGAGGATATGCGCAACAAGCTGCAGACAGCCACCGATTCCTATAGCCTTGCATCCATGCTGGAACGATACAAGGAGATCCTAGAGACCCTTGGCATGCCTTTGGATGAATATCATGCATGGCTGGACAATCATTCCACCTTGCGGACAGTCATTGACATTTTCATCAAGGATGCCCGGCAAGCCAATGACACGGAACGTCTCATTGGCTTGTATAAGGAAAAGATGGAGCGATACAACAGCAGCGATGCCTGCGATTCGTTGTTGAAGATTGCGAAAAACAATCATGATGAGAAACACGAAAAGGAGTATATCAAGAAGCTTCTCTTTGACTTCAAGAGTTTCGCCATGGACAACATTCGAAGACTGAAAGAGATGAGCGAACCAGATGAGTGGAGTTCATGCTTCAAGGATCTCCTTGCTCTCTTTCCATCCTATAAAATGGCATTGTACGAAGAGGAACAGATGTTTGACGAGCTGGTCAAGGCGCTGCATGATTGCGAAATCGATACCGTCAATCGCTACCGCAAAATGCTTGCGGACAAATATCCGGAAGATTTCATTTCCATGTACGAGAAACATCTCAGGAAGCTGGAAACACGCAGCCCTAGCGCATCTCTCTACGAGACGATGAGAGAGTTTTTGATGATCATTGTCTCCATCCCTACAGGCAAGGAAAGAGCGCGCAAGATTATCGTTGAATGGAATGGCAAGTATCCAACCCGCAAGGCAATGCGCAAGATGTTAGCAACCATTCCTGTATAAGCATACGCAAGAGCATGATTGGAATCAGAGCAACAGAAAAGACACCCATTGGGTGTCTTTTAGCTATTCTTCGAAAAGCTTTGCGCCATTGGACGCAATGATGTCTTTGTACCAGTAGAAGGACTTTTTGCGGTAGCGGTTGAATGTGCCGTTGCCATAGTCATCGCAATCAACATAGATGAAGCCATAGCGTTTTGTCATCTGTTTCGTTGATTCACTTACCAGGTCGATACATGCCCATGTCGTGTAGCCCAAGAGTTCTACGCCATCTTCATGGATTGCGTCAAACATTGCCTTGAAGTGGCCTTTGTAATAGTCGATGTGTCCTTGGTCGTCCACGGTGTAGGAACCTTTGCCATCGGGGATGAGTTCTTCTTTCTCACCTAATCCGTTTTCCACGATGAACAATGGCTTGCGGTATCTGTCATATAGGTCGACAAGGGATACACGCAATCCGATTGGATCGGATTGCCAACCCCATTCGCTTGCCTTGAGGTATGGGTTCTTGATGGCGGTGACGGTGTTTCCTGCGGTTACCTGGAGCCCTTCTGTGTCTTTTGCGACACATGAGGATGAATAATAGGAGAAGGAAATAAAGTCTACGGGGTATTCTTTCATGACACGGAGGTCTTCTTCCTCCATGACGATATTCAAGCCATGGTTCTTGAAGCGGGCAAGCAGGTATGCCGGATATTCACCAAATACCTGGGTATCGCTATAGCAATACGTTGCACGCATTCTTTGTTGTGCCTCTAAGATATCCTCTGGCTTGCATGTATATGGGTAGTATGTAAGCTTTGTGAGCATGCATCCGACTTTGGCGGATGGATCTTTTTCGTGGATGTACTTAGTTGCCAAGGCGGATGCGACAAACTGGTGGTGCATGGATTGGAAGATGATCTCTTCCCAATTCTTTCCTTCGAAGCGATCTTTGATCAAGCCACCGGTTGTGTATGGGTGGCGGATCATGGAGTCTACTTCGTTGAATGTCAACCAGTATTTCACCCTGTCACAGTACCGGTCAACGATGACTTTCGTGAAGTTCATGAAGAAATCGATGGTCTTTCGGTTATACCAGCAATCGTATTCCAGGCACAGGTGCAGGGGTGGCTCATAGTGGGATATTGTTACCAATGGCTCAATGTTGTATTTCTTGAGTTCATTGAAGACATTATCGTAGAACTGTAGACCTTCTTCGTTTGGCGTTTCTTCATCTCCCTTGGGGAAGATGCGTGACCAGGCGATGGACATTCTAAATACTTTGAATCCCATTTCGCCAAGCAAGGCAATGTCTTCTTTGTAGTGATGATAGAAGTCAGAGCCATGGCGTTTGGGATAATGCGCAAGGTCTTCGGGATGTGCCATGGCTTCTTCGATGTCTTTCATCAATACTTCGTTTTGTTTTGCGTAGTCTTGGACATCAATGTCTAGATGACTTCTTGCAGCATCGGAGACAGACCAACCCTTGCCTCCTTCGTTCCAACCACCCTCAAACTGGTTTGCGGCAGTTGCGCCTCCCCATAGGAATCCTTCGGGGAATGTCTTTGTCGTGGTCATGGATTAACCTTCCTGGTCATTTTGTTGACGATTGGAAATCAGGACAAATGGAACGTAGATCACGAATGCGATAAGGATGACAAGGATCTGGGCGATTGCGGCACCAAAATTACCACCTGATGCCAGGAATGCCATGATTCCAGGAGGAGTTGTCCAAGGTGCGTTAACAACCATTCGCGCACAGAAACCGATCTTGGTCAGGAAATAACCTATGCCAACAGAAACGACTGGCGAAAGGATGAACGGAATGCCAAGAACAGGGTTCATGACGATAGGAAGACCGAAGGTAACGGGTTCATTGATGTTGAAGATGGCGCAAGGAATGGCCAGCTTTGCAATGGAACGATAGTCATCTCGCTTGGAGAACAACAGGATCGCGATCAAAAGACCACCGGTAATACCGGCACCTGTGACCGTGCCAAATACGCTCATGAACGGGGTGTTGATGATGTTCGGGGGAACTTCGCCTGCCATGTATGCAGCTTCGTTTTCCGCAAATGCCTGGAGGAGAATCGCCTCATAGACACCTTTCAGTGTTTGGGTTCCATGGATACCAAACCACCACAGAATGACAGTGCAGCCCATCAGGAACATGAAGCCTGGCAAGCCAGTCAAGATGTTCTTGAGCGGTGTCTGGATGAATGTCGTGATTGCATCGAACAGTGTCATCTTGGTAATTGCAAGGAATAAAACGCCAAAGGCGGAAATGCCAAGGACGGTGAGCGCGGCTGGGAACAAGACAGCGAATGAGCGGGCAACATTCGGGGGAACAGAGTCTGGCATGTTGATCTGAAGCTTGCCAGATTGGACAAGCTTGACGTACAGCATCGCGGCAGCGATCGCAACGATCATGCCTACGAACAAGCCTTGGGCATTTGTGTATTGACGCGCTAAGACATTGGCGATGGTAATTGTTTCGCCATTGCTCGCATTTGCCTGGGCGGTTGTCGTAACCAACGAGATGTAGGACGCAAGACCAACGATGACTACGGCTCTATCGTGATTGCCATAACTCTCGGCGACCTTCATGGATAGAAGGATGACAATACTGATGGCCATCATGTTCATCGTGCCATAGTTGGCATTGTCAAACAATGGCTTCAAGGCGCCTAGCCATGCCATTCCCGGCACATTTGCCAGAGAGACATAGCCTGGGGTGGTGTTGCAGATGACGTTCGAGAACAGAGTGCAGAACGAACCTGCGATGATGATTGGCATCAAATCGGTGAATGCGTCCTTGATGCAGGACATGATCCTGTTATTGCTGATCTTAGCCGCAATGACAAGCATCACATTCATGAATTTTTCTCCCATGTTTTTCCTCCTTATATGGGTATAATTGGCGTTTTCGCCTATTTGTATGTATTCTATCATTTATGACATAAATCATATTTGCGATTATATGTTATGATATATGCATAAATTGGATATATTATGGAGGGAACATGGACTTTGAATCTATCCGCGTCTTTTTGGCTGTTGTCGATACTGGAAGTATTTCTTCAGCGGCCGAGCTATTGTATGCTTCACAAAGCACTGTCTCGCGCAAGATCAATGCGTTGGAGTCGGAGGTTGGCACGCCTTTGATCAATCGTGCAAAGGGGGTGCGCCACATCGAGCTTACTGCCCAAGGAGAGAAGTTCCTTCAGAAAGCCCGCCAGATTCAATCGATCTCCATGGATATTTCTGCCATGAAGCACAATGAAGGAAGATCCTTTCTTTCCATCGCAATGACATCGTTGGGGAACAATTTGTTTGCTGGTTTTCATATAGACTTCATCCAGCGTCATCCTGAGATATGTCTTTCTTTCCACATGTATCATTCCAGTGAAATAGCAAAGAAGCTTTCCGACCATGACATCGACATTGGCTATATTTCTTTTCGCCACAACAAGAATCATATTGAATATACCAAGATACTAGAGATGCCAAGGGTGTTGGTAACGCATAAAAACAGCCCGTATGATGCAAGCATGACATTGTCTCAATTGCCCGCTAACAAAGAGCTGTATATTCGTTTTGATTCCGAGTATGAGCTTTGGCATGACCATCTTTTTCCTGGCAAGCAGTATTTGATGCGGGTTTCCGATGAAATTCAGCTTCCTCATTTCCTGTCTCTTCCCGATACATGGGCGTTTTGTGGCCTGCCTATCGCTCAACGCATGCCCATGGAAAACATCAAGTATTTTTCCATTACTGGCGTGCCAAGGCATGCCATCTACCAATGCATCCACGATTTCCCGCGCTCTTCCCGCAAGAAAGCAATGGAGATCTACCAGAAGGAGTTGGCAGAATATATCCAAAAGACGTTTGGTGATTGGTCTTAATCCAAGGCTATGGCTATCCAGCCACACACTGGATTGTAGAAGCCTATTTCCTTGGGCTTGCCAAAGAAATCACTGGTTTCATAGCGCCATGGGGTACCATCGGCGCAATAGCCATAGGAAACGGTATCGCCGTTTGGCGCAGTCTTTTCACTTAACAAGCCTTGCGCATTATACCTATAGAGCGTTATATCATCTCCTTGCGTCTTTTTTGCCAGATTGCCGTATTCGTCATAGGAGAATATAATATCCGGGATTTCGGAATTATCGCATGCGATGCGCGCCAGTCGTTGATCCTCGTAGATATAGTATTCGTTGTAGATCATGTCGCCTTTGATTACTTTTCTCTTTTGCAAAAGGGAGTTTTCTATTGTGTTTTCGTAGACGATTTCTTCCTTGTCGATTGACTCGCCAGTCGGGTATGTTCCTTCGCGAAAGTATACCGTATGAATGGATACACCGTCTGTTTTGAATTTGACAAATACCTTGGCGGAGGAATCATAGGCGTAAGATAGATCGTTGAATTTCGCAAAGATGCGGTTTTCGCCGTATGTGACATAGCCTTTTAAGCTAATGGTGTCGTCATGGATGGATAGGCAGATCGGATCGCCATAGACGTTGTATATGATGCCTGATGGGTCTTCATATGCGCCAGCATTGCGTAATGCGCCTAAGCGCACCACTGTGCGGTAGTCTTCTTGCATGGCATAGACTTTTTCGAGGATGGAAATGGCGTTGTCGGTGTCTCCTTTAGCGATTGCCTCGTTTACCAGTTGTTCGTAACATGCCATGTATAGGGAGTCTTGATCGGTTTTAACAAGATACTTGAGAGCTTTTTCGTATTCCCCAAGGGAGTAGAAGCTTTCCCCCAGCCAATGATCCAGGTCTTCGTGCTTGTCGCCATAGCGAGAGGCACGGGTGAATTTGGCATTTGCTTCTTCGTATTGCCCCATTTGCATGCATGCGATGCCTTCCTCGTATAGCGTGGCAGCGTATCTTTGGATGGCTCCTATTGCCACGACAACTGCCACTATGATCATGGCGAAAGATAACAAGAGAAACATGTGTTGTGTGTTGAAAGCAATGCGTCGCTTGACATCTGGTTCCTCTTCTTCCTCTGGCTCTAGCGCAACGGGAGGAGCAGGATGGTTGTTTTCATATGCGCTTTGAAGATACGCATTGATCGCATCTTCTTCGATGCCAAGGATTTCCATGGTATCTTCCATGTCGAATTCTTCATAGACGCGCAAGAGAACCACGACTCTTTCTTCCGTGGAAAGGGTTGATAGTTCCTTTACATCTTCCAGGCTACTCATGCATGGTTTTAGGGGATCATATGATCCAGGGTTTTTGAACAAACTTTCGTCTTGCTCGCACAGCCAATCAACGCAATCGCAACATATGTCCCATGTGGGGTCATCAGATGACTGTGCCTTGTCCGCTAGTTCCTTGGCGATTTCTTCATTCATCGTCATTGCTTTCGCAAGATTGAATAACTCATTGTCCACGGTATTCTCCTACACAAAAAGATGCTTGCTAGCATCTTTTGTTTCAAACGGTACAGCTCAATACAGAATTTCGCGAATGGTAATCTGCGATCTGCCGATATTGACACGGTCGCCTGCCTGTAGGCGCGCTTGTTCCTTGCCCGCAAGCTTGCGTCCATTAAGATATGTTCCATTATGGCCAGCGATATCCTCGATATACAGGATGCCGTCTAGGTTGAGAATGCGCGCGTGCTTGCGGGAAACAGCGGGTTCACTAACAACAACATCAGCCGTACTTTCTCTGCCAAGAATACATGGGAAAGATGTGACTTCCTGGGAATACTCGTTGTCTTTCATGGAAACGGTCAGCGCCAAGCCGGCAGCGTTTTCCTGGCGCACATTTGAAGGAACCTCTTTTGTCTTGACTGGTTCTTCAATTTCCTTGTCCGCAAGAATCGGCTTGATCGTAGGCCTTGCCTTTTGCACGGGCACTGGCTCAGGCACAGCAGGAACTTCTTCCTGTTCGGGTTCTTCCTCTTCTTCCTCTTCCACGTATTCTTCTTCGTCACTGTTTTTCCTGCGGGGCTTCTTCATTGGCGCAATTTCCTCGCCCTCATCGTTGACATAGTAGATATTCTTTTTGACGGCCAGAAAAAGAACCGCAATCAGCAGTACAGCAATTACACCAAGTAAGGCGTAGATAATCAGTTTATCAATTTCCGGATCGCTAAACAGCTTGCTCATAATTTACTCCTCGCTTCAGCCGCCATTTCCATACGGCTTTCCTATTGTACATCTAAAAACCGAATAAATCTATCAGTATATTACAGATCTCGCCTAGCTTCTGCCTTTCTCCGCCTTATGCACAAGCTCATAGATCTTGTTTTTCGATATGCCGGTCATGTCCGCAACGTTGCGCACCGCCTGGGATGCGCTCATTCCTGCCGCCATGGATTCACTCACTAGATCCATGATGTGGCTTAGGTCGATGTCTTTGCGGTAGTCTTCCCGATTGCCTTCGATGACAACGACCATTTCCCCCTTGAGGGTGTCCGCGACATCGATCATCTCACTGATCGTCCCGCGCAGGAATTCTTCGTGGATCTTGGTCATTTCCCGAGCAATGCAACAACGGCGATCTCCCAATACATCGAGGCAATTCGACAACATCTTCTTGATGCGGTGGGGTGCTTCATAGAACACCATGGTCATCGGATATACCCGGTATTCGTTTAGCTTGCGCAGGCAATCGCCATTGCCTGCGGGTAAAAAGCCGATAAACAGGAACGGCTGGACAATGAGTCCAGACGCTACCAGCGCATTTAACATCGCGCTGCATCCCGAGATTGGAACAACGTTGTATCCGTTGGCGGACACTAGGCTTACAACCTTTTGTCCCGGATCCGAGATCAAGGGGTAGCCTGCGTCTGAGATCAACGCAACATTGTTTCCTTGTTTCAACAAATTCAAGATGCCTTGCGAACTGCTGTCTTCATTGAAATTTTGATAGGCGATCAAGCGTTTGGAAATGCCAAAGTGTTTTAGCAGTTGACCGGATGTGCGGGTATCTTCGCAAGCAATCACATCCACGTTTTCCAGGGTTTCAATCGCCCTGGGGGTCATCTCGGAGAGATTCCCAATGGGTGTAGGAACAAGGAAAAGTGTGGGTTTTTCGTTTTCAAATGACTTCTGCCTGATCATGCGCCAGCCTCCGTTTTTTTCTTCTTGCCAAAGGTTCTTACCGTCACGCTCTTGATCTCATTGTTCTTGCCTGGCTTTTCTGGAATCTTGCGGGTGTTTGTGTTATGGGCGCGTTGGGCGTTGACCTCTTTGCTGGCAGGCTTATGCTTGTCGCTACGTCCGCCAAAGACGCTAACGCTCTTTGGCTTGCTAGACACATCGCGGCTCAAAGAACGCGGCTTTGCCTGTTTCTTGCGGTCTTCCAAAATAATCGTAGGCAGTTCCATGGAAACCTTGTTCACGGGTTTTTCAAGCACGGAAAGTGTATTTGTGATGGTCTTGTGGATGACCTTCTTTTCTTCTCCCGGCGCAATCTTTTTTGGACCCATGACGACACCCTTGCGCGGGATTGCCTTTTCCCTGAGTTCATCGAAGCCAAGGAACAAAACGGATTCCCTGTTTTCCAGCTTTGCTTCGCCATTCATGGCGTTCATCGCCGTAATACGATAGATGTTTCCCTCGTATTCTACCTGTGAATTCAACTTTGGAATTCCTTCGATGATTTTCTTGTAGTCATCGTCTTCATACTTGAGGCAACACATGAGCTTGCCGCACATGCCGGAAAGCTTCTCAATGTTCAGCGCAAGCATTTGGTCCTTTGCCATGTTAATGGAAATGACATCGAAGTGGTTCTTGAACCTGATGCAGCAGCACTCCATGCCGCACATGCCAATGCCGCCAACCATCTTTGCCTTGTCCCTTTCGCCTATTTGTCGCAATTCAATGCGACATTTCAGTTTTGCGCCTAGTTTTTTCAATAATTCCCTAAAATCAACCCTTTGGTCTGCCAAGTAAATGAACAAGACCTTGGTTCGATCCAATGTGTACCATGCACTCAGCAAGTGCATGTCTAGCTGCAGGGCTTCGATCTCCAGTTGGCAGATGCGAAAGGCTTGATCCTCCATCACCTTGTTTTCCTCAAAGTCACGCAGGTCTTTGATGGTCGCAACCCTGATCACGGGCTTGCTGGGCATGCGCAGGTTGTATTTCGCAACGCTCAATGCGTCTGCGTCCACTTCCCCAACTTCAAGCCCTTGCACCGTATTGACGACGACTTTTGTTCCTTTCTTTAGCCCTTCCTCAAACGTGCCGAAAGAATATGGCTTTCCCGCATTACGGAACCTTACGGCTACCGCATAGGGGTAGGATACTACTTCCTCCACTTCCTCCGTTTCTTTTACTTCAACGGTTTCATCCATTGATCCAATTCCTCCAGTCTCCAGAAAGCCTGGGCCATCAACAGATTCAGGTCATTGAAACGATTGACCTTGTCCCTCTGTTCATTCGCCAGCATAATCAGCTTTCCATAGTATATTTCACTGCCCTTCCCTTGGGAAACGGACTGTACGTACCACCAAGGTCCCCTTGGGTTCCCTGATATACAGTCACGGGCATATAATGACAACAAATCAAAGAAAGCCGACAACATGTCTATGTTCGCTTTCTTGGCACGTTCCCTGTCGCTGTCGCTGCTTTTATAGGACATGTCGTAGTCCACCAACAGTTCTTCACGCCTCATCCCTTCGCAATTCAAATACTGTTTTAACATTAACAGGGCTTTTTGGTATTCTTCCCCTTCTGCCATCTCCATGATATCTTCACTGGAACGAACGATATGGGAAAGAAAATACGCATCGTCTTCGCCTACCCCAAGCTTGATCGCTTGTTCGTAGTACACTTCTGGATCCATGGGAAGAAACGGCAGGATACGACAACGGCTGACAATCGTTGGCAGAATGCGGCCAATGTTGTCGGTCGTCAATATCGCCGTCACATCCGCCCCTGGTTCCTCTAAAAACTTCAACAGAGAGTTTTGCGCCGATACACTGGCATTCTCTGCGTTTTCTATGATATAGACGCGTCCGCCTTTTCCTTTCTCAAGCGCTGTCTTGGAGAACTTTTCCTGGATTGCGTCCACATCCTCCTTGCTGATGGGCTTTTCGTTCCCCTTGAGAACGATCAAGTCCGCATACAGCCCTTCCCTTACACGCCTACAGTTATTGCATTCCTCGCACGCAATAGCGCCTTCTCTTTCGCAAAACAAACTCTCCGCAAGAAACAGGGCAGCCTCATGTTTGGGCGTGCCAAAAGGACCGCTAAAAAGGTAGGCATTGGACACCCTTTCGCCATGCAGGGCGTTTACCAATGCCCGATAGACAATCGGCTGCTGTCTTTCCAGCAGTTCCCTATACATCCAACAGCCCCTTGATCTGTTGATACGCTTCTTCGATTACCTGTTGCACTTGTTGGCTAGCGTCAATGACAATCATCCTTTCCGCATACATCTCGATCACTTTCTGGTATCCCTCGTAAACCTTCTGGTGGAAACCATCGGTTTCTTGGTCAAGGCGATCCAGCGTCGCCCTTCCTTTTTGGATTCGCTTGAGACCTGTCTTCGCATCGACATGGAGAAAAATCGTCTTGTCTGGCATATGGTTTTCAATCGCAAACGAATTGATCGCAAGCACTTCTTCAATCCCAAGGTTTCTTCCCCAGCCTTGGTATGCCAAGGAACTATCCACGAAACGATCTGATATGACGGTGATCCCTTGCGCCAAGGCAGGAAGTACTTTTTCCACCAGATGCTGGCGGCGGCTAGCCGCATACAATAATGCCTCGGTGCGCGCATCCATCGCAGTATTGGCTGGATCCAGTATCACATTGCGAATCTGTTCCGCGATATCAATCCCCCCTGGCTCCCTGGTGTACAACACCGCATATCCTTCTTCTATCAATCTATTTGCGACAGCCGTGGATACCGTGGTCTTGCCCGATCCATCTGGTCCCTCAAATGTAATAAACAATGATTTTCCCATAGCAGTTATTATACCATCCCTCACGACATTTAGAAAAGACGCAAGCTTTTCGGGCTTGCGTCTGAATCAAATTCTACTCAATTGAAACCTTGATGCCAGGACCCATTGTTGTGGAGAGAACGATGTTCTTCATGTATGTGCCCTTGACAGCCGCTGGCTTGATCTTGACCAGCTGGTCATACAATGCCTTGAAGTTATCAGCAAGCTTCTCATCGGAGAAGGAGCACTTGCCAATCATGACATTGATGTTTCCTTCACGGTCGACACGGTATTGAACCTGTCCCTTCTTGATGGACTCAATTGCCTGCGCAACGTTCGGTGTGACTGTTCCTGTCTTTGGGTTTGGCATCAAGCCCTTAGGACCTAACAACTTACCCAAACGACCAAGCTTACCCATCATATCAGGTGTCGCAACGATAATATCGAAGCCCAGCCAGCCGTTCTTGATTTCTTCCAGCTTGTCGTCACCGCCAACAAAGTCAGCGCCTGCTGCCAATGCTTCGTCAACCTTTGGTCCCTGGGTAATGACAAGGACTTTCTTTGTCTTACCTGTTCCATGTGGCAGAACCATCGCGCCACGGATATTCTGGTCGGCCTGTCTTGGGTCAACGTTCAGAAAGAACGAAGCCTCGACGGAAGCATCGAAATTTGCACAGTTTGTCTGTTTCAGCAGCGGGATTGCTTCTTTGTAGTTATATACATGCATGTGCTCGATCAGAGCTTTCTTTTCCCTGTACTTCTTGCCAGCCATTAGTTCCACCCCTCGATCTCAATACCCATGTTGCGGGCTGTTCCAGCAATGATCTTCATTGCGGCATCAACGTCGTTGGCATTCAGGTCAGGCATCTTGTACTCAGCGATTTCTCTGAGCTGATCAACCGTGATCTTGCCAGCCTTGACGGTCTTTGGTGTTCCAGAAGCCTTCTGGATGCCTGCAGCCTTCTTCAGAAGGAATGCAGCAGGTGTCGTCTTGATGATGAAATCAAAAGACTTGTCCTCATACGCTGTGATAATGACTGGAACGATGTCCCCTGCACGATCCTTTGTCTTGTCGTTGAACTCTGTGCAGAACTTAGGCATCTGGATGCCTGCGGACGCGAGTGCCGGTCCTGGTTTTGCGCCACCAGCCGGGAACTGAAGCTTGCAAACTTTTGCTACTCTCTTTGCCATGTGGTTTTTCCTCCGTATATCTAATGAACCACATGCAGTGGTAATACCGGGTTGCCCCCTCCCACGCATATGTGCATGCCAAACATGCTTGGTAATTTTATACTTTTTTCTTTTCAGCGTCAAGCTTTTTTTCTAAAAATCGTTGTTTTGCTGGCGCAATTGGACAGAAAAACGGATGCTGCGCGCACCCGTCTATTCATCTGGATTATTCTTGATCAAATCCGTGTAGCTTATGTCTGTCGGCGTTTCTCTGCCGAACAGGTTGATTAGGACGCTAGCGATATTGTCCTTGTCGTTCATGGAATTGACACGACCCACCATGCCGGTGAAGGGTCCTCTTTCCACCTTGACGATATCGCCTACGCCAAAGTCCACGGTAATGCTCATGTCCGCCTTGCCCATTCGCCTCAGGATGGACTCCATCTCATCGGGGGAAACCGGGAACGGCTTTGCGCCGCCACCAGAAGATCCAATAAACCCAGTGACGCCTGGCGTGTTTCTGACGACATACCAAGCCTCGTCTGTCATCATCATCTCAACGAAGACATATCCCGGGAACATGTTCTTCATTTTTTCGACTTTCTTGCCGTTTTTGATCTCGATCTCTGGTTCCTCAGCAACAATGATCCTGAACAAGGAATCCTGGATGCCCATGGTTTCGACTCTCTTTTCGAGATTGTCCTTGACTCTGTTTTCATGACCGGAGTATGTGTTTACCACATACCAACGCTTCTCATGTTCATCATCAATGACAGGATTCATCTTTTCTTCAGCCATTTTACACTCCAATGCCAAGCAGCCTCATCAACAGTGCGACAATGAAATCACTGCAGACAAAGAACGCCGCAAAAAAACCTGTGAAGATCAGAACCTCGCCTGTATTCTGCAGGATGCCTGGGTTGGAACCCTCGGATTTCAGCTTTGGCCAGCGAATTCTCTTTGCTTCTTTCTGAATTCCGCTCCATGTCAGCCAACGGTCGGTGTTCTTTTCTGTTTTCTTTTCTGTCTTTTTCTTTTCTTCAGCCATAAGAAACCTCCTATTTCGTTTCCTTATGGAGCGTCATCTTTCCGCATCTAGGGCAGAATTTCCTTAGCTCCAATCGTTTTGCACTGTTTTTCGACCGATGGGTCACATAGTTCCTGCAAAGACACACTTCACAGGCAAGAATGACTTTACCTTTTTTTGCCATGACGAAAAACTCCTTTTCAAAATGCTTCAATACTCTATCACATTCAACGATTCATCGTCAATAAAGTTATGCTACAACGGGTTTCTCTTGCTTAGTATTTCATACATGAGCACACCCGCCGATACCGATGCATTGAGGGAAGAAATCTGCCCGCGCATCGGCAGGGAGACAATATAGTCGCACTTGCTTGCGACAAGGCGGGAAATGCCCTTTCCTTCGTTGCCTATGACCAGAACAACGTTGAAATCATACTTTAACGAGCGATAGTCCATTCCATCCATGTCCGCGCCAACGACCCACCAACCTTTCTTCTTGAGATCTTCCAAGGTTCTGGACAAATTCGTCACGCTCGCGCATTTCACGGTGTCGATGGCTCCTACCGAAACCTTGGCCACGGTTGGCGTCAAGCCAACGGCGTTGTTCTTCTTGAAGATCACGCCGTGCGCGCCAACCGCATCGGCTGTACGCAAGATTGCTCCGAGGTTGTGGGGGTCTTCCAGTTCATCCAGCATCACCAAGAGACCGTTTTCATGCGAAGGAATCGCTGAAATGATCTCGTCCACGGAATATGTCTTGTATGGTTCTATCAATGCCGCAACGGATTGATGGCGATCACTGCCAGTCAAGCGAGTCAGTTCATTACGCTCGTACATTTTGATTGGTATGTTCGCCTTGTGCGCTAGACGCAAGAACTCTTCATCCCGCCCAGCAATGGCGATCTGCTTGATCCTGCCTGGTTCATTGAGCAGTTGCTTTACTGTGTTTTTTCCGTATACCCATTGGATCATGCTCATCCCTCCTGTTGAATACGAATCGTTTCCTGGAATATTTCTTCAATTCTTTCGTGCGCATCAGTGATGTACAAAGCCCCTATCATCGCCTCAAAGCCAGTGGATTGGCGATAGATTGCAACGGGAGTGTTGTGCGGCACCGAACCAGCGTTGCTGTTGCGTCCACGATGGTAGTAGGATTCTTCTTCATCATTGAAAAATCCCCTGTTGTGCAAAATCTCGTAGAAATGCGATTGCGCTTTGGCAGAAACAAACGCAATGCTCTTGCGCTGCAAGCGGTCGCCATTGCCTTGTCCCGTCTCAATCAGCCAAGATCTGACTTTCAGCGACCAGACCGCATCCCCAAGAAACGCCAGTGTCCTGCCTGAGCACTGCAATGCGTCCATTACAAGAGACCCTTCTCCATCAACTTGGCACGATAGACATCCGCGCTAGCAAAATCCTTGGCTTTCTTCGCTTCGTCCCAAGAAGTGTACAACTGCCTTGCTTCTTCATCGACCACGGGATACGATGGCTCAATGCCAAGCGTCCAAAGCATCTTCTCCACTGTCTTCTTGAGCGTTCCTACCGTTGTGAAATCAATATTCCTTTGGCGCAACGCTTGGTTCAGTTTCTTGACTGCCTCAAAGATCACGGCATATGCGTTTGGCGTGTTCAAGTCATCGTCCAGCTGGTCAAGATACTCGCGATAGAGTGCCTTGTCATATTCCTCCATCGCCTCCACGTTCGCAAGCGCCCCTTTGATATGCGCCTGTTTCAAGGGATTCAACACCTTGTCGAGTTCCTTGCGCGCGGTTTCGATCACTTCATCGCTAAAATTCAATTCCTTGCGATAGTGAACCGAGGAAACCAGCCACCTTGTGAGATTGACCCCAAGCGATTCCACGATATCCTTTGCCCAACGGATATTTCCCAAGGATTTGGACATCTTCATGCCATCGATGTTGACCATGGCGTTATGGATCCAATAATTCGCAAGCGTATTGCAATGCAGTGCTTCCTGTTGTGCCACTTCGTTTTCGTGGTGCGGGAACTTCAAATCCTGTCCGCCGCCATGGATGTCGATCAGAGAGCCAAGATTGTCGTTGATCATGACAACGCATTCTGTATGCCAACCAGGTCTTCCCAATCCCCATGGACTTTCCCATTTGATGCCGGCATCGGTCTTCTTCCATAGCGCAAAGTCGTATGGGTTCTTCTTCTGGTCATTGGCATCGATCCTTGCGCCTACCTCCAGCTGATCTAGCTTCTGATGGGAAATCTCTCCGTACGTAGGAATCGAATCGACAGAGAAGTATACGTCGCCATCAACGACGTATGCGTGGTTTGACTTCACCAGTTCATCGATAAAAGCGATGATCTCGTCCATTGTCTCGGTGACCCTAGGAGTAATGTCGGGCAATTCCGTATTCAGCATCTTGCGCACATCCGTGTATGCCTTGATGTATCTTTCCGCAATCTCTTTTTCGCTGGTATTCTCCTTGATCGCCTTGTTAATGATCTTATCGTCGACATCGGTGAAGTTGGAAACATATGTCACGGTATATCCTTCTTCCTCGAACAAACGCTTCAATACGTCAAACACGATCATCGGCCTTGCGTTTCCTATATGCGCATGATCGTAGACAGTTGGTCCACAGACGTACATGTCCACATGTCCTTCGTGGATTGGCTTGAATTCCTCGATCCGCAATGTCTTTGTGTTGTACAGTTTAATCATATCCACAATTCCTCCCTTAAAATAAAAACGTCCTGTTAAAAAGACGCCTCAGCGTGGTTCCACTTTTCTTTGCTCTCGATGCCTTAACGCAGCAAACGTTCCTTGCTACATGTCGCAAGGACCCTCACGGACGCATTCGCCGCCCTCCTTCTTGCAAGGCTTTCCCACCATCATGCCTCTCTCTTAGCACGGTATGGGCGGTTACTCTTTCCGATCTTCGGTTTACCAAGCGATTATACACGCATGGTCATCGTGCGTCAAGAAAGGATCGCCCTTGCGGGCGATCCTTTTGCCTATTCTGCTTTGGCAGGAAGATAGAATGCATAGATGGAATTGCCTAGGCGAAGCCATCCCTTCATGGCGGGCATCCAGATATAGTCCCGATCCGTCAGAATCTCCTGGCGAACCAAAGAGACTAGCTCCTCATCGGTATATGGTCCATACTTCGACCTGTCCTGCAACATATAATACCAAACCCTATCCATCAGTTATCACCATCTTTCGGTTGCGACTGTTCCTTTTTCTTTGGTGAAACAAGCACCTGCATCGTCAAGTCAGAATTCACCGTGAACTCGTCTGTGCTTGCGTCTGTCAGCACGTATCCCTCCGGGACATAGCTGCTCAGCTTGTATGTCCCTGGCTCCAAAGGCATGTTCAATGTATTGATCGAGTCGATCACCGACCCATCGGTTGCGGTAAAGGACAAGGAAACCAAATATTTCTTTGCTTCAAACTCGTATGTCAAGGTCTCTCTTGTCGGTTCTGAATCCAAATACCTGTCTTGGTCGGAACATGCCGTGATAGCAATGTTATGCACCGAGCCATTGGGAGGATTGTATTCCGTCAAGTCAAGCTTGATGTCAGCCGTATTCGTGCGCACACCTTCGTATCCATCATAGGAAACCAAGTAATAGTCCGCATGATCTACCGCCGACCAAGCGATCAACCATGTTCCTTCCTCTCCCTTTGCGACAATGCTGGTGACGGAAGCAAGCTGCACCGTCGCTGCCTTGTATTCATAGAAAACCGAGGAAGGATCGCTGTTGTCATAGTCAATGGAATGCGCAATGACCGTTACCGTGTACATCTTGTTGTTCTCCAGATTTCCCGCTGGAATCGATGTACTGTTAGAACCTATGTTGGAAATATGTGTCTCAGGGCTAGTGTTGATCGATAGCTCATAGTATTCCGCATTTTCCACGGCATCCCAGCGTATGACAATATTTGCGGTTGTCTCGGAGAATGTGATATTACTGACTTTTTCAAGCTGTTTCTTTTCTTCTTCCGGTTCCTTGGTAGGCTCTACCGGCGCTTCTTCGATATATTGGCCATGGTTTGTCCCTACGCCAACGGTCCTGCCCGATCCATTGACACCGACAAGGGTATTTCCGTTGATATCGATGTAGCGAATATCCTGCCATTCCTTGACAGCTTCCTTGATCGCTTCATCATCGCCATAAACAACGACTGTGTTGTCGGAAAGGATCGCCGCCAACAGACCATCCCCTGCCGCAACCGACTTGACATTGTTCCAGGAAGTCAAATCGAACTGGGTAACCGTTGAAAGACGATACGCTTTTGCCGAACCGTTGGTTTTGCCCAGGATCATCACATCGTTTCCTACACAGACAGAAGTCACGCCCGACTCCAAGTCTTCGATGGTGGAAGCCGGGGACATCTTGATGCGCCCATCCTTGGTCAGCCCCACGGTAACATCATCTCCCGCGTAGACAGCCTTGATACCTGTCCAGGTATCTACCGCGCACGCGGCAGAACTGCCCGTGCAAACCACCGTTCCATCCGACTTAAGCCCTGCAACATGGTATCTTCCAGCCGCGATATATGTGATGCCTTTCCAATCCGAGACAGCGGAGGAATCATTAGCGACCACTGTTCCATCTTCCTTGAGTCCGATCAGCTTCGACTCAAACGCCGAAACCTGTGTGATTGAGCTAAATCCCGAGGTCTCCACATTGCCGTTTGTCTTCAGGCTTCCACCGCGTTCCACATACACCGAGTAGGAATTTCCTACCGCCAAGCGATTCACATCGGAAACCTCGTTTTTGACGT
The DNA here is from genome assembly GCA_900315225.1 of uncultured Erysipelotrichaceae bacterium. Classification (GTDB taxonomy): domain Bacteria; phylum Bacillota_I; class Bacilli_A; order Erysipelotrichales; family Erysipelotrichaceae; genus Bulleidia. Next base: position 33,762 of record OMYM01000207.1, on the reverse strand, counting down.
TTTCCTTTTTCCCAAACACCACCATCAGCACAAGTCCGATCACCACGCATGCGGTGATCGCAACAACGGCGACAGCCACAATGCCCATCTTGCTAGGACCCGTGCCGCCATCATTGTTTTCCACATAATCTTGGCGCGGTTGTGGTTGCGCCTGTTTGCGCGGACGAGAAGCATCGTCGTATTCATATGTGCTCAAGACCTTCGGGGCAGCACCGGTATTGGAGGGAACAAACGCCGTATTGGTTATCTCCTTTGTCTTGGCGATTTCATCCTCTTGCTGGTAAAGGGAAGCCTGGCTGTTGTTTGTACCGACCGGGAAAATCTGCGCGGAAAGGTCTACCGTCTTGTCTTGATCGTCCAGCGGGGAAATATCCGCCACATGCTCTGGCTCACTGGTGACCGTCACGGTCTTGGTATTGTCCAGCATTTCGTCAATAGACACATGGAATATCTCGCATAACGCTTTCATCTGGTAAATCGAACAAATCGCCGAGCCATTCTCCCAGCTCATGTACTCGTTAATCGTTATGTTCAGTCGCTCGGCTATCTCTGCCTGGGAATAATTGAAGTATTTCCGCAGCGACACTAGTTTGCTTGGAAGTCTGTTTGTCATAGGCACTTCTACCTCCTCAGCACTCTATTCTATAGTCAAAACGCTACTTTTTCAATAACCGCGCCGCAAACCGCGCACCAAACATCGTTTTCACACAAATTTCACACAAAAAGCGAAGGGCACATGCCCTTCGCATAGGTCTCTCGCGTTTATTTAATTACTTAACGTTGGAGAAGTACTTGATTGTACGAACCATCTGAGATGTGTAGGAGTTCTCATTGTCATACCAAGAAACAACCTGAACTTCATACAGATCATCCGCAATCTTCAGAACCATTGTCTGTGTAGCATCGAACAGGGAACCATAACGCATGCCGATGATATCGGAGGAAACGATCTGGTCTGTGTTGTAGCCGAAGGACTCGTTAGCAGCAGCCTTCATAGCCTCGTTGATGCCATCGACTGTAACGTCAGCCTTCTTGACAACAGCTGTCAAAATTGTTGTGGATCCTGTAGGAGTAGGAACTCTCTGTGCGGAGCCAATGAGCTTGCCATTCAGTTCAGGAATAACAAGACCGATAGCCTTTGCTGCGCCTGTGCTGTTTGGAACAATGTTCGCTGCGCCAGCTCTTGCACGACGGAGATCGCCCTTTCTCTGAGGACCATCGAGGATCATCTGGTCGCCTGTGTACGCATGGATTGTGCTCATGATACCGGACTGGATCGGAGCATAGTTGTTCAGAGCCTGCGCCATAGGAGCGAGGCAGTTCGTTGTGCAGGAAGCAGCGGAGATAACCTGGTCATCAGCTGTCAGATCTTCATGGTTGACGTTGTAGACGATTGTCTTGAGGTCGTTTCCAGCAGGAGCGGAAATAACGACTTTTCTTGCGCCAGCATTGACATGAGCCATAGCCTTTGCCTTGCTTGTGTAGAAGCCTGTGCACTCGAGGACGACATCGATCTTGAGTTCGCCCCAAGGCAGGTTGTTAGCATCTGCTTCCTTGTAGATCTGCAGAGTCTTGCCATCGACTGTGATGGTGTTGGCTTCGTCGTCAGCAGTAACTGTGTGGAGACCATCGCCGATCTTTCCAGCATATCCGCCCTGAGCGGTGTCATACTTCAGCAGGTGAGCAAGCATGGAAGGCTTTGTCAAATCGTTGATAGCAACTACTTCATAGCCCTCTGCGCCAAACATCTGTCTGAAAGCGAGACGTCCGATACGTCCGAAACCGTTGATTGCAACTCTTACATCTGTCATATTGTCTTTAAAGACCTCCTTAATGTATGTCTTTATTATAATAACTCCGTCTTTTCCCGTCAATCATATTATTCGTTTGTTTAAAAGAATTCATTCAGATTGAGGGGCTTGCGGCTGTTCGCAAATACCTGTTCCACCGTTTCCGCCCGCTCGGCGAACAACTTTGAAAACAGAACTTTGTCGTTCAAGCGCGCCATGGTCGAAGGATACACTCGATACTTCGCCTCGGGAAAGATTTTCTGCAATTCTTCCGCCTCCGATACATGCAAATGCACGCTGCTTACGCGTTCATTGAGCGCGACATTCAGCAGCTTCGACAATGATGTCGAATCCAGGTAGATCAACTCCTCGATCTTCATGGCATCGTTTTCCGGAATCAAGACCGCGTAGCCCATGATCGTGCCCTTGCTGTTGAAATAGGCAACAAGCTTCCCGCCTCGGGCAATGATTTCCTTCTTGAAGTAGACGAAATATTCCAAATCGCGCGCGTAGAAACCGTTGAAACGCTTGATGAAATTCGAATACACTTTTAAGAGTTCGATTGGCTTGGGATCATATTGGCAGCCATACAGCGAAGGAATGCGCTTGACATCCTTTCTCTCCAGCAAGATTTCCTTGCGGTTGTACACCGTGCGAAAGCCATATCCTTCGTACATCGAGGGATTCGTCGCCTGTAGCAGCGTGATCAATTCCGTATGGTCGCAAACATCCAGCACAATGTCCATCAACTCGCGCATATAGCCTTTCCCGCGCTGTTCCGGAACCGTGCAAACCCCCGATAACATCGATATCTGCAGGATTTTCCCGTTGAAGATAAAGGGATGGATATTCCTGACAAGCGTCGAGGCGATATGATTGTTGACTAGGTTCACATAGCAATTCTCCGGCTTGTAAATGACCTTGAAGTAATGCTCGACATAGCGTGGGTCAACCTCTGGAAAGCACGTCTTCCAGATCTGCTTGATCTCCGAGGTCATTTCCTCCTTGGCCTTGAGAATCATATCCGCTCCTCTTTGGTCTCGACATATTCCGCCTCGATCACATCGCGAGGCCGGATGTACTCCGTGGTTTCAGCGCTGGAATCCTCCGCTATGACATCGGGTTCCTCCCAGATTCCGTTCACTTCATTGTACAATTCTTGCATCTGCTTGCTGATCTTGTGCCGCACATAGATATAGCGCGCAACAAATATCGCGATGATAATCAGAATCAGCCACCAGAAGTAGCGCACAAACAAAATAATCAAAGCGATAATCACCGCCAAAATAATCCACGAAACAATCTCTTCCCTTCTCATGCTGATCCTCCTGTTTCTTTCATGGCTAGCTCGTGAAGCTTCACAAAACGATGCTTCATGCCGGATTTTGTCATTTCATTCCCCGTCTGTTGCCGATAAAGCTCCGTCAATTCCTTCAGGGATGCCTCTGGGTAAGCCTTGCGCAAAGCCACCACATCCTGTAGCTTCTGGTCTAGAAAGCGCACCTTGTCCCCTTCTTCAAGTATCTGTATGTCCTTCAAAACAAGGCTTGCGGCTTGCTGGACTTTCACTTCGTTAGCGACCTCGATATTGTTCAAGCGAGTGAATTGGTTGGTGAAATCTCGCTCGATGCGATGATTCTCAAAATTCAAAAGAGCCTCGTCCGCGTCAATGACACGCAAGAAATCACCGATCTTTTCCGCTTGCTTGACATATACCACATACTTGTTGCGGCGTTCAATCATCTTTGCCTTGATCTCAAACCTTGCCAAAAGGGAGATCAAAAGCTCCGCATGCCGCAGGTTTGCGGCGGTAATCTCCAGGTGATAGTTTGGCTTCTCGGGCGAAGAAATCGAGCCCGAGGAGAGAAACGCACCCGCCAGGTATGCCCGGATATTGTTCTCGGTCTTTAATATCTTCATGAGCGGCTTGTCCAATACGCCACTGCTTCCATAAAGGCCAATGTCTTCAAGTATGTTCATGACATCCGTCTTGATCCGTATGCCATAGATGTTGTTTTTCTTAAGATTCATCCGTTTCTTGACAAACAAGTTGATTTCCGCCGTATACCTGTCCTTGACGAGGCGGATGATGGTCCTTGCGACCGCCGCGTTCTCCACTGTCACTAGCAGGGACATGCCCTCGGAAGTAATAGACAGGGACGAACTCAACTGGATCAGCGCGGATAATTCCGCCCTTCCATCATTGCCTTCCATCGTCTTGAGAGCGACTTCGTTTTTGACCTCGGACGTAAACGACATTACATCCCCTCCAAAAGCCGCCCAATGGCTATTTCTATCTTATTACTGTCATGCCTGACCAATTCATCGTCAAACTTCAACAGTTCCTCCTCAATGATCTGGTATTTGTGAACGGATTCCGTTGCCCGCACCACGTCACTTCCTTCCGCCCTGTAGCGCGCAAGGATATGCGCGGGTATCTCATCCATGCTCGCAATGCAAATATCGATGCCGCATCCAGCGTCTTCCAGTGCGCGCACATGATCCTCCAGGGAATAGCCGTCTGTTTCTCCTGGCTGGCTCATTGCGTTGCATATGTATACCCTTTTGGCTCTTGTCTTTTGCAATGCCTCTTGTATTTCGTTAATGATCACATTGGGGATGACGCTTGTATAGAGCGAGCCAATGCAATAGATCACCCAATCCGCCTCCTTGATCGCCTCAACCGCTTCAGGCAAGGCAGATACGTGCGTATTGTAGAAAACCTTGCGGATCCCGCCGGGATGCATCGGGATCTCCGCCTGGCCTTCCACCACGCAGCCATCTTCCATCAAGGCGCACAATGTGACCACTTGCGTCGTCGAGGGAATGATCTTTCCCTTGACATTGAGAACCTTGCCAATCTCCTTGACCGCTTCAAGGAAGCTGCCTTTCTTTTGCATCAATGCTAACAATATAAGATTGCCAAGGTTATGCCCCGCCACATCATCCAATGTCCCCTGGGGATCCTGAAAGCGATAGTCCATCAATTCCCGCATCAAGGATTCATCTTGCGACAAAGCGATCATCACATCGCGTATATCGCCCATAGCAGGCGTGTTGAACATCTTGCGCAAACGTCCCGTGCTGCCTCCGTTGTCGGCGACCGTGACGATTGCACTCAGCTCAATGCCTTCAATATTCTTTATGCCGCGACAAACTGCCGCCTGTCCATGGCCACCGCCAATCACAACAACCTTCTTATTCACGAATCCACTCTTTCTCATCCCGATGCTGCTTATAGCAGTTATACTTCGATTTATATTGACCATAAAGGAAATTGGTAATTGTCACCGAACGGTGCTGACCGCCCGTGCATCCAATCGCCACAGTGAAATGATTTTTTCCTTCCTTGCAGTATTGGTCAAACGCATAATCGGTGAACTGGAGCAGACGCTTGACAAATTCTTGCGTCTCTTCATTATTCATCACATAGTCATACACACATTGGTCATCACCTGAAAACTTGCGCAGCGATGGAACCCAAAAGGGGTTTGGCAGGAAGCGGACATCGATCATGAGATCCGCATCCAGCGGCACACCATATTTGTATCCAAAGGACATGAAGGAAATCGAGAACGAAGGGATGGCGTTCTTCGCAAAATACATTTCGATCCTTCGTTTGAATTCCTTTTCCGACAGAAACGATGTATCCACCATGACAAAGGATTTGTTCATGTTCCTGGCAAACATCTGTCTCTCCACGGCAATCGCTTCCTCAAGGGTGTTCGCTGTGTTCACCAACAACAACGGATGCATGCGCCGCGTGCTTTTGTAGCGAGACAACAGCACTTGGTCGCTGGCATCCAGGAACAACACCCTTGTCTCGAAATTCTGACCTTTCAACCCGCCTAGGAAAGCGGGAAAATCCAAGGCATTCGTCGCCAGGGCAAGATAGCGGAAACGGGGATCGTTGCTTGTGTCGATCATATCCGACAACAAGCTTACTAGCTTTACCGGAAAATTATCGATCACATGATACCCCATGTCCTCAAGAAACCTCATTGCGGTACTCTTGCCGGCTCCACTCAAGCCGGTGACCAGAATCACTTTTTTCTTGTCCATAACGCCACCTCCTGCAAACACATCTATACTCGGATGCACACTTAGCTGGAATTCTGCATCGTCTGCCTGCTGTTATATGCGGAACGATTATACAATATCTGTTCCAGATATTTGATCGTTCCCGTATATTCTATCACGATATGCCATAACACAAGGGCGAAATGCTATGGCTCTTAAAGCCAGCTGCCATCCCCGCAACGCAAACGCCATTGCCCATTGCGACGATTTCCCTCGCGGCACAAGAGTCCTGCATCCTTCATCACGCCAAAGCATCTCCTTGCGGTTGATTCGCTTACAACCGCACAATGCGCAAAACGCATCACGGAAATGAGAGGATCTTCCAAGATCTTCATCTGAATGCATTCCTGCATGGCATCCTTTACCTCCGCTAGCGGCGGATGGCGGTCTTTCTCTTTCGCTAAGCGCCAATGCCCCTGCTCGGCATAAACGACATTCTCTTGGTACAACTGCCTCAACAGCACTGAAACATGCCAAATGCTCGTTCCTGTGTCATTCACAAGAGAATCCAATGTAGACCAACGGTTTTCCTGAATCCAACGCAACAAATCCATTTCATTCGCAATCATTCTAAATTCCTCCGTTTCTTCTAATACTTCAAAAAAACAGCCGGCGTTCAGAAAAACCATCGCTTATTTCCTTGCGACACACATGATTATACCAGTTTTCCAAACAAGGTCATCCCCGAATTTCTGAGCTGTCCCTTTTTTGTTACAGATGAATAATTTTGATAATTCGCACGTTAAGAAAATCTTAATATTTAGGTACCGAAATTTATTTGACAGACCGCCTTGCCAGGGGTATATTTATTACGGCACCGAAATAATCGACTGCCCATAAAGAAAAAGGAGGATAGTATGAAAGAACTTACATTGAACGAAACACTTTTCAAGAAGCTGATGCACACGCATAGAAAGCTTCGCAGAAGCATGGGTGGCGAGCATGGCCACCGTCCCCACTTCATGCCAAGGCATGATTCGCCTGAAGAATGCGGTGGTCCACCATTTGGTCATTTCCCGATGCACTGCATGACATTCGACAACCCTGACGGACACATGAAAGGTCCTCATCGCCCGCCTCTCTCCCGTGAACATATCCTGGAGACCCTCGCTAACAATGAAGAAGGCATGCGCCAAAAGGATATCCGCGATGAACTCAACCTGCAGCCTTCCACTGTATCCGAATTTATCGGACAGCTCGAAAGAGATGGCTATGTCACAAGAACTATCGACCCAACCGACAAGCGCGCAACGCTCATTAAACTGACGGAAATGGGAAGCGCGCGTGCCGCCGAACTCCAAGACGAACGTGATGAACGCTTTGCGTCTCTCTTCACAAATCTCTCGGAAGAAGAAAAGACCCAGCTTGTTGGGCTTCTTACAAAACTCATTGGCGTAGAGGAACATCCCTTCCGCCATAGGCACCATGGGCATCATCGCCACATGGAAGAAACCCCCGAAGACTAGGCAATAGGCAAAGGATCCTTTGCCTTTTTTTGATTCTGGGATATAATCATTTCCAAAGGAGTCATGAATGAAACTATCAACCCTCATATTTGTGATTGTCGTTGCTCTCGGCTTCATCTTGCCGTTGTTCTTGTTCAAGGAACATGACAAACAATGGGTCACGCGCAACGGAAAATCATATTGGTATGACAACAACAAGATACTTGGTCGAAAGGACGACCCTGAAAATCTGATCGATGAAAACTCGCATATGCCCCTAGGGCGTGAGCTCTACCTGCGCAGTGATGACGCGTGGTATTGGCTTGATGCCAGCAACGATGGTGCCAGGGCGGAAGACAGGGAAGTCAGGATACCCTACATCTACCAAGACCAAAGGGACACTGGGGAGTATAAATATGTCTACTATGGAAGCGATGGAAAGATGTTGAAAGGTTGGCAGATGCTCGATGGCAAATACTATTACTTTTATCCCGTAACGGGAGAAAAGTATTTTGGAACCAAGGAAATCGAAGGGACAAGCTATCATTTCAACGATGCGACCGGAGAATTGGATTCTTTCTATGACACGGATTTCGTTGAATACGAAGCAGCGATCTTGGTTCCCATGGGTGGCGACATGCATGTCGTCACGGAATCCATCCGCCGCGACCAGCACGACACGTTTACCGAAAAGATGGGCTACACCCGCTATTTCTCCAAGGCTACGAATGTCATCGAGGTTTCCCCGGAAGAGTACGGCTATTTCTCGCAAAGCTCCTCAATGATCCTTTTCGACCTAAATAACACGATGAAAATCTATAGCCGTGAGGCAGAGGGAGCAAGCATTGTTTCGGGATATTATGTCCTTGATGGCGTCCAGGATAAACGCTTCTATATCATTGCGAAATCCGCCGATGGTGAATCTCCTGGGAATTTCCCCGTCCAGTTCATCCAATACAAAAGAGTTGAGGAGGAAGCCCCTCCCAACGAATAACACAAGGCTTGGTGTCAACACCAAGCCTTTTTCTTGTCTATATGCGCATGTTTTGTCCCAGTATATGGTCTTCTAGGAATACACCAATGCCATCATTGTTGTTATCGGTGGTGATGTATTTTGCGACTTCCTTGATCCTTGTATCGGCGTTGCCCATGGCAACGCCTGTACAATCCCTGATCATCTCGTAATCGTTCATCATGTCGCCAAATGTTAGGACTTGTCCAAGTGTAATGCCAAGTCTTTCGCACAATGCGGCGATTCCCTTGGATTTTGTCAGGTTTGGATTCACGCATTCCAGGCGGACATCACCCGAGCGGAAGGCATGGTATTCCCTTGGGAGAAGTGTTTCATAGTATGCTACGATATGGTCCATTTCTGCCTTTGGCGCTGTCACAAGGACTTTGGCGGCACCCGTCTTTATGTAATGTGACAAATCATCCACCACAAGCTTGAAATGGTTGGCACGGGCGGTCTTTTCCGCTATCTCATCCGCCATGATCGCATGGTATTCTTCTTTGTCGTAGATTCCCGCATTGAAATGGAAACCTTGGAAATCATCCAGCAGACGGGCAATCCCCTCTCCCGACAACATGTGGAAGAAATACATTTCCTGCGTCTTTGTGTCCATGGTGCCACACCCATTGAAACCTACGATATAACGTGTCGCTTCCGCTATGCCCCACTCTTTTACCAAGCGAATCACGGCATAGGGGGATCTGCCTGTCGCAATGCCAAACATGATCCCCTGCGTAGCCAAGGAATTGATTGCCTTGCGGGTTCTTTCTGTCACTTGCAGGGCATCGTTTAACAGAGTGCCATCGATGTCAGCCAATACAAGCTTGATGTCTTCCATAACATTCTCCTACGCGGCATTAGACGAGATGGAAGCCCTGTCTTTCCAACCACCCGACAACAAATAGACCCCGCCAATAAAGAACGGAACCAAGCCACTCAAAGCGTTGCCATACCAGAAGCCAGTGATGCCCCATTGGAACACAATCCCCAGCAACAAAGCAAGGCCAATGCGGCACAAGATGCCATCCAGCAAAGCAACAGCAAGATTGAGCTTTGAATTGCCCGAACCATTGATCAACGCGAAGTTGGCTGGACGCAATGTAGCACCAAGGAATTGTACCAAGGCAACAGGAATGTACACAACCGCCATAGCCAAGACCGCAGGGTCATCCGAGAACAAGCCAAACAACCACTCTGGCTTAAAGTACATGATCAATGCCATGATGGAAGCAGGTATAGCCACAATCCACAGGGCATGCAAGACAACCTTTGGCACTCGATCAATCTTACCTGCGCCTAGCGCTTGGGCAATCATCGCGCCACCGGCCGATGATATCGCTTGCGATACCACGCCAATCATTGTCTCCAGCTTCCTTGCGACACCTGTGACCGCAACAGCCGTCGTTCCATATGTGTTGATGTAGGAATTGACAAACAACATGGAGAACGTAATGGCAGCGGACTGGATCACCATGGGAATGCCTAGAGCCAAAAGTGGATGGATCACAGAACCATAGATTCTAAAATGCCCGGGCTTGAAATCGAAATAGATCTGTTCACGGTTGCGGTACAACAGGCGCAAGGCAAACAAGAAGCTGACTCCCTGACCGATCACTGTCGCAAGGGCGGCACCCAATGGTCCCATGTGCATTGGACCAACAAACACCACGTCTAGGATGGCGTTAATGACCGAGGCAATCGCAATGAACATGAACGGATGCTTTGAATCTCCCATGCCACGAAGTATGGCCGAAACAAGGTTATAGCCATAGATGAAGAAGATACCGTATATGCATGTAATGCTGTATTGCCTTGTGTATTCGTAGATATCCTGGGGTGTATTCAGCCACCGAATGATCCCTTGGTAGGAAAATAAGAATATGACCATGATGACAAGTGCCAGGCTCATCAACAATGTGAACAGTGTCCCAACCATTTCACCAACCTTGTCTTTTCTATTTTCCCCGACATAGCGTGATATCAGTATCTGTCCCGCGTTAGAAATCCCCATCGCAACAAATGTTATCAACTGCAACACTTCGCCACCGATGGATACGGCGGATAGACCTTCGGTGCCAACGAATTTGCCGACAACGATCATGTCCACCATGTTGTACACCATCTGCAACAATCCGCTCAAAAACAACGGCATAGAGAACTTCAACAATGTCCCTGGCACGCTCCCCGTTGTCAAGTCGCGGATCAATTCACCCTTTTTCTCACTCATAATTCTCTCCTTGCCTTCTTATCTTCCCGATCTTTGCGCTTGCCCATCAACGGATCCAACCTTTATCGCGCTTTGTTTCCATTGATCCACAGCAATCCCGTCTTTTTCAATGACATAGCTGTTTCCTTTCTTGATCTGGTCACTGGACAGCCAGATCGATTTGTATTCCTCATCTAACTCAAAAGATAGGATCTCACTCCCCTTGGCATCCTTGAAGGAATAGCTTCCCTTGGCAAGACGCAAAGAATCATTGATATATGTACAAACATCTTGGTTGGAAGGCATTTCGCAAATACCGCCAAGCGCAATGATTGTTCCCCCGCTTACCGTTAGGTTTCCCTCAACGTCTATCGATCCTGCCACCAAACCTCGCGAGCTTCCTGCTTTAACGATGATAGTGCCACCACTGATTGTGACATCCCCATTGGAGTCAATCCCATCGGTATCTCCCTGCATCGTGGTGATTTCCAGGTATCCGCCAGATATATTGACTTGCGGCCATTGTATCCCTGCCATGGCATTGATGCCATCGTCATCCGCATGGACATGGCATTCTCCCCCAGCAATATTGACGATATTGGCTTCCATGCCTTCATGGGATTCCACGATATCCACTGTTCCATCGCGTATTTCCAGTATATGATCGGCGTGAATTGCATCGTCCATCGCCTTGATCTGGATATACGAGCCAGTCAGGAACACATTGCCTAGACCTGTGGCACCACTTTCCAACTTGTCCATGCGCGCATGAATGCCATCGTCTTTTGACACAATTGAAATTTTGCTAGAGGATATGACAACTTCGTTGCCAGCCTTGATTCCCATGCAGGAATATGCGTTTTTCTCTCCTGTGCCATTATCCAAGCGAACCCAATCGCCCGAAAAACCAAAGCCAATCAGATAGGCATTCATGGCGGAATTGATTGCGATGCCATTGGTCGAGGCTGTTGCGGCATCTTGACCAGGTTTGTCTCCCTTGGCATATTCATAGAATGCAACATTGTCGTATTCTCGTGAAACAGCACAAGACAAGCCATAGTACGTTCTTCTGGATGTGTCGTATACCATGGTTTCATATGTACACAAGACCCATTTGCCATCTTCTTCGCCATTGTAGAAATACGCATAGTAGGTAGCGTTGTCCTTGTACATACTCCCAGGAACAACGAGGTATAGCTCCTTTGTTAAGCTTTCTTCACTTGTTTCCCCGGATGTAATATCGACTGCCGAATTTTCTGAGATCAATACGTCATACGCAGCGTCAATTCCATCTTTTGCGGCATGGATCGCAACGCTAGAATCTGTGATCTCGACGATGCCCATTTGTTCACCTGAACGCGAGACATCGCTCTTGGACGCATGGATGCCATTGGAGCCATGCGAAGTCAGGGTTGCCAGGGCATTGCGTATGCCAACAAAGTCATTTCCCTTGAGGGCATTTCCCTTTGCTTCGACTTCTAGGGCAAGGTCTCTGACAAGCAAATCATCCTTGGTCTTGATGCCATTGCAGGAAGCCGCATTCACCGATAGCTTTCCCTTTCCTTGTATCCTCAGGTCGCACACAGCATAGATCGCCCCATCCTCGTTCTCGCTTTCCCTTTCGTCCCGTAAGTCTATGATCGAATTTTCGCTTCCGGAAACCACTTCAATTGTCACATCATCGGCGTTTTTGATCAGGATTGGCGCTCTTGTATCGGAAGTGATCTGCACTCCATCCAGATACAAGGTTACGCTTTCCTCTCTAGCATCCACCTGCACCTGTCCCGCCAAAGTCCCAGACAAGGTATATTCTCCCGATCCACTGATCAGATACACATCCTCATGCCTGCTGAAATCACCTTCGATAAAGAATTCTCCATCATCGAATGATGAACCAAGAGATTGCGTTGTGCATCCAGCCAAGGCAAGGCATAGAATTGTCGACAAAAGCTTGTTTTTCACAAGAACCTCCTTATGGTATATAATGACTTTGAAAGGACGACCTGAAATGCATGATTTCTATACACTGGAAGACCCTGGAAAGCGCAAGGCACTGCTAGACGACGACAATAGCGAAGATGGCAATAGAAAGCGTCTTTGCCTGGAAAAGCGATATAGCTTTTCCAGCAAGACAACCGACCGTTTTTTGCGCAGCTGGCTGATGATGAAAGCCATGTCCCAGGGAACTTCCTTTTTTCTTTTCAAGAAAAAGGCTTTGCGCGACTATGAGTCGCTGATGGAAGACCTATGTCTGCTTGAGCAACCTGATGAATATCTTGAGAAAGAGTGGTCTCATTTTGCGAGGACTCTGATCAAGACATGCCTCTCCCCAGAATATAGCTCCGTGGTATTTGGCCTAGGTCATTATGACGCTGGTTCAATCCATCAAATGATCAAAGACGAGATCGAGCTTGTCACCTTGGGCATACCTCGGAAGTTTGGCAAGGAGGAACAGTTTTCTCGGTTGCGTGAAATCCTTTGGCAAGCCTACAATGAACTCATCGACTGAACACATCCTTTCAAGGATGTGTTTTATGCTTCGTCTTCGAAGCGAGCCAGCATGTTATGGACCACATTGATTTCATGACTGAATTGCTCTGGATCTCTCGCAAAGATATCCAATGCCTTCTGACAATACTCTTTTGCTTTGCCTGGATTGTTTCTCCTGGTAAAAATCGATGCGATGACTACATATGTGCTTGCCAAGTCTTCAAGATTTTCGCTGATCTTGTTTTCATACTTTTCCAATGCCTTTAACAAATATGAATTCTCGAAATCTGTTTTGTTTTCATCCAACATGCGACTAAGAGCAAAATATTTATCAATGTCTCCTTTTGTTTCGATGTCACTGAGCAGTTTATCCGCCTCATCGTCAATGTCTTTGCCTTGCAAGGCGAGAATCTGGATCTTGTATCCCCACAGGGTATTCACAAGACTTGCGTCTTCATCGTCAATTTCTTTCAGTTTATCCATCCATCTATCCGCCAAAGCGATCCCTTTTTCATATTCGTGATGGCGCAAGTATAGCTGGCTAAGTAGCTCGATGCACGCTGCGTATGTTTCCAATTGGTCAAGTCTCTCGGTGATCTCCAGGATCTCCTCTTCCATCTTTTCGTCTCTCTTTATCGATAACAAGAACAGCAAGCCGTAGAATCGATAGTAGTCACTATTGCCGGCATATTCCAACAATTTATTAGCATACCTTGTCAACCTTGTCTCATCGTTGTCTTCATAGGCAATGCCACAAGCTACCCTGTATAGGAAGCGACTGTTGACTTGATCTTTTTCAATTTTCTCCAACTCCTCTTCCAATAGCTCATATGCTTCTTTGAACTTTAAAAGCTTTGACAAAATAGCTGTTTTACGGGCGTAGAAAACCACTTCGGAATTTACGTCATGGATATAATCGACCAATTGGCGACCTGCATCGCAATATTTGTTTGCTTCCTCAAACATATCCAGCGTCATGTAGGCATCGCATATCTCGCCATAGAACGATGCCTTTAAGGCAATGTTATTGAGTCTTTCAAAGCCTGGCTCCGCAATGTCCATGACATCCAAGACAAATTCAGCATCACCGTTTAGATCCGCATACGGGGTGGTTGCGATCTCTAGCAGCTGTCCGACTTTGGTCAGCCTGCTTTTCTTGAGACAAAGATACCTTGCGCAATCATATGCGCATGTCCTGCTCATCTCATCGGTAAAGCCAAGAATCATGAATTGCGAAAAGTATGTTATCGCTTTGTCCATGACATCTTCCATAACCCCTTCAAATCGGGCTTTGAAGTATGGAAACAGCACTTCCATAATATGAGAGTCTAAGCGAATGACACCATTGTTTTCATCAAACCATGGCTTGTCTTTATTCTCCTTGTACCAGTCTTTTGCCTTGGTTGTCAAAGGCGACCCTTCGTTGTCGAGCATATCTTGGTTCCAAGCATACACAAACACAAGATTTCTAATTGCGTTCCTATTCGCCAAAGCCCATTCTATGATTTCTTTTTCTGTCTTTTGTTCTATGTTTTCCATGTTCTCTTCCTTCATTCTTCTAGATACTTGTCGATATTATCGAGGCTGATCGCTTCATACGGCAAGCGGATGTATTTGTTATCGATCAATCCCAGCCCATCCAATGGCTCCCCCAAGGATAATGCCTTTGCCAGGGCAAACATCGCTTCTGCCTGTCCTTTCATGTCATTAAACACCGTTCCATCAAGTTCCCTTGATAACACCGCCTCTAGCCCTACCTCGGTGCCATCAATGCCGAATATGGCAGGTCTGTCTTCTTTTTTGATGTTCGCATTGCGATAGGCATCAATGGCTCCTAGCGCCATGTCATCGTTGTTCGCAAGAATCAACTCAACATTGCGGTTTTCCTTGATTAACAAGGCAACCTGGGTTTGTGCCTGGGTGCGGCTCCAATCCGCAATCGCATATCCTTCTTTCTCAAGCACGATCCCTTCTTCCAGTATCTTGTCCACGCTAGATTCAGAACGAATGATCGCATCTTGATGACCAGCCTCGCCCTCTAGGACAAAATACTGAATCATATTGTCGCCATTGCGATCTGCCTCAGGGTGTTCCCTGAGATATGCGGCGGCGCTTTCTCCTTGCAACTGGCCGGATTGATATGCATCTGCCCCTACGTAGTATAATTTTTTCCAACGCAATAAATCTTCCGATACCAGTTCACGATTGAAGAATATCACCGGGGTGTTGCTGTTGCGCGCCATATCGATAATCTTGCTGGGGGCGGTCCTGTCCACCAAATTGACACAAATCACATCGCAAGCATCCGCAATCATGCCCTGTACTTGGCTGTTTTGCGTCAGTTGGCTCTTTTCCGCCGAGTATATCTCCACTGTGATATTGCGTCCATCCTGGGTAGCGTAGCTGTAGAAATACTGTGTCAGCTCCGAGATAAACGTATCGTATTCGTCATACACGGAAACGCCGATATGGATCTGCCTGTTTTCATCGCTGGTATTGCTGGCGCATCCGCCTAACGCCATCATTAACAAACCTATGCACATTAGTCTTTTCATGAGCCTCACCTGGTAATTGGAAACAGCAGTGTTTCCATCTCGCTTGTAAATATCATGTCCCGCTCAACGACCACCGTATCCACGATTTTGCTGGACATCAAAGCGGTAGGGTTTTCTATCCGATCCAACACGTTTGTGAGCGCAAGATATCCCATTTGGAACTCATGCGGCACAATCATAGCGTCAATGACTCCATTGTCAAGATAGTAAATGTTTTTCTTGGAATTGCCGTAGCCAATAAGGAAAATGTGTTGTTGAACGCTCGCCAAGGTATCGCCAGCTTTTTCTAGCGCCCCGTTTTCCAAGGCTACTATGGCATCGAGGTCTGCCACTTCTATGTCTTCATCGACCTTGACCCATTTGACAAAGATGCCGTTTTCCTTGCATGCGCTTAAAAGCGAAGATAGGCGCGTGGATATTGATTGACTAAGAGTACCGGCTAAAATTCCAATGCTCGCGACATCGTCCTGTTCCAAAAGAAGATTACATAGGGTTTGGCCAACTTTTGTGTCATCGGTGTATATACTGGCGATATTATTCTCGCCATACCCGCTGTATTCCCCTGAGTCGATAATCTCAAGGGGAGCCAAATGGGAGAATCTTGTGACAAGTTCATCAATGGACTCATCGCCCGCCAAGTCGATGATGATTCCTTGCGCGCCAGCATTGATCTCCCGCGATGCGATTTCAATCTCTTGTTCTAGGCTATCCATGAGATCGGTTGTCACAATATTCAGGTTTACATCGTTTTCCATCGCTGCTTCTCGCAATCCAGCAACCAACGATGTCCAGCGGGAATCAGAACTCTTGTTCAAGATCACCGATATCTTGTGCCTTTCCGTTGGCTCCACATGACGCATCATCAAAAATGACGAAACCATGACGGCGATCGCGACAATGACAACAACCATCGTCGTTATCATGTTTCTCTTCTTCATGCGCCTCTCCTATTCTCCAGTTTCTTTTGATTATCCGGCGTAAAGGGAATATAGGGAATATGGATGCGGATACGGGTGCCTACGTCCAGCTCGCTTTCAGCGATCAGGCCATATGGCTCGCCAAAGCGCAGCCTGATTCTCTTGTGTACGTTCATCATTCCTACGCCAGATCCGCGTGAAGAGCGGTGGATCTTGTCTTCAAACAGGCGTGCCACTTCTTCCTCGCTCATACCATATCCGTTGTCTGTCACATCGATATATACATCGTCCCCGTCCCGATAGCCATGGACGTGGATCTCTCCTTCCTCCATGTCCTTGACGCCATGGTAGATGGCATTCTCCAGGATTGGCTGGATGATCAGTTTCACGGTAATGCAATCGAGAATCTCCTCGGAAACATCGAATTCACAGGTAAACCGATTCTTGTATCTGACTTTCTGGATATTCATGTAGCTTTGGACATGTTTGATTTCATCCCTCATGCTGATCATGGTCATGCCTTGGGAAAGAGAAATACGGAACAATTGCGCCAATTGACTGATCATAAAGATCGCCTCTTGGTTCTTTTCCCCTTCGATCATCCACATAATGGAATCCAATGTGTTGTAGAGGAAATGGGGATTTATCTGTGATTGCAAGGCATCCAGTTCCAATGTCCTTTTTTCCTCTTGTTCATTGACTACATCTTGCATAAGGCGGTCAATCTGGCTGATGTAGGATTCAATCGCCTTGCCTAGGTTGACGACTTCCAGGGAGCCATCATCATACACCCGACCATCAAGAACCGCACCGTTTTCTAGGTTTTGGATGGTATCGGAAAGACGGATCAAGGGTTTGGAAATACGTGCCGCAACGATTTGGTTGACAAGGAATGCGGCCAATATTACCGCCGCTGTGATCATTACGACAAACGCCTTTGTGTTGTACAGCAAGGCAGACATGCTCTCGCTGGGAATGACGGATACCATCTTCCAGCCGGTATAGCTGATCGTATCGACAATGACCGTCCTGTCCACGCCCTGGAAAGTTTCCTCATGCACGCCATCGCCATAGTTCCTTACAACCCGATTGTTTTCCTTGAACAATCCTGCCCCGATTTGCATTTGCTGCGGGTGATAGATGATATTACCCAGGGGATCTGTCAGGTAGATGTAGGAATTGTCGGAACGACCTGAATTTACATCATCCATCTTCTCCTTGATCGCGGTATAGCTCATGTCCACGAGAAGCACGCCAGGCACGTAATTTCCGTTTTCCGTCATGTTCACTGCCTCGGAAAGAGAAACGACCCAATGGTATTGATAGCCAGGATTGTCGAAGAGATTCTGCACATGGGGATTGGAGAAGTGTTGGTTTTCCATCTGCCGCATGGCTTCCTCAAACCATTCCTGTTCCTTGGCATCAACGTCTTTTTTCTCCACCGCATTGGGTGATGCCGCAACCAGTGTGCCATCGCTTCTATACAATGCTACTGACACAAGGGAATCGCGGTTTGCCTGATAAAGCAAGCTCATCTCGCTGTTGAATGAATCAACCGCAATGTCCTTGGATTTGATTACATTGTAGTAGATCGCATAGGCGGTTCTTCGCATGTTATGCAAGTAGTCTTCCAGACTCTTGCCAGTTTGTTCCAGAAGCTTTGCGGACTCTTGGACGGATGATTCCCGCATCCTAGTCGAAAAGCCAGTGTAGAGGGAAACTGTCAGGGCAATGATAAGCACAAGAAAAACAATGGAATACGTCACGATCAATTCCATTTGCGTTGAGTTTCTCCATTGTCTTTTCTTCGGCGCACTGTTCATTTCCCTGCCTCTTTTGACTTGTATCTTGATGGCGACATGCCGAATTGTTTCTTAAACACGTAGCTGAAGTAGTTCGGGTCGGCGTACCCGACTTTTTTCGCAACGACATATGTCTTCTCGTCACGCTCAATCAACAGCTCCACCGCTTTTTCCATGCGATAGTCTGTCAGGTAGTTGACAAACGTCTTGCCTGTTTCTCGTTTGAATACCGTAGAGAAGTAAGCCGCCGACACCCCTAGGTGACAACATAAGACATTGACAGAAAGATCCTGCTGATCGTAGTGGTCTTTCACATAGTCTCTGGCTTTTTCAACAAATGAACGCGTTGTATCGTTTCTTTTTTTCTGGATCATGTCGTGCATGCGTGCCGCCACATCCTTGAGCCATGCGGACAATTCATCGATTCCCATCTGTTGCGCCAAGACATATACATCTTCGTTGTCAGGGAATATAGCGTTGATGTCCAGTTCGTTGTTTTTCGCAAAGCGATAAAGCTCGCTGAATACGTTCATGACAAACAAATGATACGACTGGATACTGGGAAAGTTGCCCGCGTTTTTTGCCATAAACGCATCGACAAGCGTTTCCAGCGGCACATCGCCTTGGTCAAACTTGATCATCTTGAAGATGGGACGCAACTCGCTCTCTGCGTCTTGGATCGGGTGTCCTTCTGTATCAGGATCTATTTCAGTGATATTGATCGCCTTGACACGCCCGTAAAGCGCCCTGTATGAAATGGCGTTGCGCGCGCCATTGTATGATTCAGACAATCCCATCATGCCATCGACAGTGGTGCCAATGCCCGCCGTCACGATGATCTTGGAGACATCGTTTGCTAATCGACAAAGCATGTCAAGCTCATCCGTAAGCTCTATGACATCTTCTTTCCTCTTCATCTGGGCAATGACGACCGTATTGCCTAGATATGTGCAATACCGACAATCCCATCTTTTCGAAATTGACTCTTCCGCCAATCGTCTGACAGAGAGATCCATCAATGTAGCATCCATCCCCTCTGGCTTATGGGACAAGGACGCATGCAGAATCGCTATGCAGAAACAAGGACCTTTCAAGTCAATCTGATATCCTGTCACATACTGATCGATTTCGTCTTCCTTGATATTCCCTTGAATCAATGACACATAGAAATTTTCCCGCAACAAGGGCAAAGATTGCATGTAGTATTCCTGCAAGCGCTGAAGATTGTTCTTTTCATCCCTTGTCTTGTCCAGGTTTTCCTTGACTCTTTCAAAGATTGCGGTCAATTCATTGAAATCCATTGGCTTTAACAGATACTCCTGTACATCCAAATGCACCGCTTCCTTGGCATATTCAAACTCATTGAAGCCAGAAAAGACGATGATGCGAATGTCGGGATACATTTCCTTGAGCCTGCGACATAGCTCCAAGCCATCGATATAAGGCATCTTGATATCTGTCATCACCACATCCGGGTGCATGTTTTCCGCCAGTTCCAATGCTTCCAAGCCATTGCTCGCATACACTGGCATGGAAAACCCCAATGCATCCCAATCCATCTTTTTTATGATGACCTGAATGACATCTTCTTCGTCATCCACCAACATCACTGAATACTTATCCATGTTTTTCCGCCATCTTTTTCCAAAGTATTACAATTGCCACTACGGCTATGACAATTTCAATCAGTCCAATGATTGGATTCACCAGCATCAATGCGCCCATCAGAAAAGACGCAACGCCAAAGCCAATAAGCAATTTTCCTCCCTCTCGGCAGAATTCCTCGGGATGCCTTGGCTTTGTCCCCCTGACGACAACACCCTTGTAGTCATTTTTGGCTAAGAGTCTATATGCGTAGTACAGGCAAATGCATCCCATCAAAGCCGGGATCCCTGCCGTATTGATCAATGTGTCGATATTCATGACATCTTTTTCCCCCAACTAGAATGATATCACAAAAACCTCGGGGATAACCCGAGGCTCGTAAACAAGATTGTATTTATTTCTTTGCGACGTATTTCCTGATATCGAGGGAAATCGCGATGAAGATAACGATACCCAAGGAAATATATTGCGCATTAGAGTCAACACCCAGATATTGCAGGGCTGTCTTCAAGAGTTCGAATACCGCCACGCCAATGAATGCCGAAGAAACTTTTCCACGTCCGCCAGATACCGAGACTCCACCAATGGTACATGCCGCAATGGCTTCCATCTCATAGCCAAGACCTGTGTTGACAGATGCACCACCCGACTTAGCGCCAATCATGAATCCTGCCAAGGCATACATCATGGCTGCCTTCATGTAGATGAGGACAAGCGTCAACTTTACTGGAACACCGGCAACTTCGGCTGCCTGTGGGTTTCCACCAATCGCATACATGTACTTGCCATGGCGTGTCATATTGAAGATGAACCAAGTGATCGCCGCAACAAGCAAGGCAATCCAGATCAGGTAGCTAATGCCTAGGAACGTCCCCGAGGAGAATCCCGTGTAGTCCTTTGTATAACCACCCAGTGGCGTAGCGCCTGTGTAGATCAATGCGATACCATAGATGACTTCCATCATCGCCATCGTAGCGATAAATGGAGGAACGCTCAGGTAGGCAATGAAGAAACCTGTAATAGCGCCAAAGAAGCCGCATACCAACATGACAATGACCATCGCTACTAACGGATTCAGTGGATCCATATTCGCAAACAAGGCAAACTTACCTGAGTAATCCGCTCTTTGCAAGAGGGTTCCTGCGATACAAGCCGCAAAGCCAATCATACGTCCTGCGGAAAGGTCGCAACCCGCCGTGATAATGCATCCGGAAATACCCAAAGCGATGACGAGACGGAAACTCATGTTCAATAAAATGTTCTTGAAGTTGTTCGCCGTGAAGAAGTTCTGAGATGTCAAGCCTGTATAGAGAACCAGGATGATCATGATCATGATCACGCCGTAGTTCGTTAGAAAATCAGATATTTTTTTCTTATTCATTTTTGTTCTCCCTGTTATCAGTTAAACCTTGTCGCGTATTCCATGACCTTTTCCTGTGTCATTTCCGCTGGATCTGTAATTTCACCTGTCAAACGTCCCGCGCACATGACATAAACACGGTCGGACATTCCCAACAATTCCGCCATTTCTGAGGAAATCATAATGATTGACTTACCCTGTTCGACTAGTTCATTGATGAGTTCATAGATTTCATGCTTTGCGCCAACATCAATTCCTCTTGTCGGTTCATCCATGATCAGAACATCGGGATTGTTCGCCAGCCATCTGGCAATGATGACCTTCTGCTGGTTTCCACCGGAAAGATTCGCAATGTGTTCCTGCATGCTCGGTGTCTTGATCCTGAGTTTTTCAATGCTCTCATCAACGATCTTGTTAATGGCTGGATGATTCAGGACGAATCCTGCCTGTAGATACTTGTTATATACACTGACGCCAACGTTGTCCTTGATCGACAATGGTCCAAGGATACCGTTTCCTCTTCTATCCTCGGTGATCATTCCAATGCCGGCATTCATTGCTTCTCTCGGCTGGGTGATCTTTACCGGCTGTCCTTTGACAATCACTTCGCCGCTTGTCGTTGTACGGATGCCAAAGATTCCTTCCATGAGTTCGGTTCTTTGCGCGCCAACCAAGCCGCCAAAGCCAAGGACTTCGCCCTTCTTCAGCTTGAACGAAACATCTTGGAATGACTTCGGGTTGATGGAAGTCATATGCTTGACTTCCATGATGATTTCATCGGAAGGCTTTGTCTTGCGCGCTGGATAAATATTGGTCAATTCACGCCCAACCATCTTGGCGATGATTTGGTCTGTTGTCAACTCGCTTGTCTGCCATGTGCCAATGTATGTTCCATCACGCATGATCGTAACATCATCGGAAATGCGCTTGATTTCATCCATCTTGTGGGAAATGTAGATCATGGCGACTCCCTTGTCGCGCAAGTCGTTCATAATCTTGAACAAAAAGTCTACTTCCTTGTCGGACAATGAAGAAGTCGGTTCATCGAAGATAATCACCTTGGCGTTATGGGAAACCGCCTTGGCGATTTCTACGCACTGCATCTGGCCGATTGAAAGTGATCCAAGTGGAGCCTTTGGATCAAAGTCAAGACCAAGCTCTTTGAGCCACCTGCTCGTTTCTTCGTTCATTGTCTTGTGGTCGATCACCTGTAGCGGTCCATACTTATGCACTGGGAAACGCCCAAGATACATGTTCTCGGCAACGCTTCTCGCCAGCACTGGCTGAAGCTCCTGGTGCACCATTGCCACGCCATACTTCATCGCTTCGTCAGGATTGTTGATGTTGACCTTCTCCCCATCAAGGTAAATCTCTCCTGTGTCCATTTTGTAAATGCCAAACAGACATTTCATCAAGGTCGACTTTCCAGCGCCATTTTCTCCCATCAACGCATGCACTGTCGCCGGCCTAACAGAAAGCTGGACGCCGTCAAGCGCCTTGACACCTGGGAAAGATTTCGAGATCCCCTTCAATTCCAGTCTATACTCTGCTGCCATATTTCCTCCTAGTATAATTATGATAGAAAGTGGTGCGGATACACCATCCGCACCACTAGGCTAGTGAACCAACAATTATTTCAAAGAATCAAGGATTTCCTTAGCGTTGTCAGCTGTGACCTTGACATAATCGCAAGTGTACTTATTTTCAACCTTTTCGCCTGTACCGAAGCCGATTGCAGCGTCTGCAGCCTGATGAGACTGAGCGATATGATCATTGAAGACTGTGCCAGTCATTGTTCCTTCAAGGATAGCCTCGCAAGCCTCGGACAGAGCGTCAACGCCAACCAGATAGATGTCTGTTCCAACAACTCTGCCTGCTGTCTCGATGGACTGCTTCGCACCCATAGCCATTGCATCGTTGTTGCAGAAGACAACCTCGACATCTTTGCCATATTGTGCCAAAGAGTTAGCAACAAGTGTCTGACCCTGGGACTGATCCCACATGCCAACCTGCTCGTCAACTTTGTTTACTTCCAACTTAGCATCCTCAAGAGCCTTGATGGAGTATTCTGTACGATATTGAGCATCAACGTTCTCAGGGTCGCCCTTGATCATGATATAGTCGATCTTGCCGTTGCCATTGAAGTCAACTGCGTCAAGACCCAAGTCAGCGATGATTTCGCCTTGCATTGTGCCAGACTGACGTGCATCTGCGCCAACATATGTGACATCCCAGTCATTTTCAGCCCAACGAGCCTGCTCAGCCTCATCTGGCTCACGGTTGATGTAAACCAGCGGGATTCCTGCTTCAACAACCATGTCTGTGATTGTCTCAGAAGAAGAAGAGTTGACTGGGTTGACGATCAGGACATCAACCTTCTGGGTAATGAAGTTCTGGATCTGCGCCGTCTGCTCAGACTGGTCGTTCTTTCCATCAGTGATCGTGATGTTGGACTCAGAGAATCCCTGCGCGATCAAGTAGCTCTTCAGTTCGTTTCTGAGAAGCGTCATGAAGTTGTCGTCATACTTATAGATGCAGACACCAACCTTCTTTGTGGAAAGGTCGCCATCGGTTGTTTCAACGACAGAGCTAACAGTAGAATCGACAACGGAGCTAACCGTGGAGTCGACAACGCTGGAAGCAGCAGAAGATGTAGCGCTGTTTGGTGTAGAAGCTGCGGCAGAGCTTGCGCTGGAGCATCCAGCAAGCATTCCTGCGGACAGGAGCACTGTCAATGTGCCCTTCATAAACTTGTTCATAATCTTTTCCCTCCATATGAACAGATGCCTTTGGCATCCAACACCCATATTCTAGCAACACTTCCCCGTTTCTGTAAGCTGAAAAATCTTGGATTCATCTAGAAATTTCTTCGCTTTACCACGCCATAGCAAACGGCAGTCTTTTTCTCTCCAAGGATCACATCATTTCCACTCCCAGGTGGAAATAATGTGATTCATTGCTTTTCGATCAAGCCACCCTTCCACCACGACATGCACAAACAAACCTTCTTTCTCTACCCACAGCGAATAAAATTTATAATCTTGTTTTTCCATTCCATGCGCTAGTGTCAGCCAGCCTTCGCTCCCCGCCACTGTAACGCTTTCGCAACCATCCTGAAAATCATGATATTGATTGTGTTCATACTCCTTGACTTTTTCCCAATCAGTGAATTGGCTATCATAGCTGGAACCAAATAGCGTATCCAACGACTCTTTATCGTAAAGTTCCACCCGATAGCCACCCTTCTCTGGGAGTACCCCCAACTCCATTTTTGGCGAAACATACACAGCGTCTGATTCTACATGTGTCTCTTTTTCGTATTGAAAGTTAATCTTTTCCATCTCGTATTCAAATGTAAACACGTCATCGAAAAACTCAATCTTTTTATAATTGTGGCCAGCGCACCCCGTCAACAAGAGCGCCTCTATGATCATCCAAATCTTTTTCATCTTTCAAACATCCCCCTTTGTTCTATTTCATCATGGATCTGGTTGTACAGCCCCATCCGGTCTTTTCCTTCAAAAAACATGTATGACTCATCCGCAAGAGCAAGCGGTTCATCCTTCACCATTCCATACGTGGCTTCTCCGACAAACAAGGTTGCCTGCTTTCCTTTTTCATGCTTTCCAAGATCGGCACACAAAGGATAGTAATATTCCTCTGCTTCATACGGGGATTTTACCTTCTGCAGGATCACCAGGTATTCCCTTCCCTCTTGCATCGGGACATAGCCCAGTACGCAAAGCATTTCCCCGCGCGGGTACACACTGATTGGCTCATAATAGTAAATATGACCGCCAAGATCGCCTTTGAAGCAACGCAACACCTCTAGTTCTAGCAGGAGACTGCTTTCTTTCCACTCTTCAAGGCCTGCCTTGCGCACCAATGCGACAGCGTCCGCCTTCTCGATCAAGCCATCCAGGGTGTTGGCTTCTCTATCAAACAAATGGCTGAACCCAGTATCGGGAAAGTATGCGTAAGATGTCATCTCAGCCAGCTGCGGGCGCTCCACGATGGTAGTCTTGCGCCAAAATGAGAAAGCAAGGGAAAACGTTGCAAATAGCGCAATCAGCAACAATGCCACTCTTCTCATAACGCCACGCACTTTCCCGAACCAACGCGAACAAATACATCGGCGATGCCTTTCATATCCTCGATGTTGTGGGTCGCAAGGATCATCGTCTTGCCTTTTTCTTTTTCCTTTGACATGAGTTGCTGGAATAACGCCACCGAAGCATCGTCAAGGGCATTGGTCGGCTCGTCCATCAGGATGATGCCTGGATCTTCCATCAACGCTTGGGCAATTGCAAGCCTTTGTCTCATGCCAAGGGAATACTTCCCGACTTTCCTGTGCCGGTATTTCCAAAGATCCATTAACCGCAGCCATGCCTCGATTTCCTCAGCCCCAATCTCATGCCTGAACGAAGCAAGATATCGCAAGGTCTCTATGCCATTCATCTGTGGCCAAAACTGTGGTGTCTCAATGATGACACCAAATCTCTGCGATCGATCCAGGATGATTTCCCCTTTGTCTGGACGATATGCCCCGCAGATCATTTTCAACAAGACTGTCTTTCCACAGCCATTGGTTCCCGTCAAGCAATAGACCACGCCCGGTCGAAAGACAAAGGATGCATTTTCAAACACGACATGATCGCCAAAACGTTTGGAAATATTCTTGACTTCAATCATCATAAAACTCCTTTCGAATCGTCCAAATCATCTCAATCCCTGCCATCGCGCACGCTAGAAAGAAATTGCCTGCCAATATGACGGGATAAAATAACACAAGGTCATCCATCCGCAAAACCGCTGTCCAAATGCCAATGCCCGCCTTGAAAGACATCAAGGCTTCAACCAGGCAAGCCACGGCAGTGACAAGGATGGTCGCAAACATGACAACCATTGCGCCCGATGGTCCCATTGCCTTCATGACAAAGCAATAGACTTCCCCAAACATCACGACTGCGATCAAGTTACGTACAACAACCGCCAATGCCAGCCATGACATTGATGGTTCCCTTCCAATCATACAGAAAGCGAAGGTTGCGATGGCATTTACAACAACGACAATCATTGCATCCTTGAAGAGAATCCTCTGCTCTTCAAGCGCATACCTAGTCTTTGATGGAAGTCTCGTCATGACAAGCAGCCTGTTGTCATGAAGCCGAGAGACCCCATCAACAGTCACAAGCGTCAGAAACATGACTGGGAAGACAAACAACACCAGCTGTTCAATCGACTTCAAGACATCCGAACTCACAAATACATGCATCATGGCAAAGGCATCTGCGCTTTGAAGGCTTCCTTCCAGCATGGCATGATGGAGAAAGCAGTGGGCAATCGTACAGACGACAAGAACCAGCCATTTGACGCTAGAAACCATACGCATCCCTCCGTCTCGATAAAACGGTATACTTCATGCACGCACCCGCTCTCCCATGAAAACCATTGCCATCCCCGCTAGCAAAAACAGGGAAAAGGATACCGCAAACCCTTTCAACGAATTCCAGCTAAACAACAGTTGCATGTATGGCCAAAAAGACCAAACAACCTGCGGATTTGGAGAATAGTGTGCCCTCATAGCAAGATTCCACAACAAGTAACAAAGAAATGCAATCGCAGCGCAATAATAGAACCGTAGCCTCGCAAGGACAGAAACGCCGTAACAAAACAAAGCAACGACCGCCGAAACAAGACCATGAAACACAATTCCCAGCCAAATGGTCAGATACGGATGGTATTGCGCAAGAATCTCAAACGGATTGTCCAATCTGAACTGAATTCCATATGCCGGCTCATAGAATTGGAAATTCCTCATGCAGGCATCTCTCAATGGAAAAGCCAACATGACGCATAGCGTGTTTAACGCTAAGGGAATCGCCGACAAAAGAAAAGCCGACAAAAATACCGCCAATATGTTCTTCAAATGATATACCTCGCGCCTCTCCCTGATCCGTATTGCCTCGCTCATTCCCGCCGCTTCATCTTCGCTAAACAAGCTAGAACAAACCAAAGAGGCAACAAGCGGCGCAACAACACAGTATGCAATCAAATTAGACGTATATTCACCAGAAAGCAAAAATGATTCCGCAGCCGCAAGATTGGTGTAGGTAAAGTATCCATCAGAAACCCTGGCATCATGCATCAAATAGTTCAGGAAAAAGCCTGCCATGACAAATACCATCAATGCCAGCATTGACCATAGGTATTTCCCACTGTACAAGATGCGATAAATCCTCTCCTTCATTGCTACCTCCATGGCATATTCAAGCTAATGATTAACTTTCGTAAACTTCTTCATTTATTCACGAATAAATAATATCACACAGCATAAATTGTTCAACAAAAATCGACCGAATGGTCAAAAAAACGACCGAACGGTATTTTCAATTCGAATTTCGCCTGAAATTTGCCCCTCCTTACGTTCATCATCCGAAATGAAACTTCGCAAAATGCACTTCACATATAATAATTTTATCTATAGTTGTTGAGGTGATCTACCATTCATTCCATAATTCAGCCTTTCATTCCAAACGTATTGACTTCTGTTTCTTTTTGTATATTCTTTTTCGTATGAAGGAGTTTTTATGAAAAAAGAGAAAAACATGCGTATTCTTTATCTGGGTGACTCGCCTGTCGACCAAGCGGTATTTCGTGAAGCCCTCCACAAAATGGATCGATCTTGCCAGATGACCTGTGACTTTATTGATCAACGATGCTTTTCCATCAAGCAGCTGAGTAACCATTCCTATGATGGATTTTTTGCCTACCTATGCCAAGATAATCATTCCCGCATAATGCCGCAAATCAATAAACTTCCCGCTTCTTATGATAACAAGGTAGTCTTTGTCTCTGATCACGATGCCGTTGCGTCTAGTGTCATTGGTCCTAAGGCCATCGGTATTCTTTTAACAAAAGAGTTGAAGGAACGGCTGCCCGCTATGATTGATCTTCTCAAGAAAACGGATATGATGAAGCGTCTTATATCATTCAGGACAACAAGAGGGGTTGTTTCCCTTCCCGCTAGCTCGATCCTTTACATCGATTTCTCATCGCGGCGCGCAACCATCCACAGCAACAATGGAGAATATGAACTGACGAATGAAACCTTGAAAAGCGTCTATGAAATGTTGCCAGGGAGCTTGTTCTTTATGATCAATCGCAGCCATATCATTAACATTTACGCGGTTTCCGCCATGGATGATAACATCATTATTGTTGGTGACGAGACGCTTTCAATGCAACTTCATGTATCAAAGCGGCGCAAGCAAGACCTCAAAAATGTCCTTGACGCAATTGATTTGTAGCGCACGCAACTCTTTTTTTCATGAAAACGATGATTTGGGCTTGCACATCCAAAAAGAATTGGTATAATACTAAAGAACATTAATGTTCATTGCCAGCTGCCGCCTCCTCCTTCTTCTTGTTTTGGGCGGCGGCTTTTTCTTTGCCTGATCTTTGCCTGACAAACAACGCCAGCATATGCTGGCGTTGTATTCATATATTTACTATAGCTCTGCGGAAACATTGGAGTTGCGCGAGGATATGATTGCTAGGTTGCCATTGCGTATCCTGAGCTGGTCGATCATTTCTTTCTCTTTGCTTGTGTCTTTCAACTCAATATCGTATGTGATCTGGTACATTGTTCCAAGATTTACCGTCTTTGTCATCTGTACCTTTGCGCTTCTTGTGTATTTCTTGAACACTTCATCGAATACTTCCGTATAGTCGAGATCTTCTGGAATCATGATCCTTAGGCTTCTATAGGATGTTTCTGGCTCCAGTAGATCCGTTTTAGCCAGCAACAAGTATACGATGCAGAACAACACTGTCGCGGCCATTGCCAGGGCGATGTATCCCATGCCTGTGCATAGTCCTAGCGCCATGACTAGGAATATCGTGAGAATATCGCTGGCTTTGCCAGGAAGAGACCTAAACTTTACAAGTGAGAAGCTTCCCGCTACCGCAACGCCTACGCCAATGTTTCCGTTCACCATCATGATGACAATCGTGACAATGACCGGCATCAGCGCCAATGTCATCAGAAAACTCTTTGTCGGATGTTCACATAATCTGTATGTCAAACTGACTATCAAGCCGCACACAAGCGCCGCACCCATGCATTCAGCTACCGCTGTCATCGTCAATGTTCCTGTCAATACTGTACTAAACATGTTTTTTCCTCCCTATCCCACCTCATTCAAGGCTGTCTTTCTGTTTACACGTCTAGAATACCCCCTGAATCTAAAGACAAAGAGAACGAAACATGAAGAGTTTGTGAACATTAGCAAACATTGTGTGAAGCCTTCATTGAAAAACAACTATAGCATCACATATAATCAAGTGCGGGGAGGAACATTATGTTCGACGCAAGAAAAGAATACACGCACCAGGCTATCCTTGACGCATATTGCCACATGCTTTCGGAAAACATCCAGCCAAATATCCTTGATCTAGCAAAGCGAGCCAAGATTGGACGGCGCACTTTCTACGCATACTACAAGGACATCAATGCCGTGCATGAGGAATTGCTGCGATATCTGATCATCGCCTATGACCTTTCGGACAAGGATTCTCGCCGCAATCCAATGCGCATGGCCATTTCGTTCCTCGATTATCTCCATGCGCTGCCAGAGAAATTGCAAGTCGTCTTGAAGGGCAATTCTTCCCTTTACCTTGAGTTGATCGACAAGGTGGTCATTTCGCACCAAAATCCCTTGGTTCTATCTTCCCTGTATCACTCGGCGCTAGGCATATACCGTCAATGGCTTATCGATGGAAACACCAACTATGACCTTTTGAAGGAAGCCGCAAGCGACCTCATCTCCATCGGCTACCGAGGCTACGCGCGCAAAAGACCTGCACGAAAGGCAACCAACAAGGCTAGCGCCCCCAAAGCCATTACCCTAGAATCCCTAGGGGAGACCATGGGTGCTTCCGCCCAAGCGGAAACATCCATGCCTTGACCGTGTGTAAAAAGACTTCAAATTGCAAGAGAACCCGGATGTTTCGCTAAACGCGTCATCCCCATGCCTCGCTTCGCAATCCACCAAGGGATTACGAAAACAATTTTTCAACTGCGCATGAAGATTCATGCGCCTTTTATGTTTGCGTGCAGAGGCGCGCATGCAAACATGATTCCTTCAACCACCCTATCGCTACAGCAAACCATAACGAAAACAGCTTTTCAGAAGACCATATATCATTTTCTTTGCAAGTATACTCGAAACCTTGCCACCCAACCAATCATGCGGAAGATTCCACCGTCCTCCCTGCGGCGTTTTCTTCCTTTCCATCGTGGAGCCATGCGTATGCACAACGCAGGCCTTGCGGACAATCTTCGTCTTCCCCTTTCATGAGACTGAGCCTCATTCAGAGTGCGTGACTATAATTCTACTCCGCTTATTTCTCATGTCAACCCCAAAACCAGAAAAGTGTGTTTGAAATGAACCTGACCATTTCGATGCAATCAAGCCAAAGAAAAAAGCGGCTTTCAGCCGCTTTTGCTTGATGCAGTGATCTTTTAGTCGAGATCTTCGCCGTTGGACTTGTACACCTTTTGCATGTAGAAGAATGACTTCTTTCTTGAACGGGAGAGATCGCCATTGCCATCATCGTCTTTGTCGACATAGATGAAGCCGTATCTCTTTCTCATTTCGCCTGTTCCAGCGGAAACGACGTCGATGTGTCCCCATGGCGTATAGCCAATCAGGTCAACGCCATCGATTTCAATGGCTTTCTTCATCTGCAGGATGTGTTCTCTCATGTAGTCGATGCGATAGTCATCGTTGATGGAACCATCTTCCTCAACCTTGTCGATTGCGCCAAGCCCATTTTCAACGATCATCATTGGCAACTGGTATCTGTCATAGATCTGGTTCAGATTGACACGCAAGCCAACCGGATCGACCGTCCAGCCCCATTCTGAAGCCTTCAGATACGGATTCTGCAGGCCTCTGACCTGATTACCTTCCACCTGCTTGATCTGCTCAGGATGCGCCGCATATGTCGCAGAGGAGTAATAGGAGAACGAATAGAAGTCAACAACACCCTTCTTTAACAGCTCATCATCGCCTGGCTCCTTGTGAATGACAATGCCTTCTCTTTCCAGTTCCTTGACCTTGTATGCAGGATAATAGCCACGGCACAACACATCGCCATAGAACCATTTCTGGGTATGCGCCGTCTCAATCTCACACATGACATCCTCTGGGTTGCAGGAATATGGATATGTGGCGCCATGCGCAATCATCAAGCCAATGAAGTTATTTGGATCGATCTCATGTCCAATGGTGACTGCCAATGCGCTACCGACAAACAGATGCCATCTGCACTGCTCGGCGTTCTGCTTGTTGGAAATATGCTCATGGACACCATTCATCATGAAGTTGGTGTTGATGTTGATCTCATTGATCGTGAGCCAATATTTGACCAATCCCTTGTACCTTGTGAAAATCGTCCGGCAATACTTCTCGAAAGCATCCACGGTATGGCGGCTTACCCAGCCATCGTATTCATTTGCCAGATACAGCGGGCAGTCGAAATGATAGATTGTGACAAGCGGCTCAATGTTGTACTTATGGCACTCCTTGAACACATCCTCGTAGAACTGAAGACCTTCCTCGTTTGGAACCTCATCATCACCATGCGGGAAAATACGCGTCCAGTTGATGGACAGACGATATACATTCATGCCCATTTCCGCAAACAGCGCAATATCTTCCTTCCAATGATGATAGAAATCAGTCGCGACATGGCTTGGATAATAGACGTCAGGATCGACATATGCCTTGGCTCCCGCCGGAACTTCTTCACGGTTGCCAACACTTGTCTTCGTTCCATCCGCAAGCTCCAAGTAGATCTTTCTCTGGATGCCATGAATGCCATCGCCACCAGTGATGGTATCCGCTACCGCAAGACCCTTTCCACCCGAAATGTAGCCACCTTCATACTGATTGGCGGCAGTTGCTCCGCCCCACAAAAAACCTTTTGGGAATCCCATAATTCATTTCCTCCTGTGATAGCGTGTTTCTATCACGTATTCTTCTATCGGTATTATAGCATGTTGCGACTACATCCATCGATCAACGACAAATTCTATGCGCAAGATTTGTATGGCATCCGCCATTTTAGTTCAAGCTTGCAAACATTGTTTCCAAACAAGAAACGGATTGTTTCAGAAACACACCTTTTTGTCGGAATAAATTTGTCGGCCAGAATCGTAGTGAATATCAAATTGTGCAAAAAAGCGCCTCTGATTAGAGGCGCTGGCTAAGAACTCATTCCGATAAAATGAAACAAGTCAAGAAACGATCAACGATAAAAACGACCTCGGTGGTAGGGACCGGAGATGCGTACAACCATGGCACAGGAACAATCCCGTGGCTTCTCTACGACCATCAGGTATTCCCTGTGTCATTGCCATGTACATTGTATCCGCCAGTCAATCCATTTCCAAGCCAACCATCGCCCGCGACCACGACAAAATGAACCCCTTTTTATCGCAAAACAATCAATAGGATGATGGGATGATTGACTAAGAGTTTGTGATTCTTTGCCTGATGGGACATGAATTAAAGCGCTTGTTCTTTCTATGGATCATAGCATCCCAAAAATCTTCACGGTAATAATCAAGAAGAAATTCAGGAAACAGACTGAGTACAAAAACACAACCATGGATATCAACGAGGCGCTGTTGAGCATCATAGATCTTCCTCGGTGAAACTTTTTCGTACTCGGTATATGTCAGCTCGGAAATACCGAGCAAGCACATTATTCTTAGAATATAGATATTCAAGATTTCTTTCCAACTATCAATGGATTTTAAATTTGTTTTTGGGTTATTCTCCCCGGAAATTCTCTTATATTCGCTAATAGAGGAAAGAGGAAGGGAACAGCATGAAAATGCTTCGCAATCCTTCCCTTTGAAATAATATAACCTTGTTAATGCCATTCTAGACGATACAGGAAATGCATAAACCAGCCAGAATATTATTCACCATCTTCAAATCCTGCTTCTTCATTAAAAGCACTTTTATATCTAAAATCGAACTCAATGCAAACGTATACGCCTACATGTCTGGAATCCGAAGGGGAGTCAACCCAACGTATCCGTAGTTTCGGCATTCGCTTTCTTTTTGCTCGCACATGGCTTTGCACCTGTTGCCTTGCGCCTCTTCTTTGTGGCAGTAGCTCCCGGCTCAATGACTGCAACCAATGACTGTTTGTCGTAGAACGCCATGCCATACTGCAGACGCTTTGTGTAGCCTTCGTACTTCAGCCTGCTGCCGTACTTCTTCCTGACGATCTGGCTGGATGCCTCCCTCAGCGCCGCCTCCATTTCCTTTTCCTGCTTTACATGCTTGAGTTCCAGGACCATGCTGCGGCTCCTAGCCCTGTCAAGGATCACTAGGTCGCTTCTCCCGTACCCGGTCTCGATCTCCGAGAGCACCTGGTAGCCACGCCCAGTGAAGAAACCGTCCAGGATCAGGTGATAG
>OMYM01000388.1 GCA_900315225.1 uncultured Erysipelotrichaceae bacterium | reverse complement strand
GTAGGCAATACCCTATTGGTAGAAATGCTTAGATACATGAAATACCAATACCATGAAATGTACTGTAGGTGATCATATGTATATTTCCGATCAGTTAAATGAACTATACGAAACTTACCAAGAAGACAAAGTAGAATACCTATGCAGTGAATACTTCTTACTGCATGCTGCACAGATCGAGGATCTCAGCCTCTCCAATGCTGCTAGAGACATCGGCATAGCCAAAAGCTCCGTCTCCAAGTTCATCAAGAACGACATAGGTTCTGAAAGCTACCATGAATTTCAAAATTCCTTGGCAAGCGAGAGGAAATTCCAGATCAATCAACCCGATATTATCTATAAGGACTCCATAGCATTTGTAAGAAGATTCGAGAATACCTATGGACGCATCGTTGACATGAAAGTAATGGAACAAGTCTCCCAAGACTTGTTCCATGCGAATAAGATTATTGTTCTAGGAAGTGTTGACAACAGATGCTCGTTCCCGTATTTAAGAAACTATATGTTCTCACGAGGCATTCGGCTAAGGACAGTCACAAAGCTATATACAGCGGAAATCAACGCACTTGAAGAGAATGATATAATTCTCTTCGTCTTCCCCGACCTAAGCTATGATGAGCTTAAAATCCGCTCTATAAGCATCCACCAAAACCTCAATACATCCAACTCAAAAGCTCGTATCTACTACATAGGCAAACCTTCCGACAATCATAATAACATGATCGATCTAAACATCAACATCGCTACAGACATATACATGCAAAAAGAGTTTATATCTTACTTTGGCGCAAAAATCATAAGCATGGATCCTATGCTTAATAACAAGTGATATATTTCATAATCCGCGATTTATCCGCATAAAAGCATCGGATAAGTCGCGGATTTTTATTCATTACATGATAATCCGCGACTTATCATGCACTTTTCGATTGAATGCTATGATAAGCCTTGACTTTGCGACAAGGCAAAATGTATACTGAAATCATGGATTGGAGGAAATATGATAGGGGCGGTTATAGGAAGAAAACAAGAGATTGAAATACTTCGGAAAAGATACCACAGTAACAAGTCTGAATTCATTGCGATTTACGGAAGGAGAAGGGTAGGAAAGACATATTTGGTCAACCAGGTTTTTGAAAACCAAATAACATTTGCCCATACTGGATTAGCTCCTACAGAACAAAAGAACAGAACACGAAAGGAACAACTGAAAAGCTTCTATCTATCGCTGAAGTTGCACGGGTACAAAGAAAGGCGCGTGCCTACAGATTGGCTTGAAGCATTCTATATGCTAGAAAAACTACTCACGGAAAGTGATACGGGAAAACGACAAATTGTCTTTATCGATGAGCTTCCATGGATGGATACGAGAAAATCCGGATTTATCACAGCATTGGAGAGTTTTTGGAATAATTGGTGCTATCGCAAGAACAACATTATGTTAATTGTCTGTGGGAGCGCTACATCATGGATGATGGACAAGCTGATTAACAATCACGAAGGATTGTATAATCGTTTGACTTATCATATGAAGCTTTCACCGTTTACCTTGAACGAATGCGAAAAGTTTTATTATAGCATTGACGTAAGCCTATCACGATACGATATAGTACAAAGCTATATGATCATGGGAGGAATCCCATATTACATGGGATATGTGGATGGTAGTATGAGCCTTGCCCAGAATATTGACGCTCTATTTTTCACTAAAGGAGGTAAATTAAGATCTGAATACGACAACCTGTTTTCTTCTATTTTCATCAATCCGGAAGAAATGAAAAGAATCGTAGAATTTCTATATACAAGAAATTCAGGCTTTTCGAGAAAAGAGATCATTCAAAAAGTTGGCATCAAGGATGGCGGTGAGTTCTCAGACAGACTAGAAGCACTTCTAGAAAGTGATTTTGTCTTAGAGTATATCCCTTTTGGGATTACTGGAAAGGTTAAGTACTATAAACTTGTGGATCCCTTTATCTTGTTCTATCTTCGTTTCGTAAAAGACCAACAAATGTTTGGTGCAAACTATTGGCTTAGTAGGCAGAATTCACAGTCTGTAATAGCGTGGAAGGGCTATAGCTTTGAAAATGTATGCTTTAATCATATTGAGCAGATCAAGGCAGGATTAAAGATTCAAGGCGTAATTTCAAGGGAATCAGCTTGGCCAAAGAAAAGCGATGATACAGAAGGAACACAGATCGATCTCTTGATTGAAAGAGAGGACAATGTGGTAAACTCTTGTGAGATAAAGTTCTATGGCGAAGAGTTCACTGTGAACAAACAGTATTATATGACATTGCTTAGAAGGCAAAGTCTTTTGCAAGAGAGCATATCGAAGAAATCTACCATACATAATACTTTGATCACAACATTTGGCTTGAAGAGAAATGAATACAGTGGAATATTTGTTAATGTGATAACAATGGAAGACTTATTTAAAGACGTATAAGCTCTTTGATGTTGTGGGTGTTAACCATTCGTTATACATTTGCGCGCACATTGCCAGATGGAGGGATATTCGCGCGCAAAAGAGCGCTCATGTGCGGTATGGTTGGGCATTGTGCATATCGCTTTGATCATCTTTTGCAAACTATACGGGAACGATCAAATATTTTGAGTCATCTACTATCATTTTTATATTGCAAAGAGAATATGAAGAGAGTAAAATAGTACGTGTATGGTCATGATATACTGGAGTGATCAAAAATCTGGAACAGGTATTTACAACCGTTCTGATGACTACAGGCAGTGTAGAATTCTATGAAATCATGCTGCGAGTATACATGTGCCTAGAAGGAGGATTATATGGGATTTTTTTCAGACAAGTGCGCGTTCTGTGGTGGAAAGGCTACAATCCTTACACGTAATAAGCTTGGGGATGGTAGCTTCATTTGTGGCGACTGTAGAACGAAAGTAAGCCACCTCGTGAGTAGTTCTGACTTTGAAAAAATGACAAAGTCAGATGTACAAGAGCTTTTTGAAACAACGGAAAGAAACATTGCGGAACGTAGTGGAGCTTTCACTCCTACAATGACATTCTATGCCGGAGCATCGAGGAACAAGATTGTTATGGAAGCGGATGAAAATCATGGCTGGTTCCGTGTCAAGGACGAAAAAGTCGTCTTTGATTTGTCTGACATTGCAACGTTTAAGATGAACCTTCGTACATCGGAGCTTTCGGAAAAGGAGAAAGAGGAACAAAAGAACAATAATAACTCTTTTATGACATGGCTTTTTAGCAATGATGGATATAATAATTATCCAGAGGTTCCAAGATGCCCATCAGGTCGTAAAGTGACAGGTTTGGATTTTGTGTTGACAATGAATCCAAATAACCTTCATGTTTCTAAGATTACTCTCAATCTCATGCCCGACTGGAGCAGCACAAAGGAAGCTGGTCAGTCGGCATATGATTGTGCCCACAATCTTTACCAGTTTATCCAGAATAGAGCAGCAAATAACTATCAGCACAACAACACTGCTACTTCTACAACAAATGCAAGTGCTTCAACAAGCACTGGGTCATCAGCTGATGCATATGAAGAACTGAAGAAGCTGAAAGAGTTGCTTGACATGGGTATCATTTCACAAGAAGAATTTGATGCGAAGAAGAAAGCAATTCTGAATCTCTAACTACTAAAAGGACCTCATAGAGGTTCTTTTTTAACACTTGTTATTATGTTTGCTATAGTCCAATGCGTCATCTAATGTGACAAGAGAGTCTTTTTCTGTTTCGATTTTCACTTTAGACCAAAGATCCAGTACTTTTCTAAGTTCTGTAAGAAATGGTGAGAAGGAGATATCCTTCTTGCCATAGGTAAACTGTAAATCATACTCCAATGGAAGCCATGTATCTATGGCTGATTCGTTGTGAGAGATCAAGGCTTCCATTCGATCCAAAGCTTTGTAAAGCCTTGCTTCAGGGGTTTGAAGTTCGTTCATCTCCGATAACAAAGATAGCCATTCTTCTCTTTGTCTTGATGAAAATGAGTTCACCCAGTGTAAGAAGATATCGTCTTCTGTTTCTCTATCACTGTCTTTTTTCACGAATGTCGGGATGTCACCGGTAAAAGCTTCGCCAAGATCATGTATTAAGCACATCCGTATGACTTTATCTATGTCTGTATCCGAGAATTCTTCTTCCTCTCTTAACAACATTGCCATAAGGGCGATACGCCAACTGTGGTCTGCTACACTTTCACGTCTTTCCCCTTCGGTATAGCAATGGCGATAGGCTGTCTTGAGTTT
>OMYM01000126.1 GCA_900315225.1 uncultured Erysipelotrichaceae bacterium | reverse complement strand
TTGGGGAGAAGCGATCTTTTTCTTTCATATTGGTGTTCTTTCTGATATAGTATGATGCATAAGATAAGGAGGCTTTATGGATGCTTTTGAAGATAATAATGTGCAAGAAGAATTGGAAGATGTTTTGTCGAGGTTTGGGAATGTGTTTCATCAAATCTCAGCATACAATGATGCGGTAGATCATGGGGTGGATGATGATTCTGCGCGTGAGAAGATCAAGAGCGACCTTATTGAAATCCAAATGGATTTGTTGAAGTTGTATAAAGAGACTCTGCCTGAATCAGATAAAATGTGTGCATGATGAAAAAATTATGGCTTGATGTTGGTGTGTTTAAACAACAATGATCTGAATGGCTTGGCGGAAAGGTCGCATATCAGGTATCCGACCATTCCACCAAGGGTGTTGCCAAAGATGTCGTCTAGTTCACATAAGCCAATACCAAGGAAGTATTGGGTTGCTTCGATGGCGATGGACATGATCAGGCAGATGAGGATGGTGCAGGGCTTTTTGGTGATCCTGCCAATGATGAAGCCGGCGGGAACAAATAGCCAGATGTTGTTCATTACTTCTACGCGCAAGGAGGGGCTGGTAAAATACTGGCGGTATGACCAGAAGAGGGTGAAGTTGAGGCGGTTTTCGCCGACTTCACGGTAGAGAAGGGTCATGTATGCAATGAATGAGGCATAGAGTAAAAACATGAAGATGTTGGGGACCTTGCCAAAGATGGTGGAAACTGTAAGGATCAAAAGGCCTAGGAACATGACGCTTTGGTGGTTGTAGTTTAGGTAGTTGTGGAGGTCGAATATTTCCTTTCCTCTAGCATCTACGTAAATGATTTGTCCATTGACTGTGCGGGAGCCATATTGGCCACGTGATAGAGCGATGGGTTTGTCATTAGCGTCATAGTAGTATTCGGTGTATGAGCCATCTTCGTTGTATATTTTGCGCAGGATGGTGAAGCCTCTGTTGGTTGGGATGGGGATGCCACTAGGGTCGAGGTATGTTGTCTTGGTGGTTTTTCCTGCGTCATTGTATTCATACGCAACCCCATATTGGCCATAGGTGCCGATGGTGGGATTGTGTTCTTTGTCAAAGTAGAATTCTGTCGCAAGGCGTCCATTTGTGTCGTATGCGCGTTTTTGTATGGCGATACCGTTGACGTTGTTCATGATGGTGCCTTCTTTGTCGAGGTATTCCATGACGATCAGTTTTTTGTTTTCGTCGTAGGTTTTCCGATAGGCGTAATAGCCAGATGTTGTCTTGACGGGAGACATGCTGGTGTCTAGGTACCAGTCGGTTTCGGTGTTTTCATCGTATGTGCGTTGTAGATAGGCATAGCCTGAAGTGATTTTGACGGGTTGGTTGTCTTTGCCTAGGTAGGTGAGAAGTTCGAGCTTGCCATCGGGGTAGTAGGTGCGGGTTGTTGCGACATATCCAGCGCCTTGTTCTGAGGGAGAGCCATTTTCATCGTAGTATTCTTCTTTAATCAGCTTTTCGTTTTCATCGTAGATCTTGATGTATACAGCGTATCTAAGGTTGTTGGCGTAGGTGAGATTGCCATTGTTGTCGGTGTAGTATGTGCGGGTTATGCCGGGTTCTTTCTCTTCCTGCTTGGTCAGGGTGGAAGAGGGTGCGCCATGTGTCTTGGTCTTTGGGGCGTTTGCGCTGAAAAGGGACATGATCAAGAATGCGGTAATCATTAACAAGTGCGGTATTTTCTTTAACATGGCACCTCCAATAATAAATGAAAACAGACGACAGTGTCATCTGTTGATGTTGTAGAATTCTTCAAATGTAGCGTCTGGACCAAGCGCAAAGATTGCGTTGGCTATGTCGATTCCAACATAGCGATAGTGCCATGGCTGGAAGTTATGCCCGGTGGAAGCTTCCTTGCCGTTTGGGAAGCGGAGGATAAAGCCGTATTCGTGGGCGTGCCAATAGAGCCATTGCCCCGCAGGGGTGTCAAAGAATGACGTTGTTGTCGTGGGGTTGGCGGGATCATCGGTGAAGTCTAGCGCAAGGCCTGTCTGGTGTTCACTTTGTCCTGGTGGGTCGATGTTTTTTGATGCTTCGTTTTTCCCTAGGAGGGAGACGAGGTTTTCATAGGCATCTGACTGCATTTGGTAAGGGACATATCCTTTGGTTAGATAAAGGTTGATGCCTTCGTTGGCAGCGTTGTTAATCATTTCCCGTGCGTGTTCCCCTGTTTCGTGGCGCATTTCAATCACTTCGGCGGCGGAGGGAAGGTAAGGCTTCTCTAGGTCGTAGGGAACGTATTCCTTGGGCAATGGGTGGTTTTTGTCCACTAGCCGCAAGATGGAATCGTCCAAGGCAAGCTCCTCGGGAAGGATGATTGGCTCTGGGGTTTCGATGACGGGGCTGGGCGTGCTGGTCGCCATGGGTTGCGGTTCCTCCTTTTTTCCCGACATGTAGAAGATTCCAGCGCACGCGAGGGATGCTAGCGCAATCAGAATGAGTAGATTGCGCAAATTGAATATCTTTCTGTTCAGTCTTTTCTTTTTCTTTGCCATATTGCTATTCTAACATATTGCAAGCAAAGAGAAAATGTAAGAAAATATCTGTCGCAAAGGAGGAACGAAGATGAATTTCTTTCAGATACTGCTATATGTGCTATTAGCATATATGGTAATGAATATGTTTGCGCAATCGAAAAGGGCAGGCAAGGAAAGCGCGCTGGTGTCGCTTGTCAAGTTGATTGATGAAAAAGACGAGTTCTTTGAGAGAGTCAACACGCTGATTGAAGGCGCGCAAAGTGATGTCATGGCGAACAAGTTCAAGGTCTTGCGGCTTTGGGGTGATGCGTATCATGGAGTGTTCGATGCTTTCGACAATGACCTCAAGGACATTGATTTTGATTTGTTGGTGCATGATGGAGATATTGGGGAGAATGAAGATTCATTCTTCTACCTGTATATCACGATTCCTTTCCTGTTGCACCAACGGGGAAGAGATGACTTAAGAAGCGTTATCCGCGAGAAGATGAACGCATACGATGATGTGACAAAGGGGCAGATGTTACCCCTCTTAGCAAGTGCTGCCGACAAATTCTTCTTGCAAGAAGGGGATTTGGGTGAAGCGACCTTCCGCATGATCTGGGAAGGCGATTATGCTGGGATGAAGTATAACAAGCAATTAATCAGCGTGTACAAGGGCATTTGCGCTGCGTGTCTAGCATGGATTGCAAGGGAGAACGATAGGGAAGAGGAGTACACGGACTTCATGTCGTGTTTGGATAGTTTTTCAACTACCAGTATTGGCTCCAAATGGATTCGCGCCTTGGATCTTAAGGAAGAAGACGATGCGCCAGAAGAAGAGGAAATTGTTGATCGTGTCACAGAGGTTGTCGAGGAAGACAAAGAAGAAGGTGGGCAATGAAACTGATTGTCGGGTTGGGAAATCCTGGCAAGGAGTATGAAAAGACACGCCATAACGCAGGGTTCATGGCGTTGGACAAGTTGGCGGACAAGCTTGGCGTGTCGGTGACGACAGCCAAGTGGAATGCGTTGATCGCTGTTACAAGGATTGAAGGGCAAGCGGTGGTCTTGATGAAGCCATTGACCTATATGAATCTTTCGGGATCGGCGGTTAGCCAAGCAGTTCAGTTTTACAAAATCGAAAATTGTGATATTCTAGTCATGCATGACGATATGGATCTTCCCGTTGGATCGCTCAGGATCCGCAAGAAGGGGTCTTCGGGCGGGCAGAAGGGCATGGAGAGCATTCTCTCCAGCCTGCAGACCAAAGACATCAACCGGATTAGGATCGGCGTTGGGCG
The DNA here is from genome assembly GCA_900315225.1 of uncultured Erysipelotrichaceae bacterium. GTDB lineage: Bacteria > Bacillota_I > Bacilli_A > Erysipelotrichales > Erysipelotrichaceae > Bulleidia. The sequence goes on along the minus strand of OMYM01000126.1, from coordinate 4,226 downwards.
CGATAAAACCAGGGATCACGACGAGGTTCCCGATTGGGTGCTTTCACCGATTCCCAAGGCTGAACAGGAAGCGTTCAACGCTGCGATTACGGGAGCAAGCCTTGCCGCATATGCATGGGTTCATGAACCAATGGACATCGTCATGTCGAAGTTTAATATGAAAGTGAAAGAAGGGTAAGCATATAGACATTGGAAAGAAGATGCCTTCATGGCTGTTGGATGCCTTGAAGGATAACGAGGCTGTATTGCAAGTGGACAAAGGAGGGGAGTATCCATTGACTTCCCTGATGGAAGAAGCGGTGATTATCGCTGCCTCGTATTTGAAGAATCCACGTCCCTTGCTTGTTGTAAAAAACAATCTATACCAAGCGCAAAGGCTGTTTGAAAGAATATCGTCGTTTCTTGATGAGAGCCAATGCGCTCTTTTCGGCGCGGATGAGTCGTTGCGCGTAGAAGCAATCGCGGCTTCGCCCGAAATTACCGCCGCCAAGGTGGAAACCTTGGCATCATTGTGCGTAGAGCCAAGGCAAGTGGTGATCACTTGTCCTACTGGCTTGTTACGGTTTTTACCTGCGCCAGAGGATTTCAAATCCTGTTGCATTCATCTCAAGGTTGGCGATGAAGTCCGCATGGAGGATCTCAAGAAAAAGCTCATTGCGGGTGGCTATCAACAGACGGCGCACATCGACCAACCCTTGACATTTGCTGCAAGGGGTGGAATCGTCGACGTATATTCGATCAACTATCCCGATCCCATCAGGATCGAGTTCTTTGATACGGAAGTTGAATCGATTCGTTTCTTCAACATCCAGACACAGAAAACAACCGAATACATGAATGAGGCGAGAATCGTGCCTGCCACGGATGTTCTTTTCACGGATGAAGAAATCACCACGATCTCCCGCAAAGCGCGTGAAATGCTGGAAGATGCCCCGCTCAGCGCGTTAAGAAACACCGTTGAGACAGATCTCATGGCCATGGAGTCTCATGTCTTCGAGAAGGGAATGTACCAATATTTTGCCTTGCTGGATCATGCATACGGCATCTGGGACTACATGGCAAGGCCAACCCTTGTCGTTTCCGATGAGGAATTGATCAGGGCTTCTATTCGCAAGCTGAACGAAGAAACCATCGTGTATGTCATGGAAATGGCAAACGAAGGAAAGATGCTCAGCCGTTTTGTGCTTTTCCATGACTTTGATAGGATTCCCCTAAAGGTTTGCCGAGGCAATCCGTTTGCGGACAATATTGCCGAGATCGAGGAGATCCATGTGCCAAATGAACCGTTGGAAGGAAAGCTGGCATTGATCAACCTTGACGAATACTCCGCCGTATATTTGCCACAAAGAGAGTTTGAGACAACAGTTTCTGTCCTCAATGAGAACAACATCCCCTATGTCATTGGCGATGACACCAAGCTGGAAAAAGGGATCAACCTGTTTCTAGACAATAAATTCCAAGGTTTTCGCATGGGTGAATATGTGATGTATACATCGCATGAACTCTTTGAGATACATCACCATGCTGGAAGATACGAGAATAAGTTTAGGAATGCTGAGATCATCCATGGCTATGATGAACTAGAACCAGGGGATTATGTCGTCCATGCGACATATGGTGTAGGACAATACATTGGTATAGAAACCCGTGAAGTACAAGGAAACATGCGAGATTTCCTGCATGTGGTGTACAAGGGAAACGCTGAGCTATTCGTTCCCTTGGAACAATTCAGGCTGGTCAGGAAGTTTGTCTCAAGGGAAGGCGTAGTCCCTCGCTTGAACAAGCTTGGCTCCAAGGAATGGGAGAAGACAAAGAAGAAGCTTGAGAAGAATGTGAACAACATTGCGGAAAGGCTTGTGGAATTGTACTCGCAAAGAAAGATGGACATTGGCTTTGCTTTTTCGCCCGATAACGATGAAACGCGTAAGTTTGAAAGAGCGTTCCCCCATGAATTGACCCCCGACCAACAAAAGGCGGTCGAAGATGTCAAGCGTGACATGGAAAGCATCCTGCCCATGGATAGATTGATCTGTGGCGATGTTGGCTTTGGCAAGACCGAAGTCGCTGTCAGGGCAAGCTTTAAAGCGGTATGCGACAACAAGCAAGTAGCTGTGCTATGTCCTACGACCATTCTGGCGGAACAACATTTCCATACATTCTCTGATCGATACAAGGGACAGGCAGTCACCATTCGTTGCCTAGATAGATTCGTTCCCGTTGCGAAACAGAAAGAAACACTCCGTGGCCTACAGGAAGGAACAGTCGATATCGTCATTGGCACCCATCGCTTACTTAGCAAGGATGTCAAGTACAAGGATCTTGGCCTGTTGGTGGTAGATGAAGAACAACGCTTTGGCGTAGAACACAAAGAGAAAATCAAGGAACTCAAGACAGGAGTAGATGTCTTGACACTCTCCGCTACACCAATTCCCCGTACCTTGCAAATGAGCTTGGTGGGAATCCGTGGCTTATCGCAATTAGATACACCTCCACTTAATCGATATAGCGTCCAGACATATGTCGTAGAACAAGACGACAAGGTCATCAAGAGCGGTATTGAAAAGGAACTTGCCAGGGATGGACAGGTATTCTACCTGTTCAACAACATCGACTTGATCGCTGTCAAGGCAATGCATCTAAAGCAGTTGGTGCCATACGCTAAGATTGATGTAGTCCATGGCAGAATGACAAGAGATGCTATTGAAGACGTCATGTACAAGTTCACCAATCATGAGATTGATGTACTTGTATGTACGACAATCGTGGAAAACGGCATTGACATTCCCAATGTCAACACCATCTTTGTGGAAGGAGCGCATCTGTTTGGCTTATCACAACTCTACCAAATCAAGGGACGTGTAGGAAGATCGGCACGTCTGGCATATGCCTACTTGATGGTTCCCGAAAGAAAACAGCTTTCCGATGTAGCAGAAAAACGTCTACAGGCAATCAAGGAATTCGCCCGCCTAGGCAGTGGATACAAGATTGCTATGAAAGACTTGACCATCCGTGGCGCAGGAGACATGCTTGGTGCCAACCAATCTGGCTTCATCGACACCGTAGGCATTGATATGTATATTGAGATGCTTAACAAGGCAATCGAAGCACACAAAAAGGGTGAAACCATGGTCATTGAGGATCCCAAGGCAAGGCTTAACGTCAACCGAGGCAATTCTTATATCCCTGCTGGGTTTACCGACAATGACTACGACAAGCTCGACCTGTATCATAGATTGGATGAAGTGACCGACAGTGAAGAACTGGAAGATTATAGAAAGAGTGTCGTCGACCAGTATGGCAAGCTCCCCAAAGAAGTTGAAATGCTGTTTACCAAGAGACAATACGATTTCGTTGTAAGCGATCCCGTGGTAAAAAACTATCGCGAGACAGACGCAGCAGCCGAAATTACATTGTCGAAAGAAATATCCGCCAAGATGGACGGATTGAAGCTATTCAGGGCAATTGACAAACTCAAAAGAGACATCGACCTGAATCTCAAAGATGGCTCGATTACGATCAATGTGCCGAAGAGGCGCAACTACATGAATACAGTTGAAACAGCGATCAATATCGCAAAGGAGTCTCGCAAGGCATGAGAATCGACAAGTATTTAAAGACATCAAGAATCCTAAAGAGAAGAACAGTATCCAAGGAACTCGCCCTCAATGAACGCGTAGAGATCAACGGAAGAGTCGTCAAACCATCCCATGAAGTCAATGTGGGAGATGAAGTCTCCATTACCTTTGGCAACAGATACCTGAAAGTCCGTGTCTTAAGCATACAGGAAGTAAAGCGTAAAAAAGATGCCTCAGAGATGTACGAGATCATTGAGGAAAAGAGAATCACGGAAGATAACACCAATCTTTAGCAAAAGAAAACCGAGTCTAAACGACTCGGTTTTTTTTCAATCTTAGCGCAATCTGGGAATTGCCCCATATGTCTTCTGGTATTCATCAAGGAAAGCTGAAGCCAAGTTAACAGAACAATTAAGCTTAGCAACAAGCCGATGAATCAAATCCGCCTGGCTTGCGACAAGTTCTTTCAGCACGTCAATCAAGTTAAACGCCAACTCCTTTTGCTCATAATCCTTCCTGTAGCCAGGTCTGATCTGCGCATTGGTGTTCTTGCGCATGTATCCAGCGATATGCGTCTTCGCTTTCTGCTGGGTCAATCCGAAATCGGAAATGCACTTGTCGATGATATCGTTTTCGCAGTATCCCTCGGAT
>OMYM01000411.1 GCA_900315225.1 uncultured Erysipelotrichaceae bacterium | reverse complement strand
TATGACCGTCACTTGTCCATGCTTAATGTTCCCAGCCATGCCTACAACAAAACCATACCTGTAGTAATACTCCTCCCAACTCCACATGTTCTCGGTGGGAATGAGGCTGCTGGAAAAAAGCAGATACACCAAGACAATGACATCCAAGACACCTACGCCAATTCTTGTTAACAACAATGAACGCTGTGTCTTCCTGGGAATGATCTTGTCCGAAACAATGCATAACCCGATGGTAACAACGACGGACATGATCATGACCATGACATTGGCGTTCAAAGAAAACTTATAGGAACTGATGACATGATTGACTGTATTTAGATTCTTATAGTCATTGAGAACCAAGACAGTTCCCCGAAACGTCAACTCATAGAAATTGATGAAAGAGACAACGCTACAGAAAAGGGAAAACAGAACCAAGCCAATCGATCCATACGGCAAAAGAGACAACGGAAACACTATCAGCAGAAGGATGTAGAAACCATTCTGGTATACCCCAAAATCCTTGTACACCCCTTGGTTAAAGGGAATGCAAGGGGACATGGAGAGATAGAAAGACAGATTCAAGAACATGGCAATGACAAAAGATTGAACCAGTCTTACGAGATAATACAGCAAGCTTCTTTTCATGTTACATCCTCCAGTGACAATCTACACGATAACAGAACGAATGTCAAATGATTCTGAAAGAATGGAAGACAAAAAATGGTGAATCATGCGATTCACCATTTCTTTAGCTTAAGCTCCTCGAAATCATACGGCATATCCAACGGTGTATCACTGGTAACATACGTATCCCCACGCTTATACGCATAGCGATCATACGTACGAATGACATGCTCATCGCCATAGCGGTCAGTGAAACGGGTATTCCCCTGAATGACATCCGACCAACCCTGCATGATACGATGGTTAGATGCCTGTTGCTTTTCATATGTATCCCGTTGCATGCGACTGATCTCGTCCATGGTATTGGCACGTATTGCCGCAATGCGGCGCTGAGATTCTGCGTGACTGGCACGCATCTCCCGCTGTATCTTCTCCACTTCCCTCTTCTGTTCACGCTGCTTCGCAAGCCTAGAATCCAAGTCAGCCTGACGCTTGTTAAAGTCAGCCCTCAGCTCATCGGTAAAGACCACCGCATTATTGACAAGCGGAAGGAATGCTTTCTTATACAACCCTGGATAATCCACCTCAAGGCAATCAATGATCTTCAGATTATACAGGGTGAAGGAAGTACAACTCGATGTAACATACGTGTACTCCTGTTTCTGTTGGTTAAATTCCAATCCAGGAAAGATAGATCCATAGAAATTCGGCATACCCATCTGTGCCGTCTGCACAAATGACGAAGGAGCAGGTGCCCGATTGGTATAATCAGTCGCCTCCACAACCATAGCAAACGATCTTCTCCTGTGATATCCATCATAGGTATACGCATATTCACGGATCAGACCCTTATGGACAAACCAATTGAGCGTACGATAGCCCTGTTTAAGATAACTCTGGTAAATCTTCTGTCCCTTTTCCTGCTGAACCTTCTGGTTATCACTGAAATCAATCTGCTTCACAAGCCTAACATTGTTACAGTTAAACAGCGTGCTTTGCGCCCAATTCTCCATAATCTCTTCTGGCGAAACATAATGATGCATCAAAGAACCCCAATCATTCATCGCATTATCAGTAAACGGATTCATATGGTCGTCCAAATACTGGACTGGCGCATAATACGACAATTGACACGTCTTATCCGGCGAATCCGCCGTAATGGTAAAGTTATACGGATACCCTCTGCCATTATACTGATCATAGTCAACATATGAATTGACATTAAACGAATCTGGAACCACCATCGTAACCAAAGGGCCACCCACCCCCTGAATAGTTCTTCTGCTTGTCTTGATATCTTCAGTGTTCATGATCCACCTCCTGCTCATACATTGTAGAACGTTTATCCCGATTTGTGAAGCATGTTTGGTGAGATTCTCATTTGTATGATATACTTCTATGCAAGGAGGAAGCAACTATGAAATTATTACGAATTATTCTACCTGTAATTCTTTCTGCCACAACGCTTACATGCAAGGCGCAAGAACAGCCCCGCTTAACCGTCATCGTGGGTGGATGCAGTGGCAGCGAAGCACGCTACAACGAAGAGTTGGATGGTAAGATCCCAATCTGCTACAAATATGTGAGTAACTCCCCATCAAGCTATGCGACATATGCTCTTTACGAGGAAATGGAGAATACAGGATTAGGCTACTATGACCATGTCTCCAAGGCAGTAAAAGCCATCCCAAGCATCGGTTCCAAGAACCCACATGTAGTGCTTTCCGGATACACCGTCAACAACGATGTTACAACTAGAGATCTTTTGCGTCTTGATACAGAACGCGTATTTACCACCCTAGACGAAGCCCTGGAATACATCAAGAGTGTGACAGACTGGAATTCCTCCGCAAGCTATCACGCAACAGTAGATGCAGTATGGGCGCCTCGCCCCATCGACATCGAACAAGGCTTCATCACAATCAAGGAAAAGAAATACTGGGTAGAATCATCCATTGTACAAGGTACAATGGATGATCCCAAAAACGTCATAGGCGATGGAACACCCAGGGGAAGAGAGATCTATGCCCCAGACACAGACGCATGGTATTGGCTAGATTCGATCTATTACGGTGCCGCCGCCTTTAGCAAAGAAGTATGGCTACCGTACATCTATCAGGACGAATACGACAATAGGAACAACGATGATAGACTATTGGAATTATCTTCTGAATGCGATGAATTCATGCAAAAATACATCTATTCATGCATGAAATCAGCCAGAGGAAAATGGGTCAGATACGACAACGAAGGAAAAATGTTAAAAGGATGGGTAACCATTGAAGGAGACCTTGCACAAGCATACCCATCCCAAGCAGGTAACACATACTACTACGATACAAAGACAGGAACCATGGCAAAGGGAACATTCGTGATTGAAGGCATCGAACATCACTTTGACCGTACCACTGGTGTATTGCTAGACTAAACCTTATCAAAGCATTGGCACCCGTTCAATCCTGCAGTGGTGTTCCTTCTCAGGCTTATCAGCGTCATAGCTGACCTCCACCAGAAGCATCTCTCTACCGCCATATTCCTTGAACCTGTCGGGATATCTTTTTTTCCTGATCTGATCCAGCCCCGTATTGAAAGCCTTGTTCTCTTTCAGTTCGACCACCAACAACGGCATTGCCTTGCCCACCTTCGGGTATAGCACCATATCCGCATAACCTTCGCCTGTCGGTCGCTCGTACATCCTCACGTAGAATCTTTCGGCAGTGTAGTAGGCCAAGTCGATTGTCTCTTTCAGCGTTGCCTCACTGCAGCATGTCTTTGGATCCGCATAGGCGTAGTGTATCTTTCGGAAGGCTTCCGCAACCTTCTGCTCCTCGCCTTTCAATGTATCCTTCAGAATGTCGTCCGCCTCAGAGATCT
>OMYM01000391.1 GCA_900315225.1 uncultured Erysipelotrichaceae bacterium | reverse complement strand
TCGTACCATGAGAAGACGCGTAGCTTCTATGACGGATACCAGTTCGGGTCGCAGCTTGTCTACAACCCATGGTCAATCGTCCGGTTTGTGGGAAAGGCGGTTGCGTGTGTAAAAAAGGGCTTGGATGTCGAATTCCCGTGCGAATGGCTGAACACATCGGGCAACGACATACTGAGGAAGCTTTTGAAGAAGTCCGCCGATGTCGACGACGTGGCGTTTGACATCGAGGACCTCGGCAACGGCAAGGCGATTGCCAAGAGGGTCGTTGAACAGCTCACGTTTGACAACATGTACTCCACCACCGATGGCCTTTGGACGGTGATGCTCCACAGCGGGTATCTGACGCGTGAAAAAAACCTTGGCGAAGGGAACATGCTCCTGCGGATTCCGAACGAGGAGGTGATGAGCGCCTTTGACGGGATGGTCACGGAAATCGCCGCGAAGAACGCGGGCGAGGGGCGTTTCCTCAAGGATTTCTGCGATGCCGTTGAAACGTTCGACGCGGCAAGGATCGAGGAAAGGCTCTGCCTTGTGCTCGAAGGGTGCGCAAGCCTTCGCGACACCGCGACGAAGTCCGTCAGGGAGAACTACTACCACGGTATCATGAACGCCGCGCTGATGTACCGAGATGAATGGAAACGCGACTCAAACCCCGAGACGGGCGACGGGTACTGCGACATCATGGTGCGCAGCATGGACGACGAATGGGGCGTTGTCTTTGAACTGAAGTATTCCGGGAAGACGGACGACTTCACGGCTGCCCTCGATGAGGGGGAAAAACAGGTGCTTACTTGCCGCTATTCAATGAGACTGAAGAGAATGAGGTGCCCTAGGATCCACCTGTACAGTATCGCCTTCCATGGCAAGAGGTGCAAGGTGCGCGAGGTGTTTGAGGAAGACCACCCAGCCATTGATTGACATGCATAGGATAACATAAAAGAACGGCTTAGCCGTTCTTTTATGTGTTATCTGCGGTGGCGTCTTTTTCCGGTTTTTTGGTAATAGAGTGCTTTTGCTTCATACATTCTCTGGTCGGCGTTCTTTGCGGCTTCTTTTGGGTCGTTTTCTTCGTTTTCGTCAACGAATGCATAGCCAATAGCAGCTGCTAGGGGGAGATTGTTTTGGTTGGACCATTCATTCTGTGTCTTTTCATAGTCCGCAAGGAGTTGTTCGATCTCGTCATGTTTGACGTATGCGAGAACCACAAATTCATCGCCGCCAATGCGATATAGTGTTCCTAGTTCACCAAATATACGTTCCATGCATGTGGCTGCGCCAGAAAGTAATTTGTCTCCTGCCTCATGTCCTTGTTCATCGTTGACTTCTTTCAAGCCATTGACATCAATAGCAATGTAGACAATCTCATTGCGAGAGGGATCGCTGGCCAAGCTATCCATGTCTTCGATATACGCTCTTCTGTTGAAGAATCCAGTCATGGCATCTTTGAGGGCAATCTCTTTTTCTTTGACAACTGTTTCAGCAAGGTCTGTCCTTGTTCTTAGGAAGCTGATGCCTAAGACGAATTGGAAGACAATGAAGAGTGATAAGTTGATAAACACTGCGCCAAAGCCTGTAACAAGCGCTGTTAGATACAACATAATAGCATCTGCCGCAAGAGCCACCGCCGCATAGACGGATGGACGTAAATAGAAACTCAATGGAACGGTCAAGGAAAAGGTCATGAACACCGAAGGGTCAATCACTTGATGAAGCTGTATATCAGATATCGTAATACCCATAGCCCAGCAGAAAAAGATAATGGCACACAAGGGGTTTGCCTTGTTAAGAATGACATATCTTTGTTGTACGTCTTTTTTTACATATTGGTTTAAACCCATGTACACCAAGGCAACTGTCAAAAGAACAATATAGAATATACGGTAGCGTACTTCGTTTCCTTTGTATATCGCTGGACTTACCACGGAAAACACTAACATGGCAATTTCCAGTATTGCGACAACAACCAATGCTGTCATGGATATTGGCAGGGATGATTCATATATCCCTGCCAATATCTGTTGATCTTTGTTATATGTTTTTCTTTTTGTCATACCGACCTCCTCATAACGCACATTTTCCATTATAACATATTTAATTGTCTGGGCGAGAGGTAGATCACGCAACATAAATGAGTGGCGTTGGGGATTGAAGCATTCTTGGAGTTCATGCTTTGGTTGATGTTGTGATTTTCTCTTTGACGGCTTGTTTGAAGCGTAATAGTCCATATAGCATGGTGCCAAGATAGGCATATTCACTTACATCATTCGCATAGATGAATTCGGGCATATAGTGATCTGGAATGTATTTTCTTACTTCGTTCTTGAGTTCTTCCATGTCTGGGGTGAGAACGCTGCGGATGATGAATACCTCGGGCGCAATGATGGATATGCCTGCTACAAGGTAGGTAATGAGTGCTTCCTTGATGTCTTGGATGCTGGCATTGTCTTGTTCGGGTTTATTGATTCCGGGCATGGTTCTGTTGGCGATGCCTACGATTTCCCCTGCCATTTCCCTCTTGCCATCAATCGGTGTTCCTTTGTACACATATCCCTGGCCGCCAATGATGGCACCCGTTGGCTGGGAATGGTATGCAACGATATCGTACTTGTTTTGCCCTGCGTAGTAGCCGTAGGCTACGACAGCGGTGTTGTGGGAAAAATACACGGGTAGTCCGTATTTCTCGGTGAATTCGCTACTGATCGAAGCGTAATCGATCCTTCTCACGGTCGTATTATCCATTAAAATCCCTGGGACAGAGATCGATACGGCATCAATATGATAGTTCTTTCTTAATGCCCTGAATTGGGTGTCGAGGATATCACGGATGTCATTGAGGCTATAGTTGTTCTTGATGACTTCTTCGCTGATGATGACCTTGCCTTTCTCGTATAGACGATGACAATACTTGGTGGAGCCGATGTCATGGGTCATGGTGATGACAAAGATCGATGCATTGTTCTCAATATCACGCATGACCTTGGCAACGGCTTTTTCTTCTTTGGTTCGCTTGTGCGTCTTGAGTTCTTTGCGAATATAGTCGATCATTTTTCCAGCATCATACGATGCGAAGATCTGGGCGGGGATTGTCCTGACGATTTGGTCGCGGAATACCTCCTGCGCTTTCTTTAGCTGATATCCGATCTGGGGAGCAAGAAGAATGATGTCGTGATGGAAACCTTCGTTATACAGGTCATTATACGAAACAGCATTGACTTCATAGTCTAGATCTAGTGTCTTTGCGGCTTCTTGGATCTTTCCCGCAAAGAAACTGGTGGTCATGCCACTGGTGCAACTTAATAATATCCTGGTATGTGTCTTCTGGCTTTGGCGCTTGATGCATGAGAGCATCTCATTGGTCAATGCCTTGGCATGTTCCTGGTCTTTTAGCTCAAAGTGAAGAAAGAAGATTGCTTCATGATCACTCTTTCGATTTAAACGAAGTTCTACGACATCCATCTCCAGGTGATAGATGTTTATCTCACCTGTTATGCATGGGTTGTCAATGATGACATGGTCATCATTGACTTTCTGGAAAACATAGTCTTTTTGGGGAAGCGACATGATCCAGTCGATGTATTGTTTATTCATTGTCCTTGTCCTCTCTTTTGGTAGTTATAGCAGATTTGAAAGAAACGATCAACCATGATGATAGAAGTATGTGACAATTTGTGCATAATGTGCGTATGTACTGTATTTCACTCGAAATTTAAAGTTCACCATGATAATATAGCACTATTACTTTGTGCGCCAACTTATTAAGCCACGCACATAAAGCTCTGTTACTTTGGCGCAAAGAACATAGATGCGATGAGTGTCGTCAAAGGAACAGAAAGGATGATGCCAATGCTTGCGGCTAGACTGCTTGTGGCTTCAGTGGAAAGATAAGCTGATGAAAGAAGCTGGTGGATGTCTAGCCCAAGCGTATAGAGATACAGTGTAAGAACCAATCCACTTCCTAGGTAGGCAAGAATCAAGGTATTGGTCATGGTTCCCACCATGTCTCTTCCCACATTCATGCCAGAGATAAACAGCCGCCTGCGGGAGAGCGCAGGATTGGCTTCATGAATCTCTTGCAGCGCGGATGAAAGAGACATGGCAACATCCATGACTGCGCCAAGGGAAGATATGATCACGCCTGCACTCAAGAGTCCCTTGATGCCTATGGGTGTGCCTGTTTGCCTCATCTGTAGCAAGGCTTCTACATCAGAGAGGCGGTATCCATCAATCCGTAGCAAGTATTGGCATAGTTCGCTGAACAATAGGGCAAATCCCATGCCCGCTACAGTTCCAAGCCATGCGCATATTGTTTTCTTGCGCACCCCTCCTAACAGGATAAAGCTAAACATAGCAACATATACGCACATGAAGAACACCGAGGGAATGACAGGCATTCCCTTGAGCAGAGCAGGAAAAAGCAGGTAGAATACCGATGCAACGGTAATGAACAGACCAAGAAGAGACTTCATGCCTGTCATTCCCCCGATCACAATGGTCGCAAGGATGAATAAGCCAAGAATGATATATAGTGGTTTGGATCGATCATACTCATACACGGTAGCGCGATGCGTTCCATCGGCATAGGTTGAGATGGCTAGCGTACAGGCATCTCCCTTCGCTAGGGGGATGCCATAGATTGGTCCGACATAATTGTATACCTGCAAGGTTTCTGCCGCGTATTGCCCCGTTAAAACCGTCACCAGAAGCATTTGTTCCCCGCGATAGCTGTTCTCACTGATGGGATCTTCCGTACAGGAATCCAGAAGGATTTCCTGTACAATGCCATTGTCGTACTCGACATATTCACTTGGTGCGCTAGATGCGTCATGGGCGGGTTTTAACAAGAATCTAGCGCCAAAGAATACTATAACGCACGTTAATAGCGATATCACGGTAACAATCTTGTTCTTGTCTTTCATAATCTTTTTCCTTTTACAAATTGTAACATAAAATCATACAGTTTGAACCGCTAAGATGATTATTTCAAATGATAATATGATAAACGCGTGTTATAATATCTTGGCGAGGTTCAAGAATGAGCAAGAAGGAAAAAAGGAAGATTAGAAACGTTATCATACTTGCGGCATTATTGATAACAATAGCATTAAATATATATAACGTAACAAACTATGATGAAGCTCGTCATATAACCATGGAATACGTTGGCCAGACACAACCCAACTGGTTCTCTTTCGCGTACGAAGACGCAGATGTATCTCATATGACTTGTTCATATGAGTATACATATGGAGATACCGTCAAAACCGACCAGATCCTACGAAAGAACGTAGAAGGCTCCGTGTTGAAGTACATTCCATTCCATATAGCCGAATATGTGTATGGATACTTCAAGGATACAGGGGAGATAGTGGTGCAGTTCACCAAGAAAGACAGCATCATATACATAACCATCCAATCCAAGCTCAATGCGTCCATAGGAGACCAGACAAGAGGCGTGGCAGGAACGATAGACAAAAAGCCAATCGACTTCCTTGGCGACTTCCACTACGTTAGCATGGAGAATGGAAAACCCATTGCATTGATATTTGAAAGCAACGCAGGAGAACGTGTAAAAGTATTCATCGAAGCAAACTAAAGGAGAATCTGTCGTTAGACAGATTCTCCGTTCACTTTTGTATACCCTGGATTAGAACGTTTTAATTTAAAATCCTTCCTTGCACACGGGTGGTAAGCTTCTGTTTTGAATTCTCTTGCGCAAAGCTAATACATCTAAAATAATTGATAAATAAATCGAAATCATTACGAAAAGCTTAGAGCAAATCAACAATTTTACGAGTCGTTTAGCAAATGATTTATATAACGCATTATTTGTAAAATTTGTGGTATATATCAAAAATCCCGTTTATGTCGCGTATGAAGAAACAGTATGATCAAATGTCTATAAAATCCTGATAAGATTTCTAAAATATATGAATTCATATCAGATAACATGAGCGTCAAACAATGCTGATACATTTCAACGACCACCCGTGTGCAAGGAGGGATTTTTTTTGTTTAAAATCCCGCTTTACAAACTGCGCTTTTACGAGTCGCCGTTTGCATCAGCAGCACTAAATGCATCCCGGTACCGGAGAATTTTAGGGCTAGTGAACGCTGTATTGATGATTAATTCAACCTTCTCCAACGGGTCCTCTGGCGGGTTCATAACAAATGTGAACAGGTCAAGATAGGCCTGTAATTCTTTCCTTGCAAAGCCAGAGTGGGCGCTGAGAAATTTCTTCAGCAGAAAGAGCTTGTCCCATGATGAGTGGAATCAGAAAGGAATTCAGCCATAGGACGCACAAGGGAACATCGTTCAATTCTAAAGGTTGTTTTAAAAGATGCTTTATTCCAATAGGCTTTCGTGGTTAGTTGTTCTGGTAAACTAGTGCCATCCTAGGACAAGCCGCAGAAAGTGAACTCTATTCACAGGATCAAGAGGATTGTCCTTGTCAGCCAATCCTTTCAAATCCTTTGAAGCATATTCTTTGGAACGGCGCAGAAATAAGTTGCGGATTTTATCGACTTTCCTGTCAGCTTCGAAATGGGCATGAACCCTCGGGAAAGCGGTAAATGGAAAGCCTGGATCCCAATCCGCGTCAAGCGATGCCATGGACCGGGGGGATTTGTTTCTGAAGTCTCTTGCAGTGGGGCGTGGCATGTAATGGAATACAC
>OMYM01000220.1 GCA_900315225.1 uncultured Erysipelotrichaceae bacterium | reverse complement strand
CTCTACTACTTCAAGTGTTTCGAACGTTTCGAATGTTTCGAGCACTCCCGTATCTTCTGTGTCTTCCGTGGACAGTGTCGTAGAACCTGACAAGGATGTTGTCACGCGGACAATACAAGAGAAGATGCGCACTGTTATCACCACGGATGGCGAAGTGGATGACATGAATTCTGTGTTGCGCGCATTGCTGTATGCGAATGACATGGACATTGCGGGGATTGTCATTACCAGCTCCATGTATCACTATGCCGGAGATCCAGAGGAAAACATTGAGCCTATGCGTTGGACAGGAACACAATGGATCTATGACTTTCTGGATGACTATGAAGCTGTCTATGACAACCTAAAGGCACATGACCCAGATTATCCTACGGCAGATGCATTACGCGACATTACCAAGATCGGGAATATCACGAATGTTGGAGAGATGGAGAAAATCACCGAAGGATCCGAGTTCTTGAAAGAATTGTTCCTTGATGATGACGAACGTACGTTGTACGTACAGACTTGGGGTGGCACGAATACCACCGCAAGGGCATTGAAGTCCATTGAGGAAGAATACAAGGATACCGACCAATGGAAGGACATCCAGCAGAAGATCTATGACAAGCTTGTCGTGTATATCATCCTTGATCAAGATGATTCATATTCCGACTATATCGCAGTGAATTGGCCAAAGCTTCAGATCATCAACGACCGTTCCAACTTCTGGCGCTTTGCCTATCTCTGGACATTCAACGATGATGTCGTAAATGAAACGCTTCATGCGGATTGGGAGTATGAGAACCTGATCAAAGACAAGGGCGTATACATGGAGAACTATGCCTTGATGGGAGATGGAAAGATCATCGAAGGAGAAGACTATGCCGAGCTAAGGGGAACGGAAGATTATCTTGCGGCGAATCCCCAGTATGAGAAGTATGACTTTATTTCCGAGGGAGATTCCCCTTCTTTCCTATATTTGATTGACACAGGGCTAAGAAGTCTTGAAGATCCTTCATATGGCGGATGGGGAAGTAGATTTGCGAAAGTGTCCGATACATTGTACAAGAATGATGCAGTGGACTATAACCCAGCAACCAATCAGTTCGAAGCGACATACACCCTGACAAGATGGTTCACGGATATCCAAAACGACTTTGCGGAAAGAGTTAACTGGACCTTGACGGATGACGACAAGGCAGTGAATCACGCGCCTGTCGTATCCGTGGCACAAGGGATCGATATTACGGCATCTGCTGGTTCACAGGTAACATTGACTGCCGTGGGAGAAGATCCTGATGGCGATACATTGTCCTATCGCTGGTGGCGTTACTTTGAGGCAGATACGTATGATCCAAATGAATCTGTTCCTGAGACACAATTATCTGAGTTATCTGGTTTCCAGATCGATGTCATTCGTCCCGTGGGGGAAGATGAGATTCTGGATAATATAGAGATCGATGATCCAAACAATGCAGAGATCAGCTTTACCGTTCCTGAGGATGCCAAGTCTGGCGATACGATCCACATGATCGTTGAGGTGCAGGACAATGGCAGCCATAACCTTAAGCATTACCAAAGAGTGATTATTACCGTAGAGTAACTTTGCGATTCACATAAAAAGAACGTGCTAGCGCGCCAGGAAGAGAAGGAACGCGCGCGGCGCGTTCTTTTTGTTTCTGGTTCGCGCACGTTCTTTTTATATGACATAAATCTGTTTCTGTATCAGGTACAGTGATTTTTACGTGTCAAGAGATTTCAAGATATTTTTTATGAAAATGTTTTCATTTGGGGTAAGCGGTTACTTTATGGTCAATACCGATCATTCTGACTGAATCGATTCACCGGATGTGTTCGGACTACTGAAATATTTCTGAAACAATGAAAATGTACTGCGATTTCTTTCAATGTAAGCTTCTATCATTCTTCTGTAAAGTTTTACAGAAGCCACTAATTTGAAAGCGGTTTCTACAATATTTGTCAAAAATATTTTATCAAACCTCTTGCGCTTACCCGGAATGTGACTATACTGGATAGTGTCAAGCAGGACAAAAAGGTCTTGTTAATGTTATGAATGAAAGTGAGGAGAAGTATTATGAAGACATTGTTGAACATTATCGCCGAGTGGGCAGAGCCAGAGTACAGAGAGACAGCAGTTGCGGAAGATTCTGTTTGGGACACTGTGTTGTGGGGTTTCAGGAATCTTGGCGTCAGAGCATAAACCCATGGGGGATTGCCTATCATGGGTTTTTCTTTTGTTAATATATTTGAAAGGCACGCATATGCGTGCCTTTCGTGTTATTGTAAGATAAGTATTAGTTCATCCATGGCGTTGTATTCTTCTTCTACTGCTTCTTTTAGAAGACGCTGTTGTTGATCACGAGCATTGCGGTAGATTTCGATTTCCCTGGTATAATCAATTTCGTGATTCTCGTTCTTCTCTAGAAGAGAGATGGTTGCTTCACTTGTTTCAGCATACGTGAAGGTTTTGCCTGTCGCCCAAAACATATTGTCCTCACGGAAGTGATTGTGGATGTTCATGGCGACAGTGTTGGGGGAGAATTGGTAGTATTGCCACTCATGGGAGGCGTTTAACAAGCAAGCTTGATCCAAGGCTCCCTTTTCCTCGCCATCAAACAAGACACCTGCCTCTAAGGCAGCGATGACATGATCCAAGATATCTACATTTTCTTGGTAACAACCATGTCTAGTCGTTAAGGTTTCTTGGTTGGATGCTCCAATGAAATGATCCTGGACATACTTGAAAGCATTGAGACTGATCGCATTGAGTCTTCTTCCCTCTTCCCGAAGTCTGGTAGTGTCTTCGCCATTGTTAATAGCGTTGAGATACATCATGTTTAGTTCATAGATCTTGTTATTATGCTCTTCAGCATAATAACATAGATCATCGATCTTTCGCTTGAATTCACGGTAATCGATGCCAGCATCGGTAGCTATATCTTTGTCTAAGCCTTCCAATAGATCTGTAGCAGAAGTGGCTATGTTTAGCTCTAAGGCTGGCATTTGATCTAGATAGATCAATAATGTTCCAAAGGTATTTAGATTCGTACGCATGATATGATCATGGTATGTTCCTGCCACATCCGATGTTGCGTGATATGCCATACGGTAGAAGCTTTTATTTCCTTCCTCCAGATTATAGTTTGTGAAACAAGGGATGCCTGCATTGCGATAGGAGATACTATCGTCTAGAAGAGATAGTTCCTTTGCCTGGTAATAGATCCCATAGGGATATACATTCAGATAAGAAGAAGCAATGAGGTTTGTCTCTTTGACAAGATGGGCGAAGAGATCGGAGAATTCCGGTACGCATCTGACATATCCTGCATCTTCTTTATCAAACACAGCTGGTAGCTCAATATTTAACAAAGCCAATGTCTTGCCCACCCATTCTGGGTGGGCTTCCTTTAACAAGCCCCATGAGCCTATACTCCAGTCATATGTCGTATCAGTTGCGCCCCATTCCTTGGCTCCATGGCACACAAACAAAATATCATTTTCTGGTTGATATCCTGTGTCTATCATTCCTTTTGCCATGGCAAGTATCATTCCCACGCCAAGACAATCATCCTGGAATGACTTGAAGTACATGTCGTAATGGGCGGCTACCACAATCTGGTTATCACTGGATTTGCCAGGTAATCTTCCTATGACATTATACGAAACACCTTCATTGTCTTCTATGACACTGTCAATCATAAGATGGGCATTGTCATGTCCAAGGGAGATGGCTTTCGCTATCTTCACGTAATCGTTATATGACACCATGGCGCAGGGAATTAAATCTTCGCAACGAGTGTCTTGTGCCTTTAGGACAAATGTGTTGTATTCGTCGTAATCGCTCATGCTGTAGGTAATAAACGCCACAGCGCCATGGTTGTATGCCTCGGTGATATAGGCATCCATCCAGCCAGCTTCATCCAAATCCACTCCAGCGATGACAATCTTTCCTGTGACATCTATGTTGTCATAGTCCCAGCGAAAGCCTGTTCCAACATCCACGATCTTGGCTGTGATGCCTTCAGGGGGTGTTCCTGATTGGGGATATGATCCAATCGTGAGAGATATATCGGTATCTTCTACCGCAAGGGAAGCACCCGAAAACTGCCACTTATCCACCGCTATGGGGGATTGTTCCACCTCTAAGCCGATATCGGACATGATGCCCGCAAGGTATTCCGCTGCCCGATGCTCGGCATCGGAGCCTGCCGTGCGGTATCCCAATGGGCTATCGTGGTATGTTCCATCCTCGGAAAGAGTCATGGCGATACCATGGCCATACCAGCTATCCACTGTCTCCATATATGCATTTACGTAGCTCTCTATGACAGGCATGTCTATGATTGTCTTTTCAACGTTAGACTTTTTGGATGTCTTAGAACATCCTGTCAAGGACAATGCTGTACATATAAGCGCTATCGAAGTTCTTTTCATCTACTTTCCTCCTATATCTACAGATTATATGTTCTATAGCGATATTATGTCAACCGTTGCGACGAAAATGTAAACGGATACAAATGTAAGCGTTATCTTACATTTCTTTTCCAGAAAACATTTTCATTTTACTCTTGACACCCCCTCTTGCATGAGTATACTAGTAGATGTCACGAGAGATCGTGACACTAAAAGACAAAGAAAAGTCTAAGGAGATACAGTATGAAAACACTTATGGAAATGGTCGCGTTTATGGGAGAACCTAGATATAACGAGAATCTTAGTAACTATTCGCTGTTTGGAACAGTCGCATGGGCTTGGGATTCCATTTGCCATCATGCCTAAGTCATCCCGTGACTGACATATGCAAAACCCCGTATTGGGGTTTTTTCTTGTTTACAGCATTCGTGATGAATGATATAATTCGCATGTTTAAAGAAGGGAGCAAGCGATGAAAATAGGCGCGCTAGAGCTGGTTGTGATATTCATGGTCGCACTCATCGTCATTGGACCAGATAAACTTCCAGAGTACGCAAGAAAACTGGGTATTGCCTTGAATGAGTTCCGCAAGGTTTCTTCCGAGATGACCAAGGATATCAGGGAAACGGTTGTTGAGCCTCTAGAAGAAGCTCAACGTCCCCTGAAAGAGGCATTGGAACCTTTGGAACAACTAGACAAAGATATCCAGGGAGATATCAAGACAGTTGAAAACGACTTCAAGAATATCGGAAAAGCGAAGAAAGAAAAGATAGAAACGGAGGAAAAAGACGCATGAAATTAGGCACGCAAGAGTTGTTGATCATCTTGTTGGTGGTTGTCATTATCTTTGGACCAACCCAAATACCAAAATTAACCAAGATGTTTGGCAAGAGTGTCAAGAGCTTCAAGGACGGCATGGAAGAAAACGAGAATAAGAACTCCCATGACGAGTGAAGGCAAAAAGAATGACCAAGCAAGCATGACGCTGACGGGTCATCTGAGGGAATTGCGCAAAAGACTGGTTGTTGTAGCAATCGTATTGATTGCCTGCATATTGATCTCATTGAGCTTTGCGCCAAGGATTGTCAAGGCATTGACTGATCTTGGGACAGGGATGGGCTATGAGTTTGTATATCTTGCGCCACAGGAACTGTTATTGGTGTATCTGAATATTGCGTTTATCAGTGGGATTGTCCTATCCTTGCCGGTACTGGCGTATCAGGTGTATGGTTTCTGTTCACCAGGACTGGAGAAGAAAGAAAGAACGTTTACAAAGATGGCATTGCTTGGGGGAACGTTATGTTTTCTCATAGGGGTGGCTTTTGCCAGGTTTGTATCATTACCATTTATGTTAAACTTTCTGATCCAGTTTTCCAAGGATGTGGAAATCTCTGCTTCCATCAGTATTGACCAGTATGTAAGCTTTCTACTTACGGTGTTTATTGTGTTTGGCAGTGTGTTTGAACTGCCGGTGATCTCGGTGTTATTGACGGGTTTGGGACTCATCAAGACACAATGGCTCATCAAGGCACGGAAGGTCATGATTGTCGTTATTTTCTTCGTAGCGGCTCTAATTACACCACCTGACGTGGTTTCCCAAGTCATGGTAGCATTGCCTATGATACTACTATATCAACTAAGCATATTCCTTAGCCGCTTGGTAGAGAAAAGAAAGAAAAAAGAAGCTTAGGCTAATGATAGATAAGGAGAATTTATGGCACAAAAAGAAATTTCACGCAGAGACTTTATCAAAGGTCTTGCGGCTGGCGCTGTAAGCGTAGCCGCTGCCGGTGTCTTGGCAGGATGCACAACCGAAGCATCCGCTACTTCCACTGGCACTGCCACATCTTCCGGAAAGGAAGCACTCTACACCCCTGGAACCTATACGGCTTCCAGCAAGGGAATTGCGTCTGATGTCAAGGTCACAATGACATTCGATGAATACAGCATCACCGATGTGAAGATTGATGTATCAGGCGAAACACCCGATATCGGCGGAAAAATTGGTGCCGATATGGAAAAGGCAATCCTCGACCTACAGGGACCAGATGTTGACGCTGTGGCTGGTGCAACCGTCACTAGCGATGCGATCAAGACCGCCGCAGCCGACTGCATTTCCCAGGCATCCGGCAAAACAGTCACTGTTGCCAAAGCAGAGGAAAAGACAACTTCTTCATCCGACTGGCTGGGCGAAGCACCAGAAATCAAGGATTCCGAAATCACCGAGACACTTGACACAGAGATTCTTGTCGTAGGATGTGGAACAGGTGGATGGATCGCAACCATGACAGCAGCTGAAGAAGGCGCAAAAGTCTTGGTAGTCGAAAAGAGAGAAACACCCACTGGCATCCGTGAGGACATCGGTTCTATCGATTCCAAGCTACAGCTGGCTAGCTTTGGGGAATATCCAAGATTCCAGATCGACAAGATGGAAGCTTTGCAAGACATTGTCCGTTATGCGTCCGGATATGTGGATAGCGACCTGGTCAAGGTTTGGATCAATGAGTCTGGTGAATTAGTCGACTGGCTGACAAACCTGATGGAATCCACCGGCGATTGGGAAATGACCCTGGAAGGCAGTGTAGGCAACACCGATCATCCTGAAAGAGACAAGGCATATGCGACAGGACACTCACCGCATAAGACAGAGCAAGGCAACACCAAGGAAGTAACGACAAACTCAACATTTACCGATTTCTGTGATGCGACAGGAAATGTCACCTGGAAGTTCTCCACCGCCCTTGTCAAGCTGGACCAAGATTCCAACGGCAAGGTCACAGGCATCATCGCCCAAGACCTCACCGACAACCACTACATCCGTGTCAAGGCATCCAAAGGCGTTATCATGGCAACAGGTGGATATGCGACAAACACCGAAATGATGCTTGCCCTACAGCCAATGACAATGAAGATGAAAGCAAATGTTCCGATTGGTTCTACCGCCGATGGCTCAGGCATCAAGGCAATGCTTTGGGCAGGAGGAGAAATGGATCCATGCCATGCGTCCATGATGTTCAACCGTTGCGCTGTCCTGCCGACCGAAACAGCCGGCTACCAGACCAACGGCAAATGGTTCTGGTTTGGCGAGCAGCCATTCCTCAAGGTCAACCTCAATGGTGATCGCTTCTGCAATGAATCGGGTCCATACGAATTCATGTTGCACAGCATGTACATGCAGCCGATGCACACATACGTAGATATCTTCGATGCCAATAACAAACAGTATTGCGAGCAATTCGAAGAAGTCGGCTGCTGCAGACTGTTCAAGTTCGACAATGGCGCCCTCTCCAATAGAGACTATGATTCCTGCTGGGCTTCCATGGTCGAAGGAGAGAACTCCATGCTCGCTACCGGACACCTGGTACAGGCCGATACATTAGAAGATCTTGCGAAACAACTGAACATCCCTGCGGACAACCTTGTTGCCTCGGTGGAGCGCTACAATGAACTCTGTGCCAAGGGAGTCGATGAAGACTATGGCAAGGCACCACACCGCATGACACCTGTTGACACAGCCCCATTCTATGGCGTCAGAACATGTGCATGGCACTTGACAACCATGGACGGATGCAGAATCAACACAAACATGCAGGTTCTTAGAGAAGACGGAACTGTCATCGAAGGACTCTATGCAACGGGTGACTGCACTGGTGGATTCTTCGCCAACAACTACCCTAACCTGTTCACAGGCCTTGCCTGTGGCAGAACAATGACCTTCGGTCGTCGTGCCGCCAAGATCCTAGCTGCCAAGTAAAACAAGAAAACCGCTGTTTCCAGCGGTTTTCTTGTTTTACTGTAAAAAGGGTTAATGGGAAAAACAAATCATGTGTACAGTCTGCTGCTAGACTGTAGCAATACTATACACACTATTTCTGAACACTTTCTGAACGTAATGTGAACATTGTGTGAACAATTATTCATATAATATGATGTACCCCGATAATATTCTTTAATGCGCTAGGAGCAAAAAGGCTGTTGAGAAAGTCTTGTCGAACCTCAAGCATGCGGAGAACGTGAAAATATTCAATCATGGACCGAACAGCCGAAGCTATACTGGAACAGATATTTACAATCGTTTCGCATATAACAGCAGGCAGACAATGCAAAATTCTACCTATTTGTGCGTCCGAGTATATCCATTCCCACGTATTCAACTTCCTGTCTCAACGCAACTTAAATTTAACTACACCTCCGCAACAACCTCAACACACCGCTAGCAGACTTCTTTCAGGGAAGGCGTATGCAGAAGCTAATTCTTTGTATCTGAGAAGAAATCCCGCTTGTGGAAGGGAGCGCTCATAAACCGCCAGGCAGCCTTGGCGTTTGTAAGCCACACGATATGGGCGTTGCTGGAGGTATTTGTTAACATCTTGTCCACAAGGAATCGAGCCACAACATCGGGATAGTCGCCAAGGATGTTGTATATGGCTTTTGTTTTTTCCGGCAGGTCGATGGGTTGGCTGCCAAGGGCATTCTGGGTGAAATCGGTGATCATGATCCCAGGGGAGAGGAGTCCTGCCTTGACGGGGTTCTTGGTTTCCTGGAGTTCCTTTGCCAATGCCTGTGTGAAGTATGTGACAGCTCGTTTGCTTGTGCCGTATAGGCCAAAGCCAAGGATGAATTGATCACTGCTGCCAAGGCCTTCCATATTGTAGACATAGCCTCCATCCGGTTGCTTTTCCATGCGTCGGATGGCAGCGGCGCTGCCAAGGATTGTCCCTTTCAAGTCAATGTTCAACACCGCTTCTATCTCTTTCTCGGATAATTCCCAAACTGGTTTCATGGGCTGGTTTACGCCAGCGTTGTTGATCCATATGTCCATGCTGCCAAAGCGAGAAACGGCATAATCCGCCAGTTTCTCGACATCCTTGGGATTGCTGACATCCGCCAGGAACCATTCCACGCCTCCGCTTCCCCTGCAAGCCCGAAGGGAAGCGGCTGCCTTTTCAAGGCGTTCGGGAACCACACCGTTGATGACAACGTTCCAATTTCTGTCATGGAAACATTTGGCCATTTCATAGCCAAGCCCTCGCGAACTTCCGGTAATGACAACTGTATTCATTTCTTGTACTCCTTTGCTATGCTTATAGAGATATTATGAGGGCTGGGTCAAAAGGTATCGTTGAATCCACTTGCGTGTCCTGCATAATGCCTTATTAATTTCTCATCCATACCTTTTGACCCAACCCTCGTATAATGCCGCAAATTCCTCCAACATCTGACGAATTTCAATATGTTGTGGACAGTTCTTTTCACAAAGACCACACTTCAGGCACTCCAATGCCTTGCCATGATTCATGGCATAACGCGCATAGTACATATTCGTCTTCTTTCCCGTCACCGCATGCAGATTCAATAATCCGAAATAATCTGGAATAGCGATATTCAT
>OMYM01000440.1 GCA_900315225.1 uncultured Erysipelotrichaceae bacterium | reverse complement strand
ATTTTTTATGCCACAAATGCTGAAAACAGTGTACAATCTAGGAAAAGGAGGAAATGGCTATTGCGACATCCTTGTGGAAAACCCCGGGGAGGACTGGGGGTCTTGTTCGAACTGAAGTATTCGGACGACAAGGACGACTTCACAGTTGCTCTTGACGAAGGGCAGCGCCAGATCGTCATGTGCAAGTACGCCAAGCCGCTGAAAAGGAAGCGGTACGCGAACACCCACCTGTACGCCATTGCATTCCATGGAAAGGAATGCAATGTGCGCGAGGTCTTTGCGTAGGAGCAAGCAGGACCGCCATTGCATGGCGGTCTTTTTTGGAACACAAACGATTGATTTCGCCACTATCCTAAGCATCATTACTTCATTCCCGTTGCCTAATACCTGGCTGGCAGATTGTTGTTCTCCCATGGTTTTCATACTTGGACGAACAAACAGGTAGAATTTCGCATTGTCTGTTGTTATATGCGGAACGATTGTAAATCAATTCGCGTCATGATCGCGGAATAGTTACACGAAATTCCCGTTGACCTTTTATTCATCATTCGTTATACTATCGGCGAGGTGTATTTATGAAAAGAAACACATTATTCATGCTGGTTCTGGCATTGACCATCACCCTTTCGGGGTGTTCCAAGAAAGCTGTTAACATACCATATTGGGCCAAAGATTCCATTGCGATGAAATCCATTGTCTCATATGTTGCATCTGTGACCGACGAACAATCGTTTGACTATATCCCTGCATCTCAGCGAATCGTAGTATTTGACATGGATGGAACGCTCTATGGCGAACTGTTCCCTTCATACTTCGATGACTGTTTGTTAATTCACAGGCTGTTGCACGATGATAACTATAAAGCTCCTGAAGAATACAGGGAATACGCAGAAGCGTTTGAATCGGCTCTGTTAAGCAATGAACCAGAGCCAGATTCCCCCAAGTCAGGGGCACAGATCGCTGCGGAATCCTTCCAAGGTCTTTCGGTAGAAGAATACCAGGCATATATCAAAGAATTCATGAGTGAGCCAGCCATTGGCTTTGAAGGGATGAGCTATGGCGAAGGATTCTTCCAACCCATGATTGCTCTTGTAAAATATCTATACGACAATGACTTTACCATCTTCATTAGCAGTGGCTCTGAACGAACGATCGTCCGTGAACTGATCAACGATACCTTGGGAGAATGGATTCCGCCCTACAATATCATCGGCAGCTCCTTCACACTAGAAGCCACTAGTCAAGGCGACACGGATGGACGTAAATACAATTTTTCCAAAGACGATGAAGTACTCCTTGAAGGGAATCTAGAGTTCAAGAACCAAAAGACCAACAAAGTCTTCACCATTGTCGAAGAGATTGGTGTTTATCCTCTCTTGGTTTTTGGCAACAGTTCCAGTGATCTCGCCATGGCACAATACGCTCTCCAGCATGGAGGAAAAGCATACATGTTATTGTGCGATGACACAGAAAGAGACTATGGCGACATATCTGTCGCAAATGAATTCGCTGATGCATGTAAGGAAATGGGAATCGAGACCATCTCGATGCGAGATGAATTCGAAACCATATACGGTTCCAATGTCAAGAAGACACAAATCAATCCCAACTGAACTTTGGAATATTCAAAGATCACCTCATTTCCAAAGAACAACGGAAACACACAGGTAGTTCAATCTCATTTTCGCTTGCGCGCATAATATCAATCTTTACGCCGCACTATTTTGTTGGAAATGCAAGTATCTATTATAATATCACAATTTGGAGATGTTGGCGCATATTATTGAAAAATCTATTGAATCGGATGATGAATCGTGAGATAATACCAACGCTTAAGGAGATGCGCGATGGCTAAACAGAAGAAAGCAAGAAAATTGACACCATTTACAAAGATTCTATGCCTTGTGCTGATTATATTCTCGGGTTTCTTGATCTATTCGTCGATGAAGGAAGTCATGACAACGTTGCAGTTGAGGAAAGATGTCGCTTTGGCGCAGGCGGAGCTTGAGAAGGTGAAGGATGAGAATCAGTATCTTGTAAGCAAAAAGGAGAAGCTTCTCGACCCTGATTATGTCGAGAGCTATGCCCGCAGCAATTATATGTTCTCTAAGGATGGCGAAACGATTTTCTATTTGCCGGAGAATCAAGGAAAATAAGCCCTGCGGGCTTTTCTTGTATGAGGAGGAGAAATGAAACGTAGGATTGCATTGATTGGGGCGCTGGCATTCGCCCTTTCTGGGTGCAGACAGATCACGGCGGCACTTGTCCCGACACCTGCGCCTGACGCGGTGGAGACGGCTGTGCCTGAGCAAACGCCGACGCAAAGCAACGTCAATGAAAACAGCTTGCATCCAAACGAGGTCACGGATTATGACCGCAAGGCGGTGACTTCCTTGATCAACGAGGAGTTGCGCAAGCAGCATGGAAAGACGGGTTATTATACCCTGCGCTCGGAGGATATCACGTTTGAAAAGAACAACGGTATCATCAAGGCAACGGGTCTTTACACGTATCGGGAAAACGGGGTGAACAAGACAGTTCCGTTTGAATATGAATATGAGGACAAGAACCTGGAATATCTTCTCTCTGATGGAAAGGAAGGCGGGGATGTCGCACAGAGTGAGACACCGCAGGAGGACAAGCAGGGAGAGAAATCCACGCTTGTGCCTGACAAGACGTATGATTTCAATGCGGTGCATGGCGTTACGGTCAATGTCATGCATGCGGGGGATGGCGTCATGACGGTGCAGGTGGTTGACGCGGAAGGAAATCTTGTGGCGGAGGTGTTTAATCAGCCAGGGGATTATACCGAGTCGAAAAATGTCGATCTTCCAACGGGTTCCTATCAATTATGGTTTAAAAATGAATCCGGGAACTGGTCTTTGAGTTATAATGCTTATTGATGAAAGGAGAATTTCAACATGTCGTTTAGTTTTGAACAGGCAAAGTCTATTATTGACAATGGCATTTCCCAGGCACAGGATTATATGAGTGATCCTAGCAAGATGGATGCTCTGTTGATTCAGTTGGAAGGCAAGCTGAAGGAGATTCCGGTGGCGGGTGAAACCTTGGCGCGTGTTCCACTGATGGTCGCAATGGTCAAGAGCTACATCACAAAGCAATATACCGAGGTATCGCCGAAGGTTATCGCTAGCATGGTGAGTTCGTTTGTGTATCTTGTGGCACCGAAAGATATTATTCCCGATAAGATGCCGTTGGTTGGCTATGTGGACGATATTGGCGTTTTGGCTGGCGCATTGAAGATCTGCGAGCCAGAGCTGAATGCGTTTGCTGAGTGGCGAGACAAACAGTAGCTTGAAACAAAGAAATCCAGGATCCTCCTGGATTTCTTTGTTTATTCATGTTCACGGATGTACATGTCATAGATGTCTCGCATGCGCACGCCGATGTCGGAGTAGCGCTCCGCGCCATCCAGTCCCTTGCGCAGGATCATGGACTTGTAGCCTTGGGTAAAATCGAGGAACCGGGAATTCATAATGTCGATTTCTACGTGTTTTTGCCCATATGCGATGCCTATGATGCATTTATCTAAATCATCGTAGTATTTTTTGAGAAACTGATAGTCTTTTAGCGGCATTTCTATTCTGATCATATGCACATCCTCCTTGTAGAAGTATTATACCAGAAGCCTGGAAAATCTGAAACAGGTTTCGAAAAGGCTTCTGCATATAACAGCAGACATGAAAAAATCTACACAATTACGCCGCTAAGTATATAACGTTTTTGGAAAATATGCCAGTGATTATTTGGGGTATGACATCAAAATAAATGAAAGCGCTTTACTTTTGTTGGGAAAGACAATACAATATCATTGGTTTTTATCCCATGAATGGGGGTGGACTGGTGAATAGGAAAACAGAATATGAATGATAGATATGGCAGGATGGAACGCGCTAGGCGTAAATTGAGATGGAAGACCAGTGTGGTTTTGTTGTCGATTGTCGTTGTCTTTGCGACAATGGCATCCTTGTCTTCTGTTGCAAGGGCATTGGTGAAGAAGCCTTTGTGCGGAATGGAAGAACATGTCCATGGCGAGGAATGCTATGAGGTTGTCAAGGGTGCATTGCAATGCCCTTTTGAAAACGCAACGCATGTCCATGATGAGAATTGCTATGAAGAGCAATTCGTTTTGACGTGCAACGAGGACCATGAACATGAGGTATCGTGCTTTCAGACGGAACAAATTCTTGTGTGTACGCGTGAGGAGTGTGTCATTGCGCATCAGCATGATGAAACCTGCTACCGACAAGGGGAACTTGTGTGTCCCCTGGAGGAAAGGGAGGAGGGGGATATCTCCCACCAACATGATGATAAGTGTCGGGGAAATGACATCTATCGCTTGATATGCGACATACCGGAGCATTCGCATGAAGATACATGCTATATATCGGAAGAGATGGAGACAAAGCGTTTGTACGCTTCTAGCAAGGAAGGCGAGGCGGTTGTCTGGCTGCTAGGGAAAACAGAATCGATCCATTTGCAGGAAACAAAGGAAGAAGACCGCTTTGACATAGAGCAGCCATATGTCTATGCCAAATACATCGATATCACGGCAGATGAAGATGTGGATGAAGCTGACATTGAGCTAAAGCTTACGGAGTTTGAGGTAAAAGATCCTGGCATGGTCAAGCTGTATCGTGGGGGTGAGGTGCCCAAGGAATTGCCGTTTGTGGTCAATAAAAACGGATACATCGAATTTGAAAGCGAAGAGGGTGTAGGACGTTTTGGCGTTTTCTATGTCATGCCTCAAGATACTGCGTTAGCAACAGTGGATTTCAAGGATTGGGGCAGCCAGGACAAGGATATAGCAATGACGCTAGATGACATTGTGAATGGCTTGGTGGATGTTCCCGTGGAAGTAGATGGGGATGTGGCAGGCATGGCAATGGGGGAGGTTGTTGGCATTGGTGGAGACATTGCTTGTGAAGATGGTGGTGTCTTGATTGGTTCCAATGGCTTTGTGCATCTGAAGAGCGAAGAGAAGTCATACTTGTTACGAGTTGTGAATTTTACGCGTCTAGTGGATCATGTGGAGAGCGACAATGTCGTGATCGATGTCATTGATGGCGGTTTGCCGGAGACGGTGGAGCCAATGGCGCAAATGGTGGATGATGCGACCCTACAGTCGATTGTCGAGACACTGGGGGATACTGGGGAAGAGACAACGGTCTATCGCATGAACGAGGAAGGACAGGCGCAAGAGGTTGTCACCAAGACCATGTATGCGGCATATGACATTAACATGATGGATGGGGAAGAAAAATATACGCAAGAAGGGAACTATCAGGTTTCCCTTGCGACAGGGATAAATCCCTGCGAGATTGTCCCTGGATCCGCTGTCGCTACGGATGTGGCGTATGATGTGTTCCGTATGCAGGGGGATGAACTAGAGCCATTGGATGCCCAGGGGGAAGAAGGAAATGTTGTATTTGCGACTTCTTCCATGGATCGCTTTGTTATTCGTTTTACGGTAGAATTCACCTATGGCGCAAATATGCATGTGCTGGAGGGCGAGGGAGAGATCTTGCTTAGCGCCTTGTTGGATTCCTTGGGGAATCCCCAGGATTTGACGGATAGCAGGCTTGTGTTTACCAACCCAGAGTTGATTGCATTGCGTCCTGTCGTAGGGATGGATGGCGTGATATGCGATTGGTCTTTGACAAGCCTGATGCCATTTGACACAGAGGAATTATTGACCTTGACCTTGGCGGATGGACAGATCGTAGCATTGAAGGTTACCGACAGCATGGTCAATATCCTCCATGATTCGATTGCCATCAGTCTCATCGGTGGCGCAACAAACGATGGAAACCATTATGTTTGGCATACCAACGGGGAATTTGGCGCAGGCCATACGTTCACATACCGTATCGAATATACATTCTCCACGGATACCCAGGCAAAGCAACATTGGGAGCCAGGGCAGATGGAAATCCATTTGCCAAAGTCCATTCTGATTGACCGAAATGGTGAATTCTCCGATACATACACGGTGTCTGAGGCACCGGATTCCCTGGAGAATCTTACCGATATGAATAAACTTGTCTTCCGCGAGGAAGGCGATGAAATCGTGTTGTATAACCGTCTGCCGATTGATCCAACGCAAGCGGGATATATCGAGGTGAATTATGCAACGAGCAAGGAGACGTTTAGCTATCGTGATTATTTGAGTCCGACAGGGTCGTATGTATCGGCTCCTGCGTATGCCAGACTTGTCGTCTATGATGAAATGGTCGTGGATGGAAATATCGTCGTGGACAAGGATCATGTGCTTGCCAATCAGGAATCAGAAAGGATACCGGTGGGGATTGATACATCGGCAGAGGTTGTCAGGGTTGACAAGCAAGCACCGGCTAGGTATGAATCTTGGCAGGCTTCATGGGGAGCAGAACCTGCGGATGCAGGGGACTATTTCTACCTTGTGTGGCCGATCAAGGTGACGCTGAAAGCAAACCAGCCGTTTACCTATGGCTTGGAAGATATCTTTACGCCAGAGAATGGCGAGGTTGTTGGATATCGCTTGCTGGAACATCCATCATATGCAGGCATGACGGGCGACCTTCCTTTCATCAGTGCTTCTGATGGGGGAAATGTCATGACATTGGCATCGATTCCCTTGGGCGAGCAAGAAAGGACGGAGTATGTCCTTACCCGTTTACAGAAACAGTACTACAACGATCTCAAGGAGAGGGATGGATCGTTTTTGGTGGTTAACCAGGTCAGGGCATGGGTACGCCCTGACGACATGGTGGACGCTGAGACGGTAGTCTCGGACCATGAGCCATACACCGAGAAGAAACCTGTATACACGGGACCTGCGTTATACTTTACGCGAGACAAGGTTGGTCTAACAACCAACTATCAGTTGACGCAATTCATGCAAAACCAATCGCTTGCGACATCGATTTCAGAGATATCGGGACTAATGTACTCGATGTATGTCGATGGCAATGCCTTCCGCTACACCTATCTTTATGCAGGAGATGAAAACGGGAATCCTGATCCCTTGTTGGAAGAAAATAATACCTACTATGGCAGTCCGGATAAGAAAGTCACGTTCTCTTTGACAGACAATGAATTGTGGCTGGAGTATTTTGACTATGCGGCATTTGAGGAAGATCCAACGCAAGGCGACTATAACAAAAAGAGCGAAAGACTGACAAAAGACGATTATCGCTTTGATTCCGTGACATTGGATTATTTGTTCAGGGATGGTTCCTATAGCACTGCCGACAAGGCGTTTGTCAGAGGTCCATTGTTAAACGATGACCAAATCGCAGCCTTGGCGGCAGGGGACAACCCCCGTATTGGCGATATCGTCATGACGGTCGAGAGTCCGTATGAAGGGGCTTCAAACATTGTTATTCGCTACCATTTCTACGATGGCACCTTTGACATTGAGAATGACACCTTTGGCCTTGTTTCTTCGGTTGACGATAAAACGGTTTATTTTGCGAAAGATGCCAATGTGACGGGAATCACATTGCGCAATGACAATGCGATGTATGCCTCGCGTATCAGGGCATTGGCATCTGTGACACTAAAGCGAAATCCGCAGAATGAGAATGATCCCTTGGAAGCAGTGCTTCCAAGGATCAATCCAGCGGCACCTGAGATTGAGTTGGGTAACAGGGGAGACTTTTACGTCACGCAAGAAGAAAATACGTTGTTCCACTCCACATGGGATGGCTACGACACACTTCTTGGCGATACAAGGGAAAGCCAGATCATCAAGCGATATTCAACACGAAAGAACGATATTGCGAACAAGCGGTATCTTGTTACCTGGACGGTGGACATGGAGGAAGACTTCTCGTTGCGAGGAGAGACGAGCCTGATCCGACAGAATGGGGGTAAATTCATCGACTTGTTACCGGAGGGAACGGAATACCTGATGGATACATTGGTCGTGGAAGCAGATGGCGAGGTGTTGAACGCGGGAAGATATGCGGTCAATGTAACGCCTAACTACAATGAAAGCGGCAGGACATTGCTGGAAGTGGATATAAACAAGCCGGCAGACCATTACCATCTTTCCTATGGCACGTCCATGGATTGGGATGTCATCGTCGAGCAACGCGATGAAAACATGATGGTGCAAGGGCATAACATGGTCGCATATGTGACGGGAAACGATACCATCAGTACCTTGGAAAACAACGCATATCGCTCAGGTGCGTTCGATGCGGGTGATGAAGATATCTGGAACATGGTTACGGCGCAAAACAACAGTGATTCTGGTAGACGGGTCATTGGAACAACGTATGACTGTCCATTGACGGCACTGGTGTCGGGAACGCTTGGCTTAAGCAAGCTTGTCAGAGGGGCGGATGGACCGTATCTCAAGAGTACATACACCTATGCCTCGGATCTGTATTCCTATCGCATCAGTTTTGGACCTAGCACTGGCTCCATCGCAAAAGATCTTGTCGTGTACGATATTCTGGAAGGATATGCCGAGTCGCAATGGCTTGGTTCATTTAGAAGCATCGATGATTCCTTGGCCAAGTCCATGGGCATAGCGCCTGTTACCTATTACAGCACCATTGAGCGAGATACATTGACCAACAATCGAGAAACCATGTTCATGTTGGATGGAGAGATAGAAGGGCAGAGAATCTGGCTCAAGGCAGAGGATTATGTTGGCAGCCTGGATGATGTCACGGCTATAGCCGTGGACTTCTCCAAGCGGACAGATGGCCAGGACTTTGTGCTTGAGGGTGGTGAATTGATCACCTTGACGGTTTACCTAGAGTCGCCACCGCATGCGGTATCGCAAGACAATGGCGAAGGGGAAATGGTTGTCATTCCCGATGCTGTATCGACCAATGAAGTTTATCTTGGACAAAAATTGACAACGGCGGGGGATGATGCATTTACCCATGCGTCTGAGGATGTCATTGTCCAGGGACATACATATATCCACTACCGTATATCCGGAGATTTGGCATTGCGTAAGATCGATGAGTCTTCGCAAGAAGGCATTGGCGATGTTTCCTTTAGGCTAAGAGGAACGTCTGCCTATGATGCTGTGGTGGACATGAATGTCACTACCGATAATGATGGCTATGCGGTGTTCAGGGACGTAGAGCTCAGCCAAGCGGGCAAGCCGTATGAACTGTATGAACAGTCCACATCCATCGACTACCAACTGGACACAACGGTATATTACGTTGAAGTGGGAACGGATGGCGTTGCCCGTATTACCGGGGTGAAGGAAGGAAATCCACGTAGCAGTGTCGTTACGTACGTAGGTGAAGAAGGAAGAGACATTGTTGCGGCATATGATGGGTATGAAGGAGGACCTTTGTCCGCCACGGCAACACCAGGCACATATCTCATGTCAAATGCTTCACGCATCCATGGCGATTTCACGTTTATGAAATACGGTCTGGTGGATGGCGAAGGAGAACGTCCCTTGGCAGATGCGATGTTCTTGTTAAAGGGGTATAGCGACTATGGGAATCTGGTGGAAAAGGTTGTCACATCGCTAGGCGATGGCAAGATCACTTTCATCGATGTTGAAAAAGGTGAGTATGACCTGATTGAGTTGATGGCACCAGAAGGATACATGGCAAGCAATCGGACATATCGTCTCAAGTGTGATGGGGATGGTGTGTTTACGATGAGCGAGGTGCCGCAAGACACGCCATCCAATACGAACTTTGTGGCGATCGACTATACGGCGGGAATTCTGGAATATGCCCTGTATGATGAGCCATACCATGATTTTGGCTTGTACAAGGTCGATGCCAAGAGCGATGCGATATTGCCAGGAGCAACTTTCTCGCTCAAGGGCATCAGTGATTATGGCAATGTCGTGGACACCAGTGCCACCAGCCAGGCCAACGGTAGTATATTCTTCCATGGGCTAGAGGCTGGCACATACGTGCTAAAGGAAACGGTTGCGCCTGTGGCTGCCATGGGCGATAACAATGAAATGCACTATGTGCAGGATGAAACAAACTACATCGTTACCATTGGACGAGATGGATTGGTTACGGTCAAATGGACAGGAACCGACAACAAAGACTATGAAATCACCAACAACATTACCTTCAAGGAAAACGATGTCGAAGTACAACGTATCGTTACCACCGATGGATTAGGGGATGTGCCAGATAGTTCGAAGGTTGGTGAGCGTATATTCATTCCGCGCTATGGTTTGTTCAAGATGCCCAATGAAAGGGCAGAGGAAGGCACCTTGACGGTTGTCAAGGTGTGGCAAGACAGCAATGGCAACGAATTGGTCGATACGGGAAACAATCCGATACCTACGGTACTTGTGGATACCGAGGTTCCCAAGGAAACCGCCGGCAAGGCGATGATCTGCCGGACACTCTTCGACCGCTTTATCGCAGGACCAAATCCATGGCATTTGAAAAACAGGACACAGTTATTGCGGTTTGTGCATTGGGATGGCGATCCGCCATTCCCTTCTGGAACGCCGTTTGTGAACAATGACAGTGCCTTGCGGCGCATTGAGTACGATGGACGTGTCTGGGTTTGCGTGAGTATGTCGCGATCAGATGAATTCAACGATGATGTTCCCCCGGAACTCTTGTCCCAATACCAGGAAATGTTCCCAGGGGATGTGTGGTTCTGCAATGACAATGGCACGGTGTATTGGTACTCCAATAGCCAGGATGTCTATCTGCCGTATAACTGCAAGGGATTGTTCCAAGGGTGCTACAATGCAACGACAATCGACTTGCGGGGCATCAGGGCAGACTATGTGACCGATATGTCCTACATGTTTGCTTATAATGGCAGTGTTGACAATTCGGGGCAGATGGCATTGACATCCCTGTTGTTACCAAATAACTTCAATACGACGAATGTCACGAATATGTTCTACATGTTCAACAAGTGTCGTCATTTGGTTTCATTGAACCTGAAAGGGTTTGATACCAGGAATGTGGCGAAGCTTGGCGCAATGTTCTGTTATTGCGAGGAATTGGTGGACTTTGACTTTAGCCATTTTGATACCTCGGCTGCTACCGACTTGTCGTGGATGTTTGTCGGGATGCGAAGCGTTGAGTCGTTTGACTTGAGTAACTTTGTGACCGACAAGGTTACGACAATGTCCTATATGTTCAGGAACTGCCCGAATCTCAAATGGATTGATTTGTCAAGCTTTGTGACAAGGTCGGGCGTCAATATGACGAGCATGTTTGAACAACAAAACGGCAGTTCACTCAAGACGATCTATGTCAGTGATCGTTGGAACAAGAATGTCGTCGGTGGGCATGGCGGTATGTTCAATGGCTGTACCACGATTGTCGGGGGAAATGGGACAACGTTCAACAGCTCCTTTACCAACAAAGCGTATGCGAACATTGACCAGGATGGGCAGCCGGGATATCTCACATACAAGGAAGCACCACCTGCGCCATCCTTTGTCCAGATCACATACGATGATCCCTCGGGCGATGATGAAACAAAACCAGTGTATAAGACATCGGTATCCTCCATGGTTCCCGTGGCGAATGTCATGGTGGACAATGATGGGGCATACGTGATGATGGAAGGTGAGAAACAATATATCTATGACAAGTGGCTGTATGATCAAGCAAGTGGCAGATGGTACTATAACTTCCATGTGTGGCGTACGCCGATAGAATATGATGTCTGGGAACAGATCACCCCGGATAGCCTGATGGACAATTGGGTCTGGACAGATCCCCAGGATCCCGATGGAGGCAACCAATGGTATACTGCAGTGAACTATGAAATTGACGGCAGTGATAACAAGATGACGATCACAAACCGCAAGAAGACAACGGTTTCAACAACGGGGGATCTCTTGATCACAAAGGTCTTGGATGATCCTTCGGTGGCGGGAAGAGAGTTCGACTTTGTCGTGACGATCAATGGCCGTGATTACCCAACAACGATCAAGCCGGGGGAATGCAGGCTGTATACCGGATATGCGGCAGGTACGTCTTTTACAGTCAAGGAGATTCTTCCCAATGACTACAATGCGCCAGAGCCATGTCTTGATTCATCGAGCGATGGCACAAAGACCACCTATACGGTGGCACAAGGCAATATTGCGGCAGGCACGCAAACACGCGTGGTTGTGGAAAACAGCCTGAAGCAGAACAAAGGAAGTTTGGTCATTCACAAACAATCCGAGTATGCGGATGGGGTGACGGATTTCTGGGAACATGGCGAGTTTACCTTCACCATTCGTCTGTGGGTGGAGGAAGATACACCTGTTATCGGTTTGCATGGTGGCTTGTATTTCGATGCGAATGGCGAGACGACCGTTGTCTTGCAAGGACGTGGCACCAATGACACGATTACCCTTGACAATCTGCCGGAAGGCATTAAATACAGGGTTTTTGAAACACCTGTCGACTACTTCCAGACAACGATCAAGAAGAACGATGAAGAAGCAGTAGAAGGAACGACAATCGAGGGTGTGATCCAGGCAGGTATCACAGATCGATTGGACTTCAAGAATGTCAAGACACAAGATAATCCTGTGGGAGGCTTCAGTCTAGAGAAGCAGATGGGATCATACAGTGCTGATCCGGATACGCCGTTTACGTTCTATCTATCGCTGGAAAAACTGACGTATGGAAGAGTGTTTAGCTACCAGATACACCGCAAGGATGGAACGGTAGAAACACAATCCTTCACGCCGAATACCGATGGGCATGTATACCTGGATATACGTCTGAAGGCAACGGAATGGGTGGATTTCAGCGGTCCTGTGAGTGGCTTGGAGCCTGGGTCGTACTATACGATCATTGAAGATGCTTGCGATTATGTGTCCTCATATGTCGCAAGTGAAGAAAACACGGGAACCCTTGCCCAAGGCAAGGGAGCCAACACCGTGATACGGAAGACAATGTCCACGGCGAGGGAAATGGTTGAGAAAGATGAACTGGCACGTTTTGTCTTTGCGAATACCGAGAAACAATATGCGCTAAGAATCATGAAGATCGACAATTCTTCGATGCAGGGATTGGCAGGAGCCTTGTTAACGGTGAACAAGGTTGTGCTAGAGGATGGCGTGGAAGTACTTCGCCAGATCGATGCGTTTACAACGACAAAGGCTGCCAAGGAAATTGCCTTGCCTCATGGGACATATGTCATTCATGAATCGATTGCGCCAGATGGATATGCCAAGGCGGATGATATTCGCTTTAGGCTGGATATTGATGGCATGGTGACGTTGTTAACGTACAACGAGGAAAATGGCGCATGGGAGGATTCTGGTCAATCAGGCATGGCGCAAGACATGACACTCGAGATGCATGATGTGCCATATGTCGTAAATATATTGAAACAAGACAAGGATGGCAAGGGCATCGCTGGAGCCTATATGAAGATCCTGCAGGATGGCAGTGTGGTCGAGCAATGGATCAGTGATGTGACAGGCGTTCATGCGGTCAGTGGCAAGCTTAAGCTTGACACGGAATATGTCCTGCAGGAAGCAACAGCTCCCATTGGATATGCCAAGGCAGAAGACATTCACTTCATGATTACCCAGAAAGGGGAAGAGATCTATCTGGTCAAGGGTGTTTGGGATGAAACATCGCAAACATATGTCTTTGGCACAGATGGAGAGACGAACCTCCAGTTGGTCATGGTGGATGACACGGAATTTGTCTTCTACAAGATGTGGCGTGACATGCATGGAGTGCAACCACAGACTTGGCGCGAACCGATTCACCTGACGTTCTCTAGGCGCTATGAAGAAGAGGGTTTGATGAAGCCTGATAAATCATTCAGTCTTGACTTTACGGTGAATATCACGCCTGAAACAAAGGTTGGCGATGTGTTCACAAGCGATGGCTATGCGCTGCAGTACACAGGAGCGGTCATAGACCGCAATGGCATGGAGAATCATGCCTTTGCGCTCAGAGGCTTGCCAAAGTATGTGGACAATGTGGAATACACATATTACGTCAATGAAGAGACAGCCGAACATTCACAACCAGCAAAGTACTACTTCAATGGCGTGTTGCTTGAGACAGACAAGGTAGAAAGCGGTGGCGTTATCGCCAACGATGAAGCTTCCTACGTATTGCCTGAATCAGGTGGACACGGGACAGGACGCTTGTATACGCTGGGCGGCTTGTTTATCGTGATGGCATTGCTTATGGGCATGCGAAATGGATGGAAATAAGATGAAAAGAAGGTTTGGGGAATGGATAAACCGAATGCGCATGGACACGGCAAGGTGGATGCAGGGAAGAAATGGCCTGGATGACTTGGCGAATGCGATGTATGTCATGGGCTGGGTGTTGTTTATCGTTCAACTGTTTACCCGTAATGTGTGGATACACTTGTTGGCGATGGCTGCCTGGGGATATGCGGCGTTTCGGATTTGTTCGAAAAACATCGTCAAGCGACAAATTGAAAATCGCTGGTACAGGGATCATATTGCGCTTGGCGAGAAACAAATGCGGCTAGGCAAAAGAATGTGGCGTGAGAGAAAGACACACCGTTTCTTTCGCTGCAAAGAATGCGGACAGATGGTTCGCGTGCCAAGGGGGCATGGGACAATCGAAATCACATGCCCCAAATGCCGGCATCGCTTTGAAGCGAAGAGTTAATGCGAACAATACAATAAGCATGAAGTGAAAGCGACTGGAATGGTTGGAAAGGTTGTGGTATGGATTATCAGAGTTTTGTGGATGGCATAACGATGCCTTGTTGTGTGCTATCGGTTGAAAAGACGGAAAAAGGGACATGCGGGACAATCCAGGTGGTGTGTGCCAATGAACCGTATAAAATAAATTCGGGACTGGATTATTACGATGGCGTAGCATATGATTCCTTGGTGCCACAGAATGATCTGTTCGAGGAACATTGCTTTGAGGCGGCATTTAGAAACAAGCTTGTTCATAACTATGTGGAAATCAGATCTTTGCACACATGGGTTGACTACGTGCTTGTGCCATTGACATCCAACAACAAGGATGTTGGCTATTGCCAGTTTATCCTAGAGTCAATGGAAAAAGCGGATATTCGTAGAATGGGGTCGGTTTCCACCAACATTGCGGAAGAGATCATTATCTCTTGCATTAGTTTGATGGGGGCGGAAAACTTTCACGATAGCGTAAAGTTTGTCTTGGCGGATATTCTCGATGTATCGGATGGCGAGACAAGTCGGATCATCCTGCTGGACGATGAAAAGAAAAAAACGGAAATATTCGCCGAGTTCTCCCGGCTACAGAAAGGCATGGATCGTAGCATACCCGACTATGCCTTGATAAAGACATGGGAAAAGTCATTGGGTGAAAGCAATCTGTTGCGGGTATTGAATGACCGTGACATGCGTATGCTGGAGAAAAAGAATCCACCATGGGTGAAAAGCCTGCGTGATGCAGGTATCAAGAATATGATCATTTCCCCGCTTCGCAGGCAGGAGAGTGTGTTTGGCTACATGTATGTCGTGAACTTCAATGTTACCAAGGTGGCACAGACATGCGAATACATCGAATTAATGTCGTTCTTCCTGAGTTCAGAGATCTCCAACAACATGTTAATGGATAAGTTGAATCGCATCAGCAAGATCGATGCATTGACGGGATTGAACAATCGCCGCGCCATGATCCAGAAGATCACTGATATCAACGCAGATATGAAACATTCTGGATATGGCATAATCAGCTTGGATCTCAATGGGTTGAAATATGTCAATGACAATATCGGGCATGATGCAGGAGATGTTTTGTTAATCAAGGCAGGCGAGTTCTTGAAACAATTCTTTCGCGCCAGCGATATATATCGCATGGGTGGCGATGAGTTTGTGGTGATTGCGACGGGAATGGAGCGTGCGATGTTTGAGGAAAGAGCAAACCGAATGCATAACCATATGATTGGCAACACTGAAGTGAATTTTGCGATCGGTGTGTTCTGGTGCGATGGAACCGTGGATACCAACAGTGCCTTTAGGCAGGCGGACACAAAGATGTACGAGGATAAACGGGCGTATTACGAGGCACATCCGGAACTCAAGAGGAAATAAGATATGTCGTATATCATGGATTTGCGCAAGATCGTTGGGCATCGTCCATTGTTGCAGGTGGGGGCGAGTGTCATCATCGAGGATGATGCGGGAAGAATTCTCCTACAGAAAAGACGAGATTGTCTCCAATGGGGATACCATGGGGGATCGGTTGAATTGGATGAAAGTTGCGAGGATGCCGCAAGAAGAGAACTGTTGGAAGAAACAGGGCTTCTTGCAGGGAAGATGAAATTGCTTGGCGTATATTCAGGCAAAGGCATGCATCATGTGTATCCCAATGGGGATGAGGTATCCAATGTCGATGTTGTGTATGTCTGTCGTGATTGGCAAGGTGTTCCATGCGCCAGTGATGAAGTAGAAGAGCTACGCTTCTTCACTGGCGATGCGTTGCCGGTGGATCTATTTGCGCCGAATGTGCTTGCGATTCAAGATTGGAAAAGAATGAAGGAGTAGAAGATGTTTGGTTTCTTTGCCAAGAAAAAAAGGCAGCCATTGCCTTATGACCATGAGACATTAAAGCCATGCATACGCTGCAGTATTTGCACGGGGGAACAGGTGGCTGGCTTCATGCATAAAAAGACCAGGGAGTTTCGCGAGAGCATGTTGATCCGAAACGAAAAAGATCTCGAGGAATTCAAGGAAATGTATGGCATTGAAGAAGATCTCGAGAAGATCTTCTAGAGAAAAGGCGTCCCAAAGGGACGCCTTGTTTATGCCATGGGGTTGGTGATGGGGGTGATGGACGCAAAGCCTTCGTCAAGGGATACGGGATCCATGCTTAGTTTCTCATATTCGTAGAGGGCGATCAATTGCTTTTCCGCCTTCAACATGATGTTGAGCGCTGTGATATCGGGATCCATGACGAAGACATCGATGGGAACATTGCTCGCTTCGCGGATGACGTTGATGTAGAACATGCGTTCTTGTTTCGTGAGCATGGAGTGTTCAAGGACGAAGACATCGTCCTCCTTGGCATTGACAAGTCTGTCCTGTAGCTCCTTTCGACAGTACAGTTGGGCATTGGTCACGATTTCCTCGATTTCCTCGTTGCTTTGCGCCGCATAGGCGAACTTATAGAAATACGAGAAGTTGACCACGGTAGCGTGCGGGTAGTGGTTGATGATATACGTTGTTTTGCCGGAAAGGGCAGGTCCAATGACAAATATTACTTTCATTCCTCTTCTCCTAGTCTTTCTGCTTCTTCTGCTTCGATGGGATCTCCCGTGTAGATCATACTCTTCTCCAGGATCTCCGTTTCACGGACGGTGATCTTTTTCGTTTGTTCCAAGGGGATGATGTCATAGAAAGGCTCTTGGTGGTTGACAAGGGTTCCCCAGGGCATGACTTCCTTGATGGTACCAAAGATGGTTTCTTCGCCTTGCATGAAGAAGACAGTGTCGTTTTTGCGGTATTTGGGGAAGCCTACGACGGTTTCGGAGTTTTTGATGTTTGTCCCAAGGTTCATGATGCGGGAGAAGACGACCGTGACCCTAGGTGTCACATCGATGTTGCAGTGGTAGTGGCCACTGTACCAGTGGCGGAATTTTACGATCTTGGTCAATTCCGCAAAATAATCGGTCAGGCGATCATTGGGATAAGCGCCATGTTTGAGGTATTCCTGGAAAGGAGATGGCAGGCAATGGGTGATGATATAGTCGACTTTGTTGCCGTGTGAGGCAAGGTTTGCTTTTCCTTTCACAAGTTCTTCATCGGAAGGGAGTTCATCCGGCCACCAAGACCTGTTAATGACGGCGTGCGTGTCGCCTTTGAAGGGACCTCGGTCATGGGAGGATGCTCCTCCCATGACAAAGAACGATTCGCCATTGATTTCGAAGATTTCCCCGCGCATCAAATGAAGGATCTTTGGGCGCACCTGGTGGACATGTCCACCATGCCAGGAAAGGACGGGAAGTGCATTCAGGCGTGGGAAGCATTCGTGGTTGCCATCGCAGAACAGGGTTGTCCAAGGTCTGCCATTGAGCCAATCAAGCCATTTTTTCTCTTGCCGGGTTTCTTTCTTGTGGTTCCAGACAAGACCGAAGTCGCCGCAGATAATCACATAATCATCTTTTGTCATTTTTTCCGTGATTTGGTTGTCCAGAAGCTTGCGGATGTCGATCGTGCCGTGGGTATCGCCTGTAATGTAGATCATCTCTTTTTCTTCTCCTTTGTCTTTTCTAGGTAGCGGCGATGGGAGATATTGCGGCTGACACGGGCAACGCGTTCTTCGCCCGGGAAATAAATCAAGCCGCCCTTGCCAGCGGAAAGCGCGAGAATATCTTCTGCGTCTTCGATATAGTCGCGGGCAGTAGGGAGTACCACCACCTTGTAGGGGATCACATAGAGGGGGATGCGGTATTCCCGTTTATCGGAGGTGAATTTGTGTTCGACATGTGGCATTAACATGGCGATGTCCGCCTCGTCTTGCCGGTCGTATAGTTGGAAAAAGGGCATAAAAATAAAGGAAGCAGTGTCTTGTAGTTGTTCCTTGACAGTGGTCAAGGCGAGGTGGCGGGAAAGGAATCCCGAGGAAAACCCTTCCCCGCAGCATATGGCTATTCGTAGCATATTTCGACCATCACTTTCTATCCCCATCATTGTACAACAAAATATACAAATGGGCATGGATAGAGTGATGGCAAAGCGCAAAAAGCATGGTATAATCATAGGCGTGGATTTTATGGAGGTAGAATATGGCAAACATGGTAATTGGAAAAAGCTTGAACACAAACGCTGAGGTCGCGGTAATGATGCCCACGGTCATCGTTTGCACAGGCGAGGCTGTTTCGGGAAAGCGTTTCCTAAGCCGCACAATGATTTCAAAGAAAGACACCGGCAGGGTGATCGTGGTGACGAACAATCCTGATTCGTTCCATGGACTTGGCGAGTCTTTCGTCAAGATCTCGGAGGAAGTCGACATGGACATCAAGGACAGGATCACGGTTTTCAACTGTTCCTGTTTCTATGACAGTGATCCAAAGCACATTCTGGACGCAAGGATGGCCAAGTTGCATGAATCCATTCGCGAGGATGATCTTGTCATCATCAACGATGCGTATCCGTTCTTGACGGATGATGTCAATCATCAGGCGATGGTCAAGGCGATCGAGGGTGCGTGGAAGATTGGCGCAACGGTTTTGTTCGCTACGACCGAGACGGAGACGCTATTGGAAAGGGCACCTGAGTTGTTGCATTTGTGCGAATACCTGATGGTCTTCAAGCAGGATGAAAAGGATGCCTTGAGCATTATCGAGGCATTTGACAACGATGATCGTGGCAAGTATGAATACGAAAAGATCCGCAAGCTTATGGAGTTTGGCCAAGGCTTGTTAATTGGCAGGGATGAAACAGTCGATTTCGTTCAGGTAGGCTAAGAAAAAAAGACAGTGTTGCACACTGTCTTTTCTGTTGCGCTATTTGTTGACCATGGCGCTTTCGTAGAAGAGCGGAAGCAGCACATATCCTTGCGCGCGCAAGCCCTCGATGATCTCGGGCAGCGCAACAAGGGTATTGCGGTTGTAGTCGTGCATTAAAACGACCAGGACGTTTCTATCTTTGGTGTCGTTGAGCACATTGTCGCGGTATTCGGCGGGGCTGAGCATGACAACGCCATCGCCGGTAGCCGCATTCCAATCCACCCATCCATATCCCAGTTCGCGCAATTGCTGGGTGATGCCCTCATACAGGCTACCGGCGGTGGCGGTGCCACCGGGAAAGCGCAGGATGTTGGTCGTATAGCCTAGCTTGTTCTCGATGAACTCACGGTTTCTCACAACGTCAGCGATGAAATAATCAACGCCGCGGTAGATGCCGTTTTTGATCTGGTGCGAGTAGGTATGGTTGGCAATGGTGTTGCCGTTT
Organism: uncultured Erysipelotrichaceae bacterium; assembly: GCA_900315225.1. Taxonomy (GTDB): domain Bacteria; phylum Bacillota_I; class Bacilli_A; order Erysipelotrichales; family Erysipelotrichaceae; genus Bulleidia. Next base: position 33,283 of record OMYM01000440.1, on the reverse strand, counting down.
TCATATGCTCGGCGATATAGTCCATCATACTTCTCTGATGTCTTGCCTAGCTGGAAGAACGTTGCCCGCACATCGTATTGTTCCAGAACATCCAGGTATTGGCCGGTTGTCTCGGTGTAAGGACCATCGTCAAACGTCAGATAGGCGATTTTGTGCGGTGATTCACCGGCCAATACCTTGTCCTCCAGTTGCTTGCATAGGCGGTAGTATTCATCTTTGGAATACGGTAGTTGTTCATTGGTGTTGCGCAGGTTTTCGATTTGCGCGTCTTTCTCGACGATCTGCGCTTCTGTTTCCTCGATTTCGCGTTCGAGTGATGTTTTTTCTGACTGTAGCTCGGCAATTCTTGTGTGCGCGCCATCTTGTGTGGCGCGCTCTTGGTAATATGCATAACCCACCGCGCCATAACCGCCTGCCAATAGGACAGTGATTAGTCCGATAGCAAGTTTTGTAAGTTTTCTACCCTTGCGTGCCATACGCCATATACCTCCATCAGTTGTTCCTGGCTTGCGGCAAGCTCAAGAATCTCAGGCTCCTTGCCCTGAAGCTCGTTTTGTTTGTTAGCAAGCGCATCGCGCAAGGCTTGCGTCTCTTCTCTTAAAGAAGCCTCTTGCGCGGTGGTTTTTACAGTTTCCTCACGCTGCTTGAACACATAGGCGGTAAAAGCCAATAGCAGCACCATAAGAGCAGCAAATACTCTTTTCATCTCAATCCCTCCCTCAACATTCCATTATATTACCGCACAAGTATTTTTCAAGAAAAACGCATCGGCAGTAGGCAAAAGAAAAAATAAAAAAAGTCGTTGACGTGTCTTGGCATCGGTGGTATTATTGTTTTGCCAGTTGAAATGGCCTCGTATGTAAGAAAGCTGTTTCGTGTTGCGGGCTGGCATTAATCGCTGATCCTCGTGCATCTTGGACACGGGTGTATATATATTTTGTCCTTGCCTTGGGCAAGCTTGTCGTTATGGGGTTCTCTGAAATCTTGAAGTGTTTTTGGCTAAAAAAGGCACGCATTGCCTAGCAATGCATGCCTTGGAGGTTAATGTTCGTAGTGTTTTGCGACATCCTGGAGGAAATCGATGATCGTCAGGTGTTGCGGGCATACGCCTTCGCATTGTCCGCATTGGATGCAATCCGATGTCATGCCATGGGTCTTGGCGAGGGTGTCGTAGTTGGTGAAGTTGATCGTCCATCCCTTTTGCGCAAGATTTTCGCGCATATCTTCGTTGTAGAGCGAGAAGTATTCGGGGATGCATATGGACATGGGGCAACCGTCTGTGCAGTAATGGCACGCTGTGCATGGAATGGTGATTTGTCCATTGATGATCTGTGCGGCTTTGAAGCAAAGGTCTTTCTCTTCTTGCGTCAGGGGTTTGAAGTCCTGCATGTAGGATGTGTTGTCTTCCATTTGTTCGAGGCTGGACATGCCGGAGAGAACGACCATAACGTTGGGCAATGAGGCGACAAAGCGAATCGCCCAGCTTGGGATTGACATGGAAGGATCGGCTTTTTGGAAAAGCTCGCGCGCCTTGTCGGGGACATTGGCAAGGGTACCGCCCTTGACGGGTTCCATGACGATGACGGGTTTGTTGTGTTTGGTGGCAACCTCGTAGCATGCGCGGGATTGGATCCATTGCGATTCCCAGTCGAGATAGTTGATCTGGAGCTGGACAAATTCCATTTCCGGGTGCTTTGTCAAGATTTCATCAAGCAATTCAGGTGTATCGTGGTATGAGAAGCCAGCGTGTTTCACCAGCCCCTGCTCTTTCTTGGCAAGCAGCCAGTTAAAGCAATCGAATTGTTCATACTTTCCGATAGATCCCGCCTCGATGCCATGGAGCAGGTAATAGTCGAAATAACCTGCGCCAGTCTTTCGCAACTGTTCATTGAACACCTTGTCGCGGTCTTCCAGGGAGTTGAAGAAGCCATTGTGCAGCTTGGTCGCCAAGGTAAACGACACCCTGTCGTAACGGTCGACAAGCGCTGGCTTGGCGAATTCCTCGGACATGAATCCATTGTACATCCAGGCAGTGTCAAAATAGGTGAAGCCCTTGGCCATAAAGACATCGACCATCTGTTTCATCTGTTCAAGATCGATCTTTGCGGGATTGGCTGGGTCTAAGAGAGGCAGTCTCATCAGCCCAAAGCCGAGTTTCTTTGCGGGTTTAAATCCCATGGTAAGTCCTCCTTGTTAAGGATTATATCACTGATAGTTAAATAATATGTGCGACAAATGAAAACTTTTGCAAAAAAGTGAGGTAAGATGCCTTGATTTGTTGTAATATATTACTACTAGGGAGCAAAGGAGTGATGACGAAGGAAGAAATATTCGATGCTGTCCGCGAGATTGTTTCGGATGAAGGGATCTCGGACGTGATCGACGTAGAGGATAGCACCTGCAAAGAAGGAACGATATACAACGACAACGGTTTTTTGAATATCTGCGACCAGAAGACCATTGCGTTTTGCGATATAGCCAGCATCAGGTCGCGTGGACATAAAGAGGGGAATACACTGTTGCATTTGGTGGTGAGGGCGATGTTTTCCAGCCTGCGCCTGGATGCGGTGATAGATCTAGAGCTGAACGTGGTTTTTGGCTTGTCATATACGGAGAACGATGAGACATTTCATCTCACGGAGCAAAAGGCAATCATTCAATATTTGAATGACTACCATCGGCGTAGGGCGCAGCTGGATTTTGTGGACTGGCAGTTGATCAAGATGCCCAATCTCTTGGTCAAGGGGCTGGAGGAGAACACCATTGTGGCGTGGGACCGCAAGGCGTTGAACACGATCAAGAACAACAACGGGTGGTTCAAGCAAGGGATATTGTTTTCCTACGCGGAGATTGCGTTTACCTGCAACGATGAGGAATTATATGGCTGCTTTCGAAAGGAGACGGCGATCCGCCTGTTGGTGGAGGAGGATTGCGTGGAGGCATTCCTCAATTGGTTTCAGGAGGAGAATGGCGAGATTCTTTCCGAGCAAGAAAGCTATGAGTTAGTCGCCATGTTTATGTCCGAGATCGATGATACGAAGGATGTGTATACGGAACGCTCCATGTTGTTGTCATAGGTGGAAAAGCGCGCAATGGCTTGAAGGGGAAATTTATTTTCTTGGGTGTATCATTGTTGGCGGAGGCGGCGGGGATCTGCTGCCTTGGCATAATGGTGTATAATTTATAGAATCAAACTTGTTTTCAAAAGCAAATAGGAAGGAGAATGCATGAGGAAAATCAAGAAGAAGGCATTTCCGGTAGCTGCCTGGCAGCTTGGCACGGGAACAGAGAAGGAAGCGGAATTGATCGCAAAGGGATTGATCGTCAAGAAGGACGATGGGACATATGCGATTTTCTCAAAGGAAGCGACACAAGGTGAAGGTGAAGTCGCCCAGGCAGGTGACTACTTCAAGATTGGCGATGGAGGCTATCCATATCCTAACAAGAAGGATTGGTTTGAAGAGAGGCATGTCAAGAAGGAAGATGGCACCTATGTCCAGAAGACATCCGTGATTGAAGGATGGGAAAAGGGCGAGGAGGCAAGTGAAGCGATCCAGTATGTGATCGACAAGGGCTTGCTGGAGATCCACGAGGACACGCCAGAATATTACTATAAGGCGCAATTGTGGGGAACGACCCTCACAGCGCCTGAGGACGCGGTAATCGCCGTCTACAAGGTGGAGAAGGAAGACGACAAGATCATCGATGTCGACTTCAACCTGATTACCAGAAACGCGTTCAACGATACATACGAATACGTTGATTGATGCCGGCATGCGGGATATATTCCCGCATGTTTTCAATGTGAAGGAAGCCTTAATGTTTTCTGAAGCATTTGTGAAGTCCATTGAAATTTGATGGATCTAGATGTATTCTTTGACCATGCCAAGCAACAAGGTGCTTGGCATGAGAAAGGAAGCCTGGCGACAGGCATAGGTAGGAAATATGTTTTGGCTTGTATTGATTATCGCTGCATGGTGGATGTATAGAAGAATGTATTATCGCCCTTTCCATCGCTGGTATTGCCCACCGCGTGAACCAATGGGGTATTATGGTCATCGCCCCATGGAGCGAGGCATAAGGGGCATGCGTCATCCAGGCATGGGTGGACCAAGGCGGGGTCCAAGAAGATAACTGATCGATTCGCATATAACATATGACAAAAAGGCGCGTTTGGCAAACGCGCCTTTCTTCAATCATGCATGGCTATTCAGTTGGCTCTTGGATGTGCATGTGTTCCCGCACGATCTTGTATTCTCGTTTGAACACCCTATATGCATATGTGTTATGGGGGATCAAGAGAAGCTTGTCGTATGTCTTGCGGGTGATTTCCTGCAGTTGTTCCTTTTGTTCATCGCTCGATGTCTGGTAAAGGAAGACAAGCGACAGGAACGCAATGGTGACGTATGTCTTGATGAAAGAAAGGTCAACGTATCCCTTGCGCAGGTCTTCGTCCTTGAATTCCTCGCGATAGGCCAGCGGGATGAATTGCATTGGCGATTCATCCGCCATCTTGGTGATCGCGGGCAATAGAGCGTGGCTGAAGATATTATGGAGCTTCGTGCTTTCCTCTTCAAAGAAGGGATTGGCGGATTCCTTGAGATCTTTGAGGTAGTGGTCGGCGGAAATCACGGTGTTGCGTACCATCTCGAATTTCTTGTCAGAATCCTTTTCAATGGGGATCATGCATATTTCGCAACATCTTTCAAGGGTATCGTCGATTTCATCGCGGTCTTCCTGGATGTCGATCAGCTTTGTACGCATCAAGGCGTTGTATAATATGCACAGGTAGTAGGAAACCATGAGTTGGTCGGAATTGAAGTAACGCTTGCACAGGTTGTGGGCAATGTTGAAGTTGTTGTTAAACAAATCCTCATCGTACAAGTCTCTTTCCAGCGCCATGATCGAAATCTCGGTGCATACGCGGATTAACTCAGAGCCAGCCTGTTGGGTAAAGCATGGATTTGTGCGCAAGGCAAGCAGCTTTTCTTTCTCCTGCATCAACATGGCGAGGGAGAGGAATTTGTCCTTGACGGCAGTGCGGATGTCCTTGAGGGCATTCACGATATCCAACAGATAGAAATCGTTGTCAACCGCGAGGGCGTCGTAGGCAGCCAGGGCTTTCTTGAATTCCTTCAATGTCTCCATGACATCTTCCCCATTGCGGGTCAAGAAGTAGATCTTGGATAAAAGGGTGTGTTGCGCCGCGCGCAAGGCGGGAAGTCGCACGCCTTTGGTTTCTTCTATGATCTTGGTGATGCCAAGGGAGAAGCGCAACGTGCTTTCTGCTTCTTCAAAAGCTTCATAGCGAAACTGTAGCTGGGCGACTTGTTCCAGGCAAACGATGGCTTTCTTTCCATATGTATGGACATCGCTGGAAAACAGGCGGTCATAGATGCAGAAGGCGGAAAGCAACAGGTCTTCGGCAATGGCATCTGGGGTTGATGGCAGGAATTGGGCGTTTGTTTCTGGCGTAGCATCGGAAGCGGTGAACATTTCCCGCATTTGTTGTGCGGCTTTGCGCTGGAAAAGGCTGTGCGAGAGCAGAAAATCGAAGCTGACACGGTTGTGCTTCTCCAGTGAATCGCGCAAAGGGATGCATGCTAGAGGGAGGTTCTTGGCATTGATGCCCAGTTGGCTGATGGGTGGAATATTGGCGATATAGCTGCCAATTCTCGCTAAAACGCTTGCGTATACATCCAGTTCCTCATTGGTGAGCGGCGCTTCATAGCGTTCCTTGAGCATGGCTACGATTCCCTCATACAGGTCAATGACAGCTTGCCTTGCCTGCTGGGTTTCCCGTTGTCCCTGCAGAGACGCTAATAGAACGGTGAGACGTATTTTATTGATCCATGGCACAGAGTCTTCCGTGTTGCGCACAGCTTCCCCGCAAAGGTTGATGGCTTGGTCGATGTCGTTGTTGAGAGTACTAAGATAGATCGCCTTCGCAAGCACCTTCGGGGACTTGTCTATTTCCCGCAGGGATGTCTGCCAGAAAAGCGCGCTGTTATAGTCACAGGCGGTACAGGATCCATGCATGAAGCAATTTGCTAAGGTGGCAATGGCTTCAGGATTGTGCTGCCTGGCGGCAGCGGTTATGTATTCAAACGCTTTGTCATAGTCTCTTCTGACATGGAAGCCATGGAGATAGGCGCGCCCAATGAGATACAGCCCATCTTTCCCTCCCAGCTTTTCCGCTATGGAAAGAGCAAAGTCATTTGCTAATTTGCCAGGGTTGACGACAGGCTTATCCTCATTTTCAGGCATTATTGTTTCGCTGACGATAATATCGCAATCCTCTTTGTTTTCCACAATGATGCAATCGTTGAAGATTTCCACTGCCAAGGCTGCGTTTCTGATCCATTCCTTCTTCTGGCCTTCGGCATCGATAAACATCTTGTGGGTCATATTCTCGTCAATGCGTTTGATCAGTTCTTCGCTTGGCAAGATTGAGTGGACATAATCTGCCAATTGCTCGGCAAATGGCTGTGCCAGGATATCGTTGTCAAAGGGATCGAGATACGGCATGTTTTCAAAATGGTCGTGGAACTGCGGCAAGATCGAAGGATCGTCGATGAGAAAAAGCACAGGTATGTGATTTTCCTGGACATACGGGTGCGTGAAGTATAAGATTCTGCTTGGCTTGCCGAGCAAGGACGGGGTGAAGGGAATGGCGACAAATGCGGCATTGTCCAATGCCTTGCGTGCCTCGTTGTCGGAACACGGGCTTGATGGATCTGCTTCGTGGTAGATCGCAACGTCGGCTATTTCAAAAAGCGCATCGGAAAAGGGTGCAAAGTATTTTGCGAAATCATCGCCTTGACAGGCAAAGAAAACTTTTTGCTTGCCAGAAGGCGATGCACCGCCTTTCGTGACGCTAACAATCTCAGACATATTTACATAACCTCCTTGCCGGAAGACAATGAAAAAAGAGTCTTCCCCCTTTATTTTATCAGAGAAGAGCGTTGTTATGTTGTATTTTCGATAGAAAAGATGAATATCGTCTTTTTCGTCACAATGTAATATAATAAATGAGAGGTGTAAAATTGAATGGACGAACAACTGAATGCATTGTACAGAAGGAAGCAGCAGACGTTCAGGGATGTGCAGATGATCCTAGAGCGGAAGAAGCGGCTATCCGAGCAGGAAGTTGCGCTTAAGGAGGAGGTTGTTGATCTTTGGAACAGACTTCAGGATGCCAAGGGCGCAATGAAAATCGAGTATGAGAACATGATGGGAGATCACGAAGTATTTGAGAGGTTACAGGCTGATTGCCGGAGCGCAAAGGAACTTTGCGACCGACAGGTTCCATCCTTGCGCTCACGCTCAAACTATCTGCGGAAAAGCGCCGAGCGCTACTACAACAAGGCAAGCGCCGCAAGCCGCAACAGAAATGTTTCGGAAGCGGTTGTTTGCTCAACAACGGGAAAGCGTTTGATCGAACAGGCAAAGTCGCTGGAAAGTCAAGCGCTGTACCTAGAATCTTGTTATAAAGAAGCAAAAAGAGTCTTGGAGTCGTATGGCATGCCCAATGATCGCGTGTACCAAGTCAGCAAGGCCAATTACGAGGTTTTGCGCTTGAGGCATGGGGATGGGGAAATCGCCCTGCAGAAATGTCGGGATGATTTGAGCCATATCGATGAAGAGTACGAACTTGCGATGGAAGGACACGAAAACGCCATTGCGGCATACAAGGCGAGGATGAAAGTCGTCAAAAGTATGGCGACAGCGTAATCTTCAATGCTTTTCTTCGTCATGATGGATGAAGGAGAAAACGAGCATGAAGTATTTATGTCTGTTGTTAGCGGTGCTTGTGGCGGGGTGCGCGACATCTTCCTCAAGCGTTGCGGCGCGCGAGGATGATGACGCCCCTTCTGCCGCAAGCTTTGAGGATCTCGTGTTTGTCGTTGCGGAACATGACGATGTGACGGAATATTCCTTTGTGAAGGATGATGTTCTTTACGAGGTGAATGAGAGTGTCGGACGCATGTTTTGCGATGGCATGGAATGCGCATTGGATGAAGAGTCTATCGAGATGATTCACCTGTTGCCAGAGTATCGTGAAAGGGTTGTTCCCAAGGCCTTTGTCTACCATGGGGAACTGTATGTGGATACAGGGTATATCGATGGCAGGATCAGGTGCGGGAACATGGATGGATTCTTTGTTTCAACGGTAGACTCGGATCAATTGCCTGCCAAGGAACTTGAAAGAAACTTTTCGTTCGAACGCGATGAGGATAGTTTCTTTGATGGCTTCCAGATTGATATCCCGCCATATCTTACCGTCCCGCTGGCGGATGGGTTTCATTATTTCGCCAAACGGTCGTTGCGTAACGACACCGAATTGCCAGATGGTGTGCGGTATGTCACGGGAGAGGTCATCGCTGTAGAAAATGAAACATGTCGACTGAAAGTGGACGCTACCAATGACTTTCACGCAAATGAAGGTGATGAAGTGTCTTTCGCGGCAAGCGGCGTAGCATCGCAAGACAAGGTAAAAGTGTATTACGGCTATATGGATGAAGGCACGCTAAACCTGGTTTATCAGGTTGACGCACAATAGCCAAAGAACATGAAAAGCATCAAATGATTTGGTGCTTTTTAAATTTGGTTGATATGTATCTTTCACTTTCATATTATGAAAGCGTTTTCAGCTTGAGAATGGTGATCGTAAGAATTATAATGGCAAGTATAACTGAGAGGAGAGTTATATATGAAGAAGCTTTGTAGCATTCTATTGTCTTTCTTCATGGCGGCAGGGCTGATGACGGCTCCTGTGTACGCAGAAGAAACTCCTATCGATGTTACTGCCTATGGCGTTGTGACCGATGCTGGGCAGGGCATTGATAAGCTGACGATTGATTTTGGCGACAAGAAGATCTCTGGACTGGACAAAGATACGTTCACGGTTCACTATGTCTCCACAATTGACTATGGCGCAAACAAGGGAAATGTCTATGCGGAAAAGGATATCCCGATCGTCAAGACCGAGGTTGACGGTGGCGTTGCGACATTGTATTTTGACCAATCGGCGACCGCTTCCCTGACATGGTTGGCCGAGGGTAGAAACTATCCGGCTGTCTTGAAACTTGATGTTACCCAGAACAAGCCGTTGATTGAAACGGCACCGGATGGAAGAGAAGTTGAATTCACAGGCACGTACAGCTGTGGCGTTTCCTCCTACAAGGATCTGGTGGATCCCGAGGTTGCGGCCTACACAGATGTGCAGGATGTGATCAATTATCAGTTCCACAAAGGCACAAACGATAAGCTGATCGTCTTCTTCCATGGCAATGGCGAGGGCGACTTCCCGGTCAAGGACACGAATAACAACATTGCGCAGATCCTGGCAAACCGCGGTGGCGCGGCTTGGGTAAGCGAAGCGCAGGAAGTGTTCGGTGACGCAAGCGTCATGTGCTTCCAGGCACCAAACATGTGGTATTTCGCAGTCAAGGACAACCTGCTTGAACCGTGCTACAACGAGATCATGAAGGTGGTCAAGGACAACGGAATCAACGAGGGAGAGATTTATCTCTCTGGCGCATCCGCCGGTGGCTTCATGTGCACAAGGATGATCATTGCCTATCCTGACCTGTTCAAGGCTGCCATGATCAACTGCCCTGCGCTTGATGCGGCAAACGCGAGAAGTGAAAGCGAAGATGCGATCCCCACCGATGACGAATTGAAGAAGCTTCTTGATTCCGACACGGCAATCTGGCTGGTGCAGGGCGAGACAGACAGTTCCGTTAATCCGGAATTCTGCTCCAAGAGAATCTGGAACATCATTTCCAACGGACAGGCTGTCACAAGCAAGAAGTATGTCGGCGACAAGGAAATTGCGTCTGGCTTTACAACCTATGAGACTGCTGACAACAAGTACAAGCTGTCCCTTTACGAGACATTTGACCTCAATACCATCACTGGTCTTTCGGGCGAGACACGCCAAGGCGGAAAGATGAAGTTCGCCGAGGACTACGACCAGGATGGCGTTTACACAGAAGTCAAGTATTCCGATCACTGGAGCTGGATCTATACGCTCAGGAACAACCCTGAGGCAGCTGATGGCTCGCACATTTGGAATTGGGCAGTCGACTATCAGCCTGAAGGATTGCCAGGAACACAGAGAGTTGAAATCCTTGGCGATGATTGGGGCGTTGGCGTCACAAAGACGATCCTCAAGCTCGACACAAAGGTCAAGGCTGATTCCGTCAAGGCTGATGCATTCACTGTCGTTGAGTCCAAGCAGGCTACGGTTGACTGGGCTACTGGCGAAGTTGGCATCGTGGACGCTGAGAGAAAGATCCTTGATGCGTACACATCCGACAAGGATGGCAACAAGGTCGATGGCGCTAGCGACTATGTCGCAATCGAGATGTACGTTTCGCCAAGCGAAGGCTCGCCATTCATCTATCGTCTTGATACAGGCAGAAATGCATGGTGCGATCCTTATGAGCTGCGTGTCTACCTCAAGAGCAACCTGACGGCCGAGGACGGCACAGTCATCAAGGCTTTGGCAATCGATCCAGCGATTGATTTCAGCACAATGATTTCTCCACAGCTCGACAAGTTCGATCTTACCCATAAGTTCACGGCTTCCGATGGAAATGTCTATAGCTATGCGGACTACACAGGCAGCCTCAAGGATGACGGCAAGAAGAATCCGCTTCTGATTTGGCTCAATGGCGGCGGCGAAGGCGGCACAGATCCTTCTATCGTCCTGTTGGCGAATGAAGTCACGGCATTTGCTGGCGAAGAGTTCCAAGGTGTCTTGGATGGCTCGTATGTATTGGTTCCACAGGTTCCAACATACTGGCTGGAAGGCTATGACTGGAAAGGCGAAAAGGATGAGGTAGGAACATCCATCTACAATGACTCTGTCATGGAGTTGATCAAGGATTATGTTGCGAAGAACGATGACATTGACGCAGACAGGATCTATGTGACCGGCTGCTCCAATGGTGGATATATGACATTGAACCTCGCAATCCGCAACCCTGATTTCTTTGGTGCTGTCCTGCCGATTTGCGAAGGATACAGAGATGAAGATGTTACCGATGAGATGATTCAAGCGATCAAGGATCTGCCGCTCTGGTTCGTATTTGCGGCTAACGATCCAACGCTTGTTCCTGAAATCTATTGCCGCAATACAATCGAAAGATTGAAGGCAGCTGGCGCTTCCAACCTCCATGTCTCTGAGTTTGCGGATGTCCATGACACAACAGGTAGATTCACCGATGAGGCGGGTGCTCCTTACCAGTATTCCGGACACTGGAGCTGGGTACATTTCGACAACAACGAGTGCTTCGATGAAAAGGGCGTAAATTGCTGGGAATGGCTGGCGAACCAGAGAAGGAGCAACGGTTCCATGATCGTCAATGTCGTTGGCGATGACTGGGGTCCAGCCGTTGACAAGGCAATCATCACACTAGATGCTGCGGTCAAGGCGGAAGACCTCAAGGCGGAAGACTTCACTGTCACAGAAGTGAAGGAAGCGTTCGACTGGGGTACATTCCAGAATATCGTAGCGACAACAGATCGCAAGGTTACAGCTGTATATCTGTCCGATGAGGCAGGAAACAAGGTTGATGCGGCAGAAGGCAAGATTGTTACGGTTGAAATGTACGTTTCGCCAAACGAAGGCTCGCCATTCTTCTATGAGCTTGGCTCTGGCTTCAACAGATGGGTCGACCAGTATGAACTGACCGTTGTCGGCGATGGCATTACCGTACACAAGGCATTTGATTTCTATGACAACGACCAGTGGATCAGCCCTCTGGCAGATTCCTTCAACCAGGATACATACATTGCTCCAAGCGGAACACCAATCGTCTATGGCGAATTCGTTCCTGAGAAGGTTACCGAGGAAATGCCTCTTGTGGTTTGGCTCCATGGCGCGGGCGAAGGCACGAACAAGGGCAAGAACGACAACTACATTGACTTGCTTGGCAACGAAGTAACAGCATTTGCGGACAAAGAGTTCCAGGATACATTTGGCGGTGCGTATGTCATTACGCCACAGGCTCCAACAATGTGGATGGACGATGGCACAGGCGCTTACCAGAATGGCGACAAGGGTTCCTGCTATGCGGACGACCTGTTTGAGTTCATCGACTGGTATGTCAGAAAGCATCCGGAGATCAACAGGGACAGAGTCATTGTTGGTGGCTGCTCCAATGGCGGATACATGACCATGGAAATCACCATGAAGCATCCTGGATACTTCTACAAGGCATTCCCGATCTGCGAAGCATTCTTTGATGAATACATCACAGACGAAATGATCGCGGCAGTCAAGGAAGGTGGAACAAAGTATTGGTTCACATACGCTTTGACAGACACAACCGTCAATCCTGACCTTTGCTCAAAGCCGACAATCGCAAGATTCAAGGAGGCTGGCATTGAGACGCATGTCTCCGAATGGGCAAAGGTTGAAGACCTGACAGGCAGGTTTACCGATGCGGAAGGCAACCCATACGAGTACAGCGGACATTGGAGCTGGATCTACTTCGATAACAACGCCAACACAGAGGGCGATCTCAACGAGTGGAAGTGGCTTGCGGAATATGAAGGATTCATGGGATTCAAGATTATCGACAACAAGCAGTATTGGTTCGAGGATGGCATCAGGCAGGGAACTGTCGATGATCCTAAGAACATCTCAGACACTCTGTACAACAAGGTGCCAAGAGGACGCGAGATCTATGATCCTGTCACAGATGCTTGGTATTGGCTGGACGCTGATGCGGATGGCTTGGTAGCTAGAAACAAGGAAGTCTGGATCCCTTACCTGTTCCAGGATGATCCTAATGGATATCCAGAAGGCAAGTGGGTGCGTTACGACAAGTATGGTCAGATGATCAAGGGTTGGTATGCGAACGACGATGGCGTATACTACTATGACTTGATCACAGGCGCAATGTACAAGGGTACGCAGACAATCAATGGCAAGACATATTTCTTTGATCCGATCACAGGCATCAGGCAATAGTCTTCATTAATAGAGGAAGGGATGGGAAATCCCTTCCTTTTGTGAATGCGCAAGGTGGGACAGAATATTTTTGAAAAATCTTGTGTCACTCTGCGGAAAGTGTGATATACTATGGGTGTTGGTTCAATAGGGCTGACAGTAGACGCTAACAGCAATCTTTGTGTAAAGTGAAATCCATAAATTTCGTTTAACCTAACGCGTCTAGTATTCGACACACACAGCAAAAAAAATTAGGATATGATAAGGACTAAATTTAAACAAGGCGTTGACACATGCAGGCTCTGGATGACTGGTGTCGTGAAAAAATAGTTGCTGGGGCTTGGTTGACGCTTTTTGTTTTGAAAAAGGAGGGTCATGATGGGACAGGAGAATCTTTTGTTAAAGGGGTTGTCGGAAGAACTGAATTGGACATTGACGGAAAACGGGGAATTGGCGTTGTCGTCCACAGGATCTGGCGCATTGCTTGATTTGTTTGCGTTAGCTGGTTCGTTGCGCTCGCGCGTTAAGGATGTTCCTGTCAAGTTTGCGTGTGCGCTGGCGGAAGACAAATTGTTGGCAACGAAGCTTGCGTTCTATGCGCGCGATATCAGGGGCGGGCTAGGCGAAAGAGAAGCGGCTAGGGCGATGTTCTTGACGCTTGCGAATGTTTATCCGGATATCATGCGCAAGAATCTTGAGCTGGTTGTTGAATTTGGCAGATGGGATGATTTGTTGGTGTTGCTTGACACTCCCGTGGCGGATGATGTCGTTGCCTTGGTCAAGAAGCAATTGACAAGCGATGTATCCCTTAGCAAGGATCATAAGCCAATCTCTCTATTAGCAAAGTGGTTGCCTTCGGCCAACACTTCGTCTTATGCGACAAGACAGAAGGCAAGAAAGCTTGCTAAGGCGCTTGGCATGGATAAAAAAGACTACCGCAAGACGTTGTCGATGTTGCGCCGTTATCTAAATGTCACGGAAGTGGACATGAGCGCCAAGGAATATGACAAAATAACCTATGAGGCTGTTCCTTCCATGGCGATGAACCGTTATCGCGTGGCTTTCTGGCGTAACGATAAGGAGCGCTTTGGGGCGTATATGGAACAAGTCAAGTCGGGCGAGAAGAAGATTCGTGCGGGGACTTTGTATCCATATGACATTGTGCAAAAGTATACCGACAAGATCATGGGCTATCGCTGGGAGTTGCCGGCAATGGATCCTGTGATTGAGGAACAATGGAAGGCATTGCCCAACTACATTGAGGGTGAGAACAATATTCTCATCATGGTGGATCTTTCGGGATCCATGATGGGCAGACCAATTGCGACTTCTATCGGCTTGGGCATCTATTTTGCGGAAAGGAACAAAGGCGCTTTCAGCAACGTCTTCTTGACATTCTCGCAAGTGCCCGATCTTGTGACGATCAAGGGAAACACATTGTTGGAAAAAGTAGCTAGCGTTGCTAAATCTAACTGGGGATATAACACGAATCTGGAGGCTGCTTTCGATGTTTTGTTGAATACCGCTGTCAAGAAGCAGGTTCCGCGTGAAGAGATGCCTTCCAGCATCATTGTCATCAGCGATGGGGAAATTGATTGTGTCCTGCGTGATACACAGTGGACGTTTGTCGAGGAGATGAAGGATAGGTTCCAAAAAGCTGGCTATGAATTGCCAAACCTGGTGTTGTGGAATGTAGAATCACGCCATGATGTGTTCCATGCGTTGGGTGATGCGGAAAATGTGCAGTTGTGTTCGGGACAGTCTGCCTCGATTTTCAAGACATTGTTAAATTCATTGAACATGACACCATATGAGTATATGTTGTCGGTGTTGAATAACCCGCGCTATGATGTGGTGAAAATCTAAATATGATAAAAACGAGTGCCGAGAGGCACTCGTTTAATTGTTGAGAGGGGCGTATCCTGTTTTTTCGATGAGTTCTTGGCCATCGGGGGAAAGCAAGAAATCCAGTACTTGTTGGACACTTTTCTTGCGTTGGCTAGTACGGGATAAAGTGGCTGCGACAAGTGGCACGGTCAATGGGTATTCACCGCTTTTGATTGTCTCTAGACTGGGGTATACCCCATCCACAGCCAACATCTTCACGCCTTTTTCCTGGGAGAGTCCCTCGAGGAAATAGCGGAAGGTATAGCCCATTGCACCTTTCTCATTGTTGTATTGGGCGACTTCGGAGATAACGCCCATCATGGCATCAACGTTTTCGTAGGACAATGGTTCCTTGAGGGAAACGTCTTTCATGAACCATATCATGGCGGCTTGCGACCCCGAGTTGCGTGGTCGTTGGAAAGCGATGATTTCTTGGTTCTTTCCTCCAAGTTCTTGCCAGTTGGTGATATCGCCATGGTAGATTAATCGGATTTGTTCGCTGGTCAATCCATTGATCGGATTATCTTCTTCAACGAAGAAGACAAAGGCTTCTTTCCCAATGGGGAGGGTTGTGATTTCATCTTTTGCGAATTCCTTGGTGAATACAATTTGGTCTTCGGTGGGACCGGCACCGATGAAGATATCGACCTTGTGGGAAGCAAGGTGGTTATAGCCAACAACGGTATTTGTGAATTGGACGATGCGTCCGTTTGTATTGTGGTATACGGGGTCTTTCAAGGCTTGTTTCTCAATGACATCGATATCCTTGTATATGGCTTTGGCAATGGCTGCGTAGAGTGGGTAGCATGCTTCTGCGCCATCAAGTACAGGCATGTCCTCGACATCGGTGATCTGCAGGCTTGCCGGGTGGTCTAGGGTTGCTAGTTTCTTGTTATCATACACATGGTAGCCTGTGAAATCGGTGCTAGAGAAGCCGTTCATATAGGCAAAGCCATGGCCCTTGTAGAGAACGAAAGGCTGTCTGGAATATAAAACGCCACATGAGAGACAAAGAACCAGTGCTACTATGAGATAGAGCTTGGCTTCCTTTATCTTTTTCATCAAGACACTCACCGCAAGGAAGGTAATGACCAATGAGCCAATGACAAAGGGAATGGCTTCAAATGGGTTGGTGATAAAGAATGTCAATATCAACAAGATGTAGAAAGGAAACGCGGGGTAGGCGAGGTTCATAGCAAAGGTGGAATTCTTGAAGATGGCACCGATGGCCAAGATGATTGCGGTGATTGACAACATGGCGCATAAAAGGATGCCATGGAAACGAAAGTGTTCCTCTGTCAGTTTGTTGCGTTGGAAATACAAGAATAGAACAACAAAAGCCGCAAGCGACAGCCAGCCTAGGAAAATGGAACCTTCCTGAAGGATGCCAGTCGTGACAATCCATAGGATGGCAGCGGGAATGCTGGCAAGGGCATAGAGCAGGATGTAGTTTGTTAAGAATAGCTTTAGGTATTTCTTCATTTGTCTTCCTCCTTGATTAGATTTTCAAAGATTGGCATGATGACGCTTTTGTGAAGCGATGATATGATCCTTCCATCCTGGCTGTCAAGGATGCGGTAGTGGGAGGATATGATGTTTTGTTGGAGACGATAGCCTTTTTCCTCACGGATGTTCTTCCACCAAATCTTGCCACCAAGGGTTTTTGGGTAGATGGGCTGGATGTCGTTGAAAGCAATTGCTTTCATCATATCGGACATTTCACCCCCAAAAGAGTTTTGTAGGATAGAGCTTGAAGAGAACAATGTCACGAATGCGACACATTCCGGCCAGGTTAAGTTGCGGCGCTTCTTTTCTGTCTCTACCAGGCTTTTCTTGGAGATGCCAAGGATTGAAGCCATTTGCGTTTGTGAGAAGTCATATTCCGCACGCACAGTCTTGAGGCACCTTGACACCTCAGCAATCAGTTCGTTTTTGTCCATAATTACACCTCTAGTGTAATATTACACTATTTGCGTTGCGAAAGCAAGCATTGATCCAATGGAATGTTGTATACTTTGTTTGGAGGTGCATATGAAATATATTCAGCTAGGAGAAACAGATTTGCTGGTGTCGCGCATATGCGTGGGAGGAATGTCGTTTGGCGAAGTGTTCGAGGGAACACATCAATGGACATTGAATGAAGATGAAACAGCGGCGATGATTGCGCATGCATATGAGATGGGCGTGAACTTTATCGATACGGCAAACCAGTACGCTAATGGGACAAGCGAGCTTTTCATAGGCAAGGCTTTGAAGCGATTGGGCATTCCAAGAGACAAGGTTGTCTTGGCTTCCAAGGTTTA
Organism: uncultured Erysipelotrichaceae bacterium; assembly: GCA_900315225.1. Taxonomy (GTDB): domain Bacteria; phylum Bacillota_I; class Bacilli_A; order Erysipelotrichales; family Erysipelotrichaceae; genus Bulleidia. The sequence goes on along the minus strand of OMYM01000440.1, from coordinate 16,126 downwards.
CTTCAATGAGGGAAAGTTGAAGAAAGAAGCGATTTTACGAGAAATTGAGGGAACGCTTGAACGTCTTGGAACGGATTATCTGGATCTTTACCAGATTCATCGTTTTGACTATGACACGCCAATAGAAGAAACGCTAGAGACGCTTGATAGCCTTGTCAAGGCAGGGAAAGTCAGGGCGTTAGGTGCTTCCGCAATGTATGGATATCAGTTCCACAATTTTCAGATTTGCGCAAAGGAACATGGGTTTACGCCGTTTTCAACGATGCAGAATCACTATAACCTGTTGTATAGGGAGGATGAGAGGGAATTGATACCAGTGTGTGAACAGTTCCATGTGTCGCGTATTCCGTATAGTCCGTTGGCAGGTGGCCATTTGACCCATTCGCAATGGGATTCTGGAACGAAGAGGGATGGCACAGATAAGATCTTGCATCGGAAGTATGATGCGATGAAGAAACACGATATGGCGATTGTCCAAAGGGTCGATGAATTGGCGAATAGGCATGACGTTACCATGTGTGAGGTTGCCTTGGCGTGGCATTATGCTAAAAACGTTGCTGCTCCGATTGTTGGCGCAACAAAGATGAAACATTTCGATGATGCGGCCAAGGCAATGGCGTTGACACTTACGCAAGAAGAAGTCGCATATCTTGAGGAACCATATGTTCCTCATCCTATTTCAGGAGCGATCCCGCATAAATGAAAAAACCAGCCGATGGCTGGTTTTTATGGGTGTCAGAAGACAATTCTGCGCAAGGTTTCCTCATCGACATCGAAACGGCATCCATTGAGTCGTTCCTTGTTCTTGACAACGACGTTGTATGCTCTTTCGAGAGTTTCGGATGGGACGGAAAAGTCGCCAAAGACGGTTTGCAGGAAGGATTGAAAATCTTCGATTTTCGTAAAGCCTGCAGCGCATAGAGTGGGATACTGGAGGTCAAATGGCGCTTCCCGAAGGAATTTCCCGAGGAAATAGCCACATGCCTTGCCGTGCGGAATGTGTTGGTCATAGGTCAGGATGTAGCTCAACGCATGAGGAATGGAAGTTCCTGTTTGCGCTATCGCTAAGCCGCCAAAGGTGGATGAGAGCATCAGTTGGAACGCATTGGCGCTATCCAGTGGTTTTTCCTTGGTCAACACTTTCTTGGTGTAGCTCCATAATGTGATGCCAGTCAATGCGTTGGATTGGCTGAATTGATCGTTCTTCTTGCTTAAGAGACTTTCAATCATGTGCGCAAGGGCATCAATGGATGTATTGACAATCATCGCGTGTGGAGCGTTCATGAGGTACTTTCCATCCACTAAAGCGAGTTGTGGGAAGATCCTTTGGGGGATCGATGACTTTGTTTGCTTGTCATGTACGGTGAGTACAGAAACGCCGGTGACTTCTGAGCCTGTGCCACATGTGGTGGGGATGGCGGCGATGGGAAGCGCATTGGAAGGCAATGTCGGATTGTATAAATCTTTAGGATCGGTACTCTTTAGGTTCAACATGAAGGCAATTGCTTTGGCAGCGTCAAGTGGTGATCCACCGCCAATGCCAATAACAAAATCAACGTTTTCCGCAAGACCATAGGTCGTGGCCTTGATGATTGTATCGGTTGAAGGGTTTTCTTCTACTTCATTGAAAACGCAATAGGCAACATTATTGGTGCTGAGAGCCTTTGCGACATCATCAAATGCGCCTGACTTGATGGCGGAAGATTTGCCGGTCACGATGAGTGCTTTTTGGCCAAGGGAAGACAGTTCCTTGTTGTGAGAGAGGACGCATTCTTCTTCCACATACAGCCTTGTGGGCATATAGAATTTCATTGGTTGTCTCTCTTAAGCGTAGACGATGACAGCGATCAGTTCTACGACTTCATCTCTTTTGTTCGCAATGCCATGTCCTTGTCCAGGCGGGCAGATAGTAACATCGCCAGCGGATACCGTGACGATATTTCCGTTGTCGTTGTATTGGGCGATGCCCTTGAGGATATAGAACAACTCGGAATCGTTTTCGTGGACGTGGTAGCCGATGGAGCACCCAGGGTTCAGGGTGATCTTGGAGAAAAGCCTTCCCTTGTTGCAGAGATCTTCTGGGCTATTGACAAAGTTTGTTAACAAGACGGTTCCATCGCCGTCTCTCATGTGTTCGCGGTATTCGATTTTGCATTGGTTTTCTTTTCTGATCATACATTTTCTCCTTCAATATGAGATACCATTGTTGGCTTGTGTCAAAGTTGCGCCTTGATGGCGTTTGAAAGGTCGACAAATTCCTCGAAGGCAGGGATATCGGGGTAGGCTGCCTTGATGGCATCGGTACTCCGGAAGAGGAATCCTGCCTTGGACGCAAGAATCATGTCAAGGTCGTTGAAGCTATCGCCACAGGCAATTGTCTCATAGCCAATGGATTGTAGCGCCTTGACGGTCGTTAGCTTGGAGTGTTCCACGCGCATCTTGAATCCGGTGATTTCGCCGCTTTCCGCTACCTCTAGGGTATTGCAAAAGAGGGTGGGATAGCCGAGCTTTTTCATCAAGGGCATGGCGAACTGTTCGAAAGTATCGGAAAGAATGAGCACCTGCGTCAAGGAACGGAGTTCGTCGAGAAATTCCTTTGCGCCAGGCAATGGGTCAATCGTTGCGATTGTCTCTTGGATTTGCTTGAGGCCAAGTCCATGGTCTTTAAGGATCTGAATACGCCAGTTCATCAATTTGTTGTAGTCCGGCTCGTCGCGGGTTGTGCGGCGAAGTTCTGGAATTCCGCTGGCTTCGGAGAAGGCGATCCAGATTTCAGGGACGAGGACGCCTTCCATGTCCAGGCATACAATGTTCATTAACAACCTCCTGTCATATGTGCTTTCCATTTAATTCTATTATCTTGCATGAAAAGTTTCAATGATTTGTTTCTGAAAACGCACGTTCTCTGAAAACTGATTCTATTCTTCCTTGCGGAAGTTCTTTAAACCTGAGTACATAAAAAAGAAAGTTGCGAAGGTCTTGATGATTTGTTACGCGCGTGCGCGCACTATTGGGGTAAATGCGCTATGAACGCGTGGTTTTTGTGAAATGACGCGCAAGAAAAACAGTCAATATCAAAGTATATAAACTTTGATGTAGACATTTGACATAAATCGTAGATTGGCATTAAAAATCAACAATCTATTTATGAGCAAAGTAAAAAATAATAACTTGTATAGTCATTTCACATATAATGTAATTCGCAAGGGAGGGAATAATATGTCCAAGAAGAATATTGCGAACATGAATGAGAAGCAGAAGAGACTTGCGCTGGGCAAGGAGGCTGCACGAATGGGATTTGGCGGCATCCAGAAGGTTTCCCAGAAGTATCACGTTTCCCGAGGCACTGTTGCTAAGGGGATGAAGGAACATGAGGCAGGTGTTAGATTCAGGGAAGGCGACAGAATTCGCAAGCCAGGAGGTGGAAGAAAGAAATTCGCGGATCAGCATCCTGAGATCGTCGAGGAGATCGTGGAAATGACGAAGGAGAAGAACGCAAACTTGTTGAGTGATAGATTAATTGCGAGAAGAGTCATGGAAGCGCATCCTGGAGTGCATATCTGCTCCAATACGGTGGGGAGAATCTTGCGTGAGAGCGGAGTGCGTACGCGCCGCAAAAGCAGTGTGACGGCATCTAAGCGAGGCAAGAGAAGCCGTTGAACTCTTCGTTTTGAGCAATTCAAAGAAAAATCATTGGGATTTTTCAAGAAGAATGTGCTATACTTCCGACCGGAGGTAGAAATGAGGAATACGACATTGGACGAGTTGAATCTTACCCGTGAGGCCCAACAGATTTTGCATTCCGAGATATTTGGACAAGCCTGCAGGCAAACGCATCATCTTGACACGACGGTCGCAATGCATTCGGTTGGCGTGGCAAGGTATGCCATGAAGTTGTGTGATTTGTTGGAAAGGAATGGCATGAAGGTGGACAGAGACAAGGTTTTGATCGGTTCGCTTTGCCATGATCTGGGGATTATCGGCAGAGACGAGAAATTTGGGTCGTCTGTGCAGTGTTGCTTAGGTCATCCAGTTGATTCCGTCACCGTAGCAAAGGATATCCTTGGCGATATCGATGAAAAGACGGCAGGCATTATCCGCACGCATATGTGGCCTCTTGCCAAGGAGATGCCTGACTCAAGGGAAGCTTTGATTGTCAATGTGTGCGACAAGCATGAATCAGTAATGGAAACCTTGGAGCTTTTGGGAAAGAAGTCAAGGAACGCATATGATGTTGTACGCCATGCCATGCATGGATTAAACCGTTAGAAAAAGGCATCCGATGAGGATGCCTTATTTGTTGAAGTGTTTCATGATCGTATCTCTGATGTTTTCGGCAGTGTCGCCAACTTTGTTGGTGACATTTTCGATAGTGTCGGAAAGGGTGATTACTTCACCATTGTCCTTGATGACTTTGACGGTGCAGCCGGTTCCAGCGGTTACAATGGCGGTTGCGATTAGAGCCCATGGAGCGGCGGACATTGCGACAAGGCCGCCAATGATACCTACGTTGGTGTTGAACGATACGATTTTCTTTCCGTTCTTGTCTTTGACGATGATCTTGGTGACGTTGCCTTTCTTGATTAGTTCCTTGACCTTTTCGCTGAGTTCGTTGTTAGTATTCATGACAATTCTCCTTTGCATATATAATGATACACTCTTTGAAACAAATCCTGGAAAGAATATGGCTCAAAGGATGGTTTCAAGTAGTAAAACCGTTAGGCAACAGGCAGTTGCGACAAAGGGGAGGTTTCTACCCTGCAGGGCAAAGAACACGCCTGTTGCCAAGGCGCAAAAACCAGAGACAGGGGATTTTGTGGCTTCGATGATGGCGGGAAAGGTCATGACCGCCAGGGTTGCGTATGGAACGTAATAAAGGAAAGAACGAAGGAATTTGTTTTGGATAGGTTTGTTGATCAGGGTCAGGGGGAGAACGCGGATTAGATAGGAGACAAGCCCAGAGAGAAGGATATAGACATAGATGTTATGCGTTTTCATGTGGGAACCTCCAGGCAGCGATAGATGCGATGAAGATAGTCAAGATGATTGTCTTCATTCCCGAGGAGAGAAGCGTGATGTTCCTTGTGAGCCACGAGAGCAGGAAACCGCTGATGACAACGCCTGCAGTAACAGGGTTTTCTTTTGCGGGTGGAATGATGATGGCGATGAACATGCCATATAGGGCAACGGAAAGGGCAGAAACGATGCGAGATGGCAGGATGTTACCGGCAAGGATGCCAAAGCTTGTGCCAAGTGCCCAGGCAGGAACGGAAACGACAATGGCACCATAGTTGTAGAATGGCTCGATGTGCTTGGCGTGTCCAATGGAGATGCCAAATATCTCATCGGTAACGCCATATCCCACAAAGAAGCGGTGATAAAATGGAGTATCTCGCAAGAACCGTTGGGTAAGTGCCGTGGACATTAGGAGATAACGCATGTTTGCGACAAATGTCACAATGATAATCTCAATGTACGCTCCATCTTCTGCAATGACCTGGAGGTCGGCGTATTCTCCAGCAGATGCAACGTTAGCAAGGCTTATAAGAAAGCCTTGCAGGGCATTCATGTCTGCATTGCGCATGGCAATGCCTAGGGAAAAGGCAACCGCAGCATAGCCTAGCGCAATGGGAATGCCGTCTTTGATTCCTTCAAGGAATGCGAGTCTGTTTGTTTTCATGTTAACAGTTATATCATGAAATCGTTTTCATCGCAATGCATTATAGATTTAGTGTTGTTTTCTTTGAAAATTTGTTAAAATTAAATTGATATATGATCTGTTGACGGTTCAATTGACGTGTGGATTTGAAATAGGTAAATTGAGCGTCTACAGCTTTTTCAGTGAATAGTGTATTATAGTGTCCGTCTGATATACAGTTGACATTTTTTGTATATTGGAATGACAGGCATTTGGTGTCAGGGGAGGTTTTACATGACCAGGAAGCTTGAAGAGATCGATAATCGAATCCTTGTTAGGATTTTGAAACAAATGGAAGCGAAGGGAATTAGACAGAGAGACATGGCGTTGCATTTGGGAATCACCAACTCATCTTTGACGCAATGGAAGTCGGGAAGAACAAGATCATACATGAATTACATTGATGAAATTGCTAATTATCTTGGAGTGGAAAAGGAGTATTTGCTCCATGGCAATGACAATGGGTATGAGAGTGTGACATCATTTACACAGAAAGAGCTTTCATTGATATTTGGGATCAGGACGTTGCCACGAGAACAAACGGAGTTGTTCTATGACGCAGCATTTGCGTTTCTTGAGGCATGCCGGACCAATGGAAAGTAGAACTGGTTCATTGAGCCGGTTTTTTTGTTCTCGCAAATAAATCGCAATACTACACTAAACTAAAAAAGCTTCCCCATTGGGGAAGCTAATCAGCGTATAAAATCTGGGATGACGATGTAGGTAAGAGTTTCTTTGTAGGATGACTGCCAATAGCCTTCCAATGAGGACATTTCAGGTCCCTTGGAGTTTCCAAGGGAATACATGAAGTTGCGTCCGTTCATGTTTCCGGCATAGACACATGCGTGGGCTAGCCTGCCATTGTGTGACAGGAGGAACAATGCCCCAGCGGGGATTGGTTCATCCGCATGGAGTCTTCCTGCGCCATCTTGATGGAACCCGACAAAACGTGCATTGCCACGGTTGACGGTGTCTCTTGAGGCAATTAGCCAAGAGTCAACGCTCTTTGGGTTTTGCGGGACGATGAATGAGCTGGTATCGATGCCTGCAACATTAGGGAAATAGTTGAAATATACGTATGCGACGTATGACGCGCAGACAAGTCCGCGACGGCGGAATGCATCGATGTCTGGTTTGCCTTCCCAGTTTGTCTCAAGCCCGGTGCAGCCCGAGCCATACGGCACTCCCGAAAGGATGCCGCGCATGTTTTCGTTATAGTGTGTGTTCCACAGGGTTCCCCTGTTTCGCAATTCCCGGATGTTGTATCCGATGTAGGCGATGGAATCCATGGCAGCGTTGTTGTCATAGTTGTAGAAATCGCAGGTGGCGTTGTAGTCCATGACACCTGTGAGTTCGTTGAAATGACAGCGTCTACCATCGATCCAGTGCCAGCCTTTTAACATGGCACCTGTCTCGTGGTCGTAGAAATATGTGCGTCCATCAATGCTGAACCAGCCTTTGATCATATGTCCTTCATGGTCGTAGCGAACCCATTTGCCTCCGCTTGGGGTGGCTTCATCTTGGAAGATATAGGGGATCCACACTTCTTTGTTATGGGCGGCAGCGCCATTGTTAATGGAATCGAGCCAATACCACGAGTTGCTGGCGTGGTCGAAGATTTCCCGTCCACGGTTGATGAAGACATTCAATTCGGGATCATATCCCATGACTCCCTTGGGGTCGTTGTAGGTTCCCTGCACAATGCCATCTTCATACCAGTAGCGCATGTTTGCATCGGTGTTCCATCCATATGTTGTGTTTTGCTCTGCCACGGCAACCGTTGGCGTGAGCGTTGCGGCTGCGAGGGCTAGCTTCGCAGCCGTCTTAATATGTGAGTCCATTGGTTTTACCTCCTAATATCACTTGTGACAGGCATAGTTTAGCGTAAGAGGATTGGGAAATGCAAGTGATTTTTTAAGATTTTATTAATCACATAAGTTTCACATGATTTACTGCTTTTTATCACAAATTTATGCTACATTATGGCGACCAATTGTCTTTCCGTTCCAGTATAGAAAGATAATATACTGTAACGATCAAATTTACGGAACTGGAAACACGTCTATAATAATAGGAGAAAGTGCAAATGAAAACTATAACAGCATTGATGGCTATTGTGATATTTGGATGTGTTACACAACAGATGGTGACCACATCGTCCAATGATGGTATTCAAGAACAGGTTGTTAATGATAAAACACAAGATTCTGTCATATATGGAAATGCCTATGAAGTGATTGACATGGATAAGCTCGTTGTCATGGAGGTCAGTCAGTATAGGACGGTGGATCCTATCTTTCCAGTGACATATGGGAGACTGGAAGTGCTTGCTTCTATTTGGGGTGATCCCCTTATGTACAATCGCATGGGCGCAATAGTTATGGGATTTGGAAGCGATGAAGCTTTATGAGACAATGGTGGAACATCCAGAATATGTGATTGGAGCCGCGCAGGGAGGCATGGGAAGGATTCGGAATACTGATGCGGAGGATCTCATGGCGCTGAACAACACTACAGGTGAGTAGGAGCGAGTGTCTGAGATACTGGAATAGACATTACAGAAAAGAACGCATTCTCGTTGGGGACTCCAAGGTGGCGCGGTTCTTTTTCGGAGATGTGCGCTCGCGCGTATGCCTAGAAAAAATGTAAACGCTTAACCGAAACCAGAAGGGAGAATCAAGCTATTTTTTACTGTGATTATGAGGCTAAATGCTTGTATTTTCCATTTTTGAGGGGTAGAATACGTTTGTTTAGGCAGGATGGTGAAAAGAGAACTGTCAATAACAAAAAATAGTCGAAGCGCCTGGTCGCTAGATGGGCGCAAGGAAGAGAAAGGAAAGGTAAGAAAACCATGGCAAAGATTGATTTGGAAAAATACGGTATTACGGGAACGACCGAGATCGTGTACAACCCTTCATATGAATTCCTTTATGAGGAAGAATTGAATCCTGAATTGGAAGGATATGAGAAGGGGCAGTTGTCGGAGCTTGGCGCTGTCAATGTCATGACTGGCATTTATACAGGACGCTCTCCTAAGGACAAGTATATTGTCGTAGATGAGAACTCAAAGGGAACTGTCTGGTGGAATACACCGGAGTATCCTAACGACAACCACCCGATGACGCCAGAGGTCTGGGCGACTGTCAAGGATTTGGCTGTCAAGGAATTGTGCAACAAGCGTTTGTTTGTCGTAGATGCTTTCTGTGGCGCGAACAAGGATACGAGAATGGCTGTCCGCTTCATTATGGAGGTCGCATGGCAGGCTCACTTTGTCAAGAATATGTTCATCCGTCCAACGGCGGAAGAATTGGAAACATTTACGCCGGACTTTACAGTTTACACAGCTTCCAAGGCTAAGGTCGAAAACTTCAAGGAACTTGGGCTTAACTCTGAGACTTGCGTAGCTTTCAACATCACAAGCCGTGAGCAGGTGATTCTGAACACTTGGTATGGTGGTGAGATGAAGAAGGGCATGTTCTCCATGATGAACTATTATCTGCCACTGAAGGGTATTGCGTCCATGCATTGCTCTGCTAACACAGATATGGAAGGAAAGAACACAGCAATCTTCTTTGGTCTTTCCGGAACAGGCAAGACAACGTTGTCCACAGATCCAAAGAGACTTCTGATTGGTGATGACGAGCATGGCTGGGATGATGAAGGTGTATTCAACTACGAGGGTGGTTGCTATGCCAAGGTCATCAATCTTGACAAGGAATCTGAGCCAGATATCTACAATGCGATTGTCAAGGATGCATTGCTTGAAAATGTTACATGTGATGAAAACGGCAAGTTGGATTTCGCCGACAAGAGTGTCACGGAGAATACACGTGTCTCTTATCCGATCAACCACATTGAGAAGATCGTTCAGCCTGTTTCTGCAGGTCCTGCGGCAGAGAATGTCATTTTCTTGAGTGCGGATGCATTTGGCGTATTGCCTCCAGTGTCTATCCTTACACCAGAACAGACAAAGTACTACTTCCTGTCTGGCTTTACAGCCAAGTTGGCGGGTACAGAGCGTGGCATTACCGAGCCTACGCCAACCTTCTCCGCATGCTTCGGACAGGCATTCCTTGAGCTTCATCCAACAAAGTATGCCGAGGAATTGGTCAAGAGAATGGAACAGAGCGGTGCCAAGGCGTATCTGGTCAACACAGGTTGGAATGGCACAGGCAAGCGTATCACGATCAAGGACACGCGTGGTATCATTGATGCAATCCTGAATGGTGATATCAAGAATGCTCCAACAAAGACGATTCCTTACTTCAATTTCGAGGTTCCGACAGAGTTGCCAGGCGTTGACACAGGCATCCTGGATCCTAGGGACACATATGCGGATGTTTCTGTATGGACAGAAAAGGCAGAGGATCTGGCTTCTAGGTTCATCAAGAACTTCCACAAGTATGAGTACAACGAGGCAGGCAAGGCGCTTGTTTCCGCTGGTCCTCAGATCGACAAGAAATAAAAACATAAAAAAGAAAGGCTTCCGAAAGGGAGCCTTTCTTTCATGGAAAAAGTCAAGAGATCTTTGAGGCTTTTTAACGTTTTGACTTTGGCGTAAACGCATCTTCGATGTTTATGCCACTATTTTCGTAGTTGGAGAGAAACTCAATGAAGAGGAGAACGAGGTTTCGTTTGCTTTCGGAGAAACGTGTGAATGCCTTGGCAAGGGCGATGCTTTGTGCGCTGAGAGGATTCTTGAATTGATCCATGAACAGGGCATCAATGCCTACATCCAAGACATCCGCAATGGAGTAAAGAAGATCTAGCGATGGTACGGTACGAGCTAGTTCAATGTTGGATATGTGTGAAGAGTTGCAGTTGACGAGTTGGCTGAGTTGATCTTGCGTCATGCCTTTCTTCTGGCGCTCCTCTTTGATTCTCTTGCCAAGTTTTTGATAATCAATAGTCATGTTTACTTCCTTTCCTTGGCTGTACAAATGTACAACTTAATAATCAACATAGTAATCGTATGATCTAAAAACGTAAATGATGCATAACAATAGAAACTATGCTTATACACATAATAAAAGCATATATCTGTTAGAAATCGGATGTAATTCATCCTAAAAGAAGGATAGATAAAAATAAGCATGCACATGCGGTAAGTAAAAAAGATGCATCTGTGATGCATCTTTTGGAAGGATTATTGTTCGGCTGGCTCCATGTCGTCTCTGGAATGCTTGCAGATGGGGCACTGGTAGTCAGCAGGAAGCTCATCGCCTTCAAATGGCTCGAAATAGCCGCAAATCTTGCAGATGAAGCCTTTCTTCTTTTCGACTTTGACACCTGGGACATATTCAAATACGTCCTTGCCATGCTTGCAGAGAGGGCAGACATAGTCATCTGGCATTTCACCCTCGTAGAAGTAGCCGCAGATGGTGCATCTATAGCCTTCTTTTTGTTCCTGGACAGGAGCTTTCTTTGGCTTGATATGAGCATGATAGTAGGCGTATGTTGCACTTGGTGCATTGCTTAATACCTTTGTCTCGGTGACATTGGCAATGAACAGGGTGGATACGCCAAGGTCAATGGACTGAATGACTTCACAACCAAAGACAGAGTTGGTGTATGTCGGGATGTAGCGAATGCCATTCGCAAGACGGTCGTTGTAGTCGACATTGGCGAACTTGTCCACGTCTCTGCCAGATTGGAAACCAAAATGCTGGAAGAGCGAGAATGGTGCATCTTCAGTCAGGACGGATACATTGAACTTACCAGTCTTCTTGATGATATCGGCTGTATGGTTCTTGTTAATGACGGAAACAGCGACTTTCTTGAGGTCTCCTTCGCATATTTGGGCTGCCGAGTTGATGATGCATCCGTAATCCTTGCCATCCAAAGATGATGTGAGGATCTCAAGGCCATAGCTGAACTTGAAGAATGCTGTTGGATCAACGCTGACTTCTGCCTTGGTGACGACAGCTGGCTCGCTGGCAGGAGAAGCAGCAGGCTTTGCCGCCTGTGGCTTGATGTCATTGGCGATTGCGTCTGCCATTGCGTCAAGCTCTGCAAGCTTGTCGGCTTTGAGTGCGGACTTGATCGAAATCGTTTCACCGATAAACTCGGTGCCAGGGATCTTGGCAAGGAGTTCCTTCATCAACTTGCCAGAGGTTGGTGCCCATGAGCCATTTTCGAGAAGGGCAACCTTGCGGTTTCTAATGTTGTGCGCAACGATATCGTTGAGCAGGTTTTCCATGGTCACGAAGATTCCAGCGTTATACGTTGTTGCCGCAAAGACAAGGTGGCTGTGGCGGAATGCGCTGGCTACGATGTAGCTAGCGGGGATTACGGATGTATCGAACATCTCCACCGGAATGCCTCTGTCTACGAGTTTTCCTGCCAGAATGTTTGCCATATTCTCGGTATGCCCATAGACGCTGGCATAGGCAAGGCATACGCCTTTTACTTCAGGAGTATATGTGCTCCAGAGCTGGTATTTCTCAAGGAAATCACCAAAATGGGAACGCCATACAAAGCCATGGAGAGGACATACGTAGGCAATGTCGAGGGCAGCAGCCTTTTTCAGGATCATCTGTACCTGAGGACCATACTTGCCTACGATGTTTGTGTAGTATCTTCTTGCTTCATCGAGCCAATCGTGCATGAAGTCGACTTCATCGGCGAAGATGTGTCCGTTCAATGCGCCAAATGTGCCAAAGGCATCAGCAGTGAAGAGGATCTTGTCGGTCTTATCGTAGCTCATCATGACTTCTGGCCAATGGACCATCGGGGCATTGACAAATGTCAACTCATGCTTGCCAGTATTCAGGACATCGCCTTCCTTGACAACCTTAATCATGTTGTCCATCGGGTATTCGAAGTATTGCGCCAGCATTGTCTTGATCTTGGCGTTGCATACGATTGTCACGTCAGGATGGCGGAAGAGAAGATCTTCAATGGTAGCGGCATGATCTGGCTCCATGTGATGGACAACCAGATAGTCAAGCTTTCTATCGCCAAGCCCATACGCGACATTTTCGAGGAATGTGTGGGCGACAGCTTTGTCGCAGGTGTCGAACAAGACAGTCTTATCATCGAGAAGCAGATAAGAATTGTAGGAGACTCCGTTCGGAACGCCATAGACGCCTTCGAAGCAGCTGAGACGGCGGTCATCCGCACCAACCCACATCAGGTCTTCCAATATTTGTTTCGTGCAGTGCATAATGTTTAACCTCCATATGAATTACACGATGCCTGCGCTTTAAGAATCGCAGACTAACGTAATATCATTATAGCCTAGTTTGGCAAAACTGGAAACATCGAGATTGATATAATACAATAAAGAGGATTTCTGGGAGGAAGTATGATGAGAGGAAAGTATTTGTGGGTGCTGGTTGCGTTGTGCGGCATGGCGACTGCATCGCTTGGCATATGCATGAACACGGCTGGCTTGTTCTATCGTCCAATTGCGGAAAGCCTAGGCGTAGGAATTGGTGATGTGTCGTTGATTGTGACAATTCTGATGGTTGCGTCTTCTTTTACATCGCTGCTAATGCCGAGGTTTTTGAACGAGAATACGCTACGCAAGATTATTTTAGCTGGTTTGATCCTGATGGGCGGGGGAACGTTCTTGATGGCGATGGCCAATAATGTGTTTGTCTTGTATGCCTGTAGCGTGCTAAGAGGTTTTGGCTCAGGATTGACAAACTTTGTCTTGGTAACAACGGTCTTGAACAACTGGTACTACAAGCAACATGGATTGATTACGAGCATTGCGCTGGCGTTTTCAGGCATACCAGGTGTATTTCTATCGCCGATTATTACGGGAGTCATCAATTCGGCAGGTTGGCGCGCGGGAATGATGTTTGTCGGTGGAGTGATTGTTGTGTCAATGTTACCAGCGTTTCTTTGCGGAATTACGATCAAACCCGAGGCACAAGGACTCAAGCCGTATGGCTACGATGACTTCATGAAAGAGAAAGAAAAGGGAAACATTCGCCTTGTCCGCAAGGACGACAAAGACTTCTACTATAATTCCCCAAAGTTCTATTTGGCAGCTTTGTTCATGGTGCTGGTGTGCTTTGCGGCAGCCGTGCCAAACTACATGCCTGCCTATGCGGAATCGGTAGGCTTCTTGGAAATATCAGGCGTGATCTTGTCCATGACATTGGCGGGAAACATTGTTTCGAAGATCCTGTACGGCATGATCATCGATAAGTTCAATGCTAAAATTGCAATTGTACTCTTTGCGCTAATTTCTATTGTTGCGCTGTTCCCTTTGATGTGGCATGGCAATTCCCTGGTGGTCTTGATATCAGCGTTTGCGTTCAACTTTACCGCCGCCAACTCATCGGTAGGTGTTTCTATTATTACAAGCGATCTATTTGGTGAAGCAAACTACAGCAAGGCGTATCCGATTCTTTCTTTCATCGGATCCTATGCCCTTGCGGCAGCCAGTGCAGTCATTGGCTATGTATTTGACTTCACGGGATCCTATACCCCGATCTGGATCTTGATAATCGCCATGCAGGCAATGGTCATTCTTTCGACCCTTATGGCCTATGGCATCGTAGACAAGCAGGAAGCATAGGAATATGTTGGTACTATTGGAAGGATTGGTCATGTCGTTTTGGCTGCTGTTGATATGTGTGGTAGGAATTGCGAATGATCCAGTTGATATGGTTGTGTTCTATGAACAAGATGTCAAGGATAGAGTTGTTGCATTGGGATTGACAACCAAAGAGAAGATCAAAAAGACCACGCTAGCAACATCCATTGCATTGTTTATCCTTGTGCTGCTTGTGGTGCCATGGTTTGTGTATGGTGTAAACCATGTTACGGGAACAATGGAAGCAATCAAGCAAATGATAGAGATCTATTTGATCATGGGATTGTTTGATAGAGTATTCATTGACTGGTATTGGGTGGGACATACCAAGGCATGGATAATACCTGGGACAGAAGACTTACGTCCCTACATCCCAGCCAAGGCATTGGCTGGGAAATGGTTGGGAACCATTGTTGGCTTTCCCATGTTGGCATGTATCATCGGATGGATTGTCCATATGATTCACTGACAAAGGAAAGAGGCAGGCTCTTTTCACATGATTATTCTCTTGCGCCGATGGTTTCGTTGAAGCGATTTGGTTGTATGGACCCAAACGGCAGTGATGATCACTGCATTGCTAGTTCTGTTTGGTATTTTTGAAATTGGCAATGGATGCAAACAATAGAATAATAGCAAAAAGGCGCAATGCTAATGAGCATTGCGCCTTCTGGCATAGCTCGCTACTGTAGAGAATGCTGTGTTATAGCTTCACACCGGTAGTTTCATCGAAGTGATAAAGTTTTCCTTTGATTTTAACCCATCCCTTTGCCATGAGACCTGTGTAATGGTCATAGTAGTAGATATTGCCTTTCTGTTCTGGGTAGAGTTCAGCAAGTTCACCTGTGATCTGTACCCACCCTTTCAACATCTTTCCATTTTTGTCATATCTGACCCATTTGCCACTTCTGTTCTTCATGCACTTGTAAACATATTCTTCCATGCCATCATCCGCTTTGTTGGCATTATCACGTATTGTGGCATCGTTCCATTTGGCTTCGTCTTGGTAGATGTATGGCATCCATACTTCCTTGCCATAGGCTGCAGCGCCATCATAGATAGCATCTAACCAATACCACCCATCGCTCTTTGGGTCATAGATTTCACGTCCTCTTTCTATTTGGCCATGGTTTAGATCCCTGATGTTCTTTGGATCACCATAGACACCTTGGCGGATTCCGTTTTCAAACCAATATTTTTTACCATCATATGAGCAGAAACCGAATATCATGCAGGCAGCAGGATCGTCTGATTTGACTGTCACTGTGCAGGTTGCTGTTTTGCCATTGCTGGTTGTCGCAGTGATTGTGGCTTTTCCAACTTTGACAGCAGTGATCTTTCCATTGGAAACAGTCGCAACATTTGTGTCACTGGAAGTCCATGTGACCGTCTTGTCTGTCGTATCGGCAGGTGTGATTGTAACGGTAAGCGTTTCGCTAGCACCTTCGTGAAGTGAAAGAGAAGTCTTGTTCAGTGAGATGCCTGTTGCTTCGACAATCTTCTTTGAGACTGTCACTGTGCAAGTGGCGGTCTTTCCATTACTTGTCTTGGCGGTGATTGTGGCGGTGCCCGCCTTGACGGCAGTGACTTTTCCATTGGAAACAGTCGCTACCTTTTTGTCGCTGGATGTCCATGTGACTGTCTTGTCAGTCGCATCGGAAGGTGAGACTGTAGCTGTGAGCGTTTCGCTTTCTCCTTCATCAAGTGAAAGAGAAGTCTTGTCCAGTGAGATGCCTGTTGCTTCGACAGTCTTCTTTGTGACGGTCACTGTGCAAGTAGCGGTCTTGTTGTTACTGGTCTTGGCAGTGATCGTGGCGGTGCCTGCCTTGACGGCAGTGACCTTTCCATTGGAAACAGTCGCTACCTTTGTGTCGCTGGAT
>OMYM01000387.1 GCA_900315225.1 uncultured Erysipelotrichaceae bacterium | reverse complement strand
TCAAGACTTTCGGTATATTTCATTCCATGCGAAAGGAGAACACCATGCATTGGCAAGAATTGATCCAGGAAAACATTACTACAGCGGAAGAACTGAGAGAACCTCTCCATCTTTCACAGCAGGAATTCGAGGATATCCGAGATGAAATCGAGATGTTCCCGATGTCCGTGACCAATTACTATCTTTCCCTCATTGATCCCAATGATCCAAACGACCCCATCCGCAAAATGGCGATCCCCTCTGGCAATGTCATTTTTACCGACGGCAAGCTGGACACCAGTGGTGAACACAGCAACACCAAGATGCAAGGATTGCAGCACAAGTACAAAGAAACAGCCCTTATCTTGACCACCACAGAATGTGCCATGTTCTGTCGCCATTGTTTCCGTCGTTGCCTCGTTGGCAAGGAATCCAACGAAATCGCTATCGACATCGATGCTGTCATCACATACATCAAAAGCCACCCATATACTTCAAATGTGTTATTGAGTGGCGGAGATGCATTCATGTTGCCAACAAGCAGAATCGCCCAATGGCTCGAAAAGACATCCTGTCTTGAACAGCTCGATTTTATTCGCTTCGGAACAAGAACACCAGTCACCTTCCCACAAAGAATCCTGTCTGATCCAGAGTTATTACGCACATTGGAAGAGTTCGGCAGACAGAAACAGATCTATGTCGTAACTCACTTTAACCACCCCAGAGAATTCACTGCCGAATCAAAATCCGCTATCTCATCCCTTCAGAAAGCAGGTATTGTGGTAAAGAACCAGACTGTTCTTTTGCGTGGAATCAACGATAACCCCGATACCCTTGGAACCTTGTTGAAACAAGTAAGTTCTCTTGGCATCGTACAGCACTATATCTTCCAATGCCGACCAGTAAAAGGCGTTAAATCCCGTTTCCAAGTCCCAATTGTTGAAGGCATTGACATCGTCCAAAAAGCCATGGCAATGCAAAATGGTCTTGGCAAATCAGCCGACTACACCATGTCTCACGTCACTGGCAAGATCCGAATTCTTGGCAAAGACGCAAACAACAACACCTTGTTCCAGTATAAGCAAGCAAAAGATCCAGAGAAGATCGGACATATCTTTGCTAAACATTTGGATGGCACAGAAACCTGGCTTCCTGACGACTTAATGTAAAAGATAATCCTTAACCACGCAAAAAGCCTCAGAAATCCATTCCAGATTTCTGAGGCTTATATTATCACCATCCTAAGCTTCCCATCTCTTACGATCAGAATTCATCCACGCCCCAAGCATATTCAAACATTCTGTCCCCAGTAAAGATATCTGTTCATACTGATTGAACAGAATACACTTCTGTTCATACGCCAACTCCGAAATATACATTAACAGCTTTAGACTCGTCATCGCCTCTCTTTGTAGTTCCAGTCTTTTCTCCCTATTCTTCAAATCACCTTTGGCAACAAATACATCATTCGCACGATACAAGTATTCCAGCACCTCAAGAGAAAGATTCTGTAGCTTTGCGACAAAGGTAAAACGAAACACTTTAGGTGACTTTTGTGTTACCGTCATAATATACCCACAAAGATCCTTTGCCTTGACAATCACCGCAAGATCACTTTTATTACTGTTCATAATACCTCCAAAAAACAACCTTGCGCGACCCTCTTTCAGCGGAGTTCAGGTTACTCATTCTATGCTTGCAGCTTTTCCCCTTCGAATGCCGGGTCTAAATCTTCTATTCCTTCCTTCAGCGCTACAGCGCTTTGTGGCGATTCCAGATTAGAGGATTAGGGATTCAGCATTAGCCACAAAGCGGGCCGCACGCCAACGATGCCAAGAATGACAAAGTAGCCGTGGGCGCTGACACCGCCACCGGGACGGACATCGGCAGCGCGGCGACTAAAGAGACTATGGTCACCGGGGGAGCGAAGCCACCACCTTAGAGATTCTCTAAAGATTTTGCAATACCTCTCAAAATCTTTATCTTCTCCAAATTCCTTCTTATATGCCTCAATCAATCTTGTCGTG
>OMYM01000384.1 GCA_900315225.1 uncultured Erysipelotrichaceae bacterium | reverse complement strand
TATAATGTCTGGGGCAAAGGGGGACACCATGGATGACACGCTATTGAGGAAGATCAAGCCATGCGCAATAGACAAACCGTTTATCTTTGTCAGCTATTCCGCCAAGGACAAAGAAACCGTATACAGGGATGTATACGAGCTACAGATCAGGGGATGGAACATCTGGCTAGATGAAAGAAACCTGGACAAGTCAAATGATTCTTGGAAACAAGATGCATTAGATGCCATCACGCTTGCGACATGCAAAATGGGCTTGTTCTACGTGAGCAAGGATTCCCTTTCCAGCGAAAACTGCTATGACGAAATCAAGCAGACAGAATCAGAGAAAGCCAAGGCAAGGCATTTCATGGTTCCTGTGAAGTTCCTCGCCATTGAGGTGAAGGAGATCGATGACATTGAGAAGTATGCCCAGAACGTCATCGACAACCTCACCTACAGCAATCTCTCCCTGGAAGAGAAGAACAGACGCACCGAGGTCGTGACGTACTTTGTCCATGGACCATTCAAGGGAAACAACGAGAAGGTTAGAATCAAGCCCATTGACACTTATCCCAGTGAGGAAGACTACTACAAAGCCATGGTGGAACAATTCACCATGGCGGGCCTAAGACCTACCGAGACAGATTATTTTCCCCGTGTAAAGCTATATCGGGAAGCATGTGCTAAGATGTCTTCCGCCAAGACAGACATTGGCTATCGCTCCGCATCAAAGAAGTTCTACAAATTCATCAGTACATTCTCGATTGAGGAACTGGAGGGAACGGCAGGAAACGACTTCTTCCTCTTTGAAGAACTTCAAGACGCAAAGCAACGTGAGAAACTATGCCGAGACAAAGCCGAGGCTTTCCAAAAGGATGCAATATATGACGATGCTATATCCTTGATGAAGCAAAAGACGGGGGATGGGTATAACTCGGCAAGAGAAAAGCTAAGACAGATTCCAGGATGGAAAGACGCTGACAAGAAAATCATTGAATGCCAAAAAGGCATGGATACGATACACGAAGAAGACTACCAAAAAGCAAAGAACATGCTACTTCGAGCAAAGACACAGGAGGATTGCAAGGAAGCAGCAGATGCTTTTGAGAGACTGAATGGGTATAAAGACGCAAAAGACATGGTTGCTAGCTGTAAGGAAAAGGGAGAACAGCTAAGAAAGCAGTCAATCTATGACAAAGCTATAAACAACATGAACTCCCATACCAAAGAAGGCTACCAGGCAGCCATCAAGGAATTTGAGTCAATCCTTGGATGGAGTGATACGGAAAAGAAAATTGTAGAATTACAAGAGGCAGTCAAATCCCTTGATTCTACAAAGTATGTTGGAGCAATGGAAAAACTAACCGATGCTAGGACATACGAGGAATTCCGTTCGCTTGCGAATACATTCGAGTCATTGGGTGGATACAAAGACTCGGAGACACTTGTGACCCATTGCAAGACAATGGCTAATGAAGCAAAGAAACATCAACAAGCCAGTCATCAGAGGATGATTGTTGAGATCATCTTAGCTGTAGCATTGTGTCTTCTTGGATTTGGCGTTGGTTGGATGGTAAAACCGAAAGAGGTTGTAATTAAATCGGAACCATGCACCGTGGTTGTGGAAAACGTTGACATTGAAGAATTGAAGGCAATGCTAAAGAAAGCTGATGTAGGTGACACAATAGCATTTGGACGTTATGAACAAGACAATGACATCAGCAATAAAGAAGAACCAATTGAGTGGATTGTACTGGACAAAGAAGAGGATGGCACTCTCCTCCTCCTTAGCAAATATGTTCTGGATGTCAAGCCGTATCACAATATAAATGTTGGGGTGACGTGGGGATCTTGCTCACTTCGGGATTGGCTGTACGATGAAGACATGGAAAACAACCCAGACACATTTTATGCCCAGGCTTTCGATGACCATGAAAATGTCATGGTTCTTCTGAAGGATATAAAGACCGATGGAAGCAAGGATACACATGACAAGGTGTTTCTGCTGAGTATTGAGGAAGCCCAGGGGTATTTCTCAAATGATGAAGCAAGGCAATGCAAGCCTACAGATTATGCGATATCGAGGAATGTATATGTTAACGAGAATACTGGCGCTTGCCGGTGGTGGCTTCGCTCCCCCGGTAACTATGGTAACAACGCCGCCAGCGTCCTCATCGATGGCAGTGTCTACGCCATCGGCGACAATGTCAAGTTTGACTACATCGGTGTGCGGCCCGCTTGTAGGGTAAATCCTGAATCCTAAATCTTCAAATCTTGAATCACCCGTCCTGAAGCAAAGCATACGTATGCAACAAGTTAGGAAATAAACCGTGCGAAGCACGAAGGGGGGATCCGCCGGAGGAGGACGCGCGAGGGTATAATTTGTGAATAAAAGGACCGTGCCTTATCGCGGCCCTTTTAATTCAATTCAAACTCTTCAAGGTAATGGAAGGTAAAGCATACAACATAGACTTATCTGAAAGAAGGTCATATGCGATACCCCTTGGCGTAGTCTGTTAGCAGGCAGGAAATAATTACCGGAACACTGTAACCCACCAAAAGAACAAAAGTCAGTATCTTAACATTGCTTTGGGAAAGCCTGAAAAACACCATTCCTTCCGACAACTCAAGTCCATGGCAACCGCACAAGCCGATGCGAAGTTGTGACGGTTAATCATTTG
>OMYM01000381.1 GCA_900315225.1 uncultured Erysipelotrichaceae bacterium | reverse complement strand
GAATGTCGTAATGCCTAACCTTTCCCCGGCTGCCGTCAAGGGGAAATACAAGCTTTACGACAACAAAATGTCCATCGATGCGCTTGCCAAGACAGGTGGATTGAACTTGGATGGAACACTGGGAAAAATGGGGTATCACACGCAAGTCTCAAGGGGAGACAGGATGGGTTTTTATGAACGAAGAAAATGATTGGGAATTAATGGAGTATGAAAACGAAGATGGCGATGTGTTCGTTGTCTTGGCAAAGGATGGAGCTTGGCAATCGGCGGCGTTTGTGGATGCCAGGATGATGTATGACAATGTGTTTCAATATTGCGATGCGTTTGACTTGATGTTCGATGATTGCAATGGCATCAAGGATGTGCTGATGCTGGGAGGAGGCACGTTTACCTATCCAATGCATATCATTGCGCAATGTGGCGTTGAGCATTGCGATGCCGTGGAGATAGATGAGGCGCTATTGGATGTAGCATATGATTTTTTTCACCTAGGTCAATTTGAAAAGACACATCCAGGGAAGCTGGACAAGCATTTCATGGATTGGCGGGCGTATCTTGCTGAGTGCGACAAGAAATACGATGCGATTGTCGGCGATGTATACGATGGAAGACAAATTTCCGATGGCTTTGACAATGCAAGGGTGTTGGAAAAGATTGCGTCTTGCATAAAGCCAGGCGGCGTGTATGTCTTCAACTTTGTCGGTAATAGCGACAGTGAGAAGGAAATGGGGATGGAACCCTGTCTTGACATATTGGAACGGTTATTCGTCGATGTTACAATCGTCAAGGTGTCCGATGATATGGAAGACGAAAAATATTGCAGCTATGTGGTGTTTGCGTATAAAGATAAAGAGTGAGTTGTCTTGCCTGGCAGTATAAACGTGAAGGCGCTGGAAACAGCGCCTTTTGCCTGCGTCCAAAAATTTATTTTTCTTAATATACACTGAAGGCAATTAGGAGGACGAAAGTCATGTTAAGAAGAATTATCGGATGTCTTGTTACCGTATTCATGTTTATGATTTCGGTGCAACCATTGGTGGTGAACGCAGAGGGAACCGCCATTGCGACAGAAGGAATGTTCAATGAGGATTCCCAAAACAAAGGCGGCAACAATTTGTCTAATGAGGAAATGATTGTCCTGGATGATAATGACCAGTCATTGACAACCGTTTGCCAAGAAAAGAGTTTGTGGGGGTGGAGAAAAGACACTACAGGTAGCGATGCGGCAGGAACAGCAAAAGAAAGTACGTCTGCTGCAATTCCGAAAAATGGTGCGGAATCCAATTTGGTTTCAAAGCCAAATGCAAGATCTACCTATATCAGTGTCTTTGCTTCGCCAAAAGGGAAAGGGTATTCGCTCAATCAGGCAAAATCTGCCGCCAAGAGTACATACATGAATGGCGATTATGTCTATGTATGGGGATACCTTCATGATGGAAACGGCAACCTATACCAAAGGTATGGCTCGGGAACTGTAAATTTGACGGTATCGATTTACCGACCAAATGGGTCATGCAAGTTCACATATACCTACAACAATTGTGACAGTAATTGGATTGGTGTAAAGCTTGATACGGCAGGAACCTGGAGAATTGAAAGTAAGGTCTCTGGATCTTTGAAGGGGACTGCTTCCACAACGATTAAAGCTAATAATCGAACCACATACCTAACTTGCTTTACATCCCCACAGGGAAGAGGATATTCGTTGAACCAGGCAAAGTCATCCGCTTCAAAAGCATTCACGAAAGGGGAGTTTGTATATTTATGGGGATATCTCCATGATGGAAACGGAAACTTTTACAAAAGCTATGGTTCTGGAACAGTAAATCTAACACTTTCATTCTATAGGCCAAATGGTTCACGCGCCTATACTTATACGTACAATAATTGTGACAACAATTGGATTGGCGTAAGGCTGGACACAACAGGAACATGGAAAGTTGAGTGCAAAGTATCTGGCTCATTGAGCGGAACAGTCACAGGGACATTTACCGTTAAAAAACCAAAAATTAACTCCGCTATTTTAGCGGTTGACGACAATGAAGATACAATGGATATTTGGAAAAATGACCAAGCGGCGATGTACCACTTAATGTGCAATAACAAGATTGCGGATTACGAGGTGTCGGCATCAAATCAACATACGCTTTTCAAATCATCGACGACCACTAATTACATTGACAGATTCCTAGATAACGCCTTTTCTAATAGCAAAGATGGCGATATTAACGTATTTTATTTTAGCGGGCATGGAGCGGCAGACCATATTGGGCTAGGCGGAGGCAAAGCATATTATTATAATGCACTTGCTAAGAAGCTTAGCAGCTACAAGGGAAAGATGGTGGTTATACTTGATACTTGTCACTCGGAAGGTTTTATCACTAATGGCATAAATAGGCTGAGCGATAGAAGTCGCATATATGCGATTTGCTCATGTGGGATAAATGAGTTAAGCAGGACCACTACGGTAACATATAAATTCATTCGCTACTCAGCATTTACATATACACTTGGAAGTGCCATGGGATTCTTCTATGCGAAAGATGGAGTGACTGGGAATCAGTCTGTTACAAATTTGTATAATTATGTG
The DNA here is from genome assembly GCA_900315225.1 of uncultured Erysipelotrichaceae bacterium. Classification (GTDB taxonomy): domain Bacteria; phylum Bacillota_I; class Bacilli_A; order Erysipelotrichales; family Erysipelotrichaceae; genus Bulleidia. The sequence goes on along the minus strand of OMYM01000381.1, from coordinate 12,985 downwards.
AACAGGAACATCAGTAAGAAATGCAAGACTATGCATCCAAAGCTGTACAGACCAGATAACTACGCCTTATATATTTACAAATGGAAATAATATTAAGTATAATTTCGCGGTTTGGATTTCTCTGGGGATGGAATTACAGGGTCGTCAAAAAGCGTAAATCATTAAATTGGCGTTAGAATCATAGGGAACAGAAAGGCTTGATGGAAAAGTCAGGCCTTTTTGTTGGCAATAATGAAGCCATGTTGAGGAAGTGTAGTGCCATGGGGTGCATAATTAAAAAAGTGAGGAATTTGCAGAATTTTAGCTATGTCATCATTCTGAAGCATTCGGCATGGAAAAAGGTTCGCAATGCGTTGATGCAGGTGTTGTTAGCGGGTATAATTGTGTGGCTAAGGAGGGAACATGGCGAATATACAGACATTGTCGCAGGATGAAGTGATCCAGGCGAGAGATATGATGAAATTGGTCGAAAACGAGATTGCCAAGGCGGTCATTGGACAAAGGCACTTGAAGGCTGCGTTGACGTGCGCCTTGGTGGCGGATGGGCATGTGTTGGTTGAATCGGTGCCTGGATTGGCAAAGACAACGGCAGCCAAGGCGCTTTCTATGGCGTGCGAGGGAACGTTTTCAAGGATCCAGTGTACGCCAGACCTGATGCCGGCGGATATTACCGGAACACAGATCTATAACAGCGGGACAGGCTCGTTTGAAACGATCAAGGGACCGGTGTTCGCCAACTTTGTGCTGCTGGATGAAATCAATCGTTCTTCCGCCAAGACGCAATCGGCGATGCTGGAGGCGATGGAGGAAAGGCAAGTCACGATTGCCAACGAGACATACCGTCTGCCAAGCGATATATTTACGGTCATTGCGACCCAAAACCCATTGGAACAGGAAGGAACATACCCGCTTTCCGAGGCACAGACGGATCGCTTCATGATCATGGTGCGTATTACGTATCCATCATTGGAGGAAGAAATTTCGATCATGTCCCTGAAGGAACAGGCTTCCAGTCAGTTTGGCGGCGCGGTGATCTCGAAACAGGAAGTTGGCTGGCTACGCATGAAGGCACAAGAGGTTTATTGCGACCGCGCTATTTTGAAGTATATTGCGACGATTGCCCACGCAACGAGGCATGTCGAGGAGTATCTTGACGAAGAAACAGCACGGTATGTGCGTTTTGGCGTATCGCCAAGAGCTTCCATTGCGTTCATGAAGATGGCCAAGGCAACTGCCTTGCGCAAGAGCAGGGGTTATGTGGTGCCAGAGGATATCAAGGACATCGCCAGGATGATTTTGCGTCATCGTATTGGCTTGAGCTATAGCGCTAGGGCGAATGGCGTGCAGGTGGACCAGATTATCGACCAACTGATGTCCAAGGTGCCAACACCATGACCATTGAGGAGATCGCCGAGCTATTGCGCTTGGCGCCAGGGTTCAAAAGCGAGGAGCTTTTGGATGGTGCGTTTGCGTCATTGTTACACGGACCTTCGGTGGAACTGGACGATTTGCGCCAATACCAAGGGTTTGATTCGATTCGTGATATTGATTGGAGAGCTTCTGCTCGATATGACCAATTGGTTGTAAGGCGCATGCTGGCAGAGAAAAAAGCCAGGGTGCTTGTGATTATGGATCATGGCGAGAGGTTTTTGGGCGACACAAGGAAACATGTGAAGAAAAGCGAGGTGGCGATGGATATCGCCAAGTGTCTCTTGGTGTTTGCGACAAGGCAGTCATGTGACATTGCGTTTCTTTATGGAAGAGATGATAGGTTTGAAATGAGCCGCTTTTATTCTTCTCTTTCCATGGGAAACCAGGAGATTGGTTCACTGGAAAGTGTCATAGAGGCAGAGACATCATTGAAGCTTGATGATTTGGTCGACCATGTTGTCGCGCAAATGCAAAGGAAGATGATTGTCTTTGTGGTCAGTGACTTAAAGGGATTGATGGAAATGGAGGCAGGGCATCTGCTTGCGGGCAGGCATGATGTACTCTATGCCATGGTGGACGATGGCTTTGCGTGCGATGCGGATGCGTATTTGCTGGACAAAAGAGGCAATGCCTCATCTTTGTTGTTTTTTTCGAAGAAACTGCGCGAAGCGGAAACAAGCTATCGCGAAAAACTGGAGAAGCAGGTGGAAAAGAAGATGAGCGGACGGGGGTTTGCCCGCATGGAGGGCAAGGATCTCGCGAAGGACATGCGTCGGTTATTGGAAAGGAAACAATGAGATGAATGTATCGGTGGAATTGATGGATCCGTTGCAGTATCATCCCTTTCTCATGGTGCTGCTGGTTTTGCTTAGCGCTTGGATGATTGGCATCTTGGTGCGTGACTATTTGAAAAAGCGACAGAAGAAGAAAGCAGGAAAGGTGGACAAGCAGAAAGTGATCGATGCATGCCTTGCTTTATTGAATGAAGCAGAAAAGGAACCAGACCGCCGAATTGCCCATCAGAAAATCTCCAAGGCCTTGCGCGAAGCGTATGGGAAACTCAATGGAATTGAGGCGGGGGAAATGACGTTGCGAGAGTTACGTCATCTTGACAAAAAATTGTACAGGGCGGTTGCCGTGTGTTATGAGCCAGAGTTCGCAAAGTTCTCCAACGCCGACACAAAGGAAGCGCTCCAAAAGGCAAGGGAGGCATGTGAATCATGGAACTAAGACATCCGTTGGCATTTGCCTGGGGCGTGGCGATGGTGACAGGTTTGTTTGTGTTGTTTTTCTTCCTACAGGGAAAAGACAAGAAGAAATACCCCGTGGCTTCCTTTGGCTTGGTTGCCCATTTGCCTGAGGTCAAGAAGGCACTTTGGTTTCAAAGGACATGGAAAGCTCTGTGTGCGGCGTTACTGTATATTGCATCGATTTTCTCCTTGGTTTTGATGGCACGTCCGTCCCGGGTGGTGAAGATTGACTCTGGCTTAAGGCAACGCGACATCTTCCTGTGCCTAGACGTATCATATTCGTTGACTGGGTTGAACAAAGATTTGGTGGAGAACCTGAAGTCCGTTGTCGGCGGGCTGGGACAGGATCGCTTTGCGATCCTGATATTCAATACTTCAAGCGTGTTGTATGTCCCAATGACGACAGATCACGAGTTTGTCATTGAAAAACTTGATGAGTTGTCGCATTATTTCGATATGCAGGCGGAAAGAATGGCATACGATGAAAAGACATATCTTTCCACGGAAGATTACGATGCGTTGAGTGACTTGATTTATCGATTGGATTATTACGATGCTGGGACACTTGTGAACAACATGACAAGGGGAAGCTCCTTGATCGGGGAAGGGTTGGCGAGTTGCCTTTACCGTTTTCCCGATCTTGACACAGAGCAAAGGACAAGGGTCATCATCATGACCACGGACAACGATCAACAAGCGTTGAAACAGCCGATTGTGGAGTTTGCCGAGGCGGCTGACCTATGCGCTTCGCATGGGGTAAGTTTGTTTGGCATTTATCCTGACAAAGCTTCCTACTATAACAAGGAGCAGGGCGTGTATGAAGCGAACAAGCGTGTCATGGAAGCGCACATGGAAAAGCTGTACGTTCAGTCGGAAATGCAGATGAGTGAAATCCTGGCAGACATTGAAAGACACGAGGCTTTGAAGGCAGCGGATGTTTCTACCACGCAAAGCATCGATGAGCCGCAATTGTATATGAACGGGCTGATTGTCTCTCTTGTGTGCTTTGTCGGGCTGTATGTTTGGAAACTGGAGGGGACAAGATGACGATGCCGGCATATCCGCCGCTATTGTTGGTGGCGGCAGCCATTGGCGCAGCGGTTGTCGCATGGCTTGCGATGAATCGCAGCAAGCTTTCGGGAAGGCGTGTCTTCGCGGTTGCGACAAGTGTCATGTGTGTTGCGATTATCTTCATGGGCATGCGGTTCATGAGACCAAAAAACAGCGCCAAGGTCTTGACGCGGAACCTAGACGTGTTGTTTGCGGTGGATACCACCCTTAGCATGTGGGCGGATGATTATCATGGCAAAGAGCGGATGGAAGGCGTCAAGGAAGTGTGTGCAATGGTCATGGAGGAATTGGATGGCGCTTCCTTTGCATTGGTAAGGTATGACAATACCTCGAGGATTCTTTCGCCCTACTCAAGGGATACGCGTAACATCAACGATGCCTTGTCGGTCATTGACATGCCGCTGCAGTATTACGCCAAGGGCAGTTCCATGGCGGTTGCGTCAGACGCAATAGAAGACATGTTGAAACGCTCGCAAGAAGAACGGGTGCGCATTGTCTTTTTGTTGAGCGATGGGGAAAACACGACAGAAGACGCTGCTAGTGTGTCGGATTCCTTGAAGCAATACATCCAAGGTGGCGCTGTTTTGGGCTTTGGGACTTCCAAGGGTGGCGAAATGGTGTATGAGGATGGTTCTGCCGTCTATGACCCAGACACGGGGGATAAGGCATTGTCCAAGATCGACGAAGAAGAGCTAAAGAATTGTGCCGACATCATGGGCATCCCTTATGTACATGTGGAAAATGTCAATGACGTGGACGAAGTGGTTGCGCAGGTGCTACAGGCAGGAAGGCTTAGACTGGGGGATGAACGGGCGGATGCCTGGGACGATTTGTATCAATATGGTGCGGTTGTCGTGCTTGTGGCGATATTGGCAGATGCATTCATTGTCCTAAGGAGGCATGCATGAAAAAAACAATATGGGTGATCGCTGTTATATCCGTTTTGTTAAGCTGTGTAGCGGGTTATAGGCGCGCGGTAAACGGAAAATTCATAAAGGCATATGAACAATCGCAATACTTGCTTGACGAGGAAAAGAAATTATTGTCCTTGAACTTGGAACAGGGGTACGTGCCATACTACAACATGGGCAATGCCATGTATAGGCAAGGCTTCTATCTACAGGCAAAAACCTACTATGAGCGCGCCTTGGAACAGTATCCTTGGCATCCCGATGAGTGCAGGATTCGGGTGAACATGGCGCTGGCGATGATTGCAATGATCGATTTTGAGGGAAACCAGGACGACATTGTTGCGTCATTGCTGGAAGCCAGGGCGGTGTTGACGGAAGAAAATTGCGCTCATGACAAGGATGATGGCGGTCACAGCAAAGAAGCTGAGCAGCTGAAGAAAGAAATCGACGATATGCTTTCGCAAATGGGCGCGGATTCCCAACAGCAACAGCAGCAGGAACAAGAAGAACAGCAGGAAGAGCAACAGGATTCCGATGGAGATGGAATGAGCGAGCGGGAACAAAGGATCAAAGAGAGGCTAGAGGATCGCATGCAGGACAACATGCGGGAAAGAAGCCAGACGCAGGATTCCTATGACCAAATGGGAGACGGGTCCGATGGCTGGAACTATGGCGGAAAGACGTGGTGATGCTATGAAGACGACATTTACCTATGACCATTACTACCTATATGACGAAATGACGGAAAACCTCAAGTATTTTGCGAGAAACTACCGGGGGCTTGTGTATCTTCAAAGTCTATGCGAGACATCGCAGAAAAGACAGGTCTTCATGGTCATTCTGACAAACAGCGCCATTGGCAGTTTCTTGGAAAAACCCGCCGTGTACATTGATGGGAACATCCATGCCGGGGAGGTGGCTTCTTCCATGACAGTGCTTTATCTCATGGATTACCTGTTGACAAACTATGGGGAAGATCCAGAGATCACGGCTTTGCTGGATGAAAGGACGCTGTATCTGTTGCCTAGAGTGTCGCCCGATGGTGCGGAGAGATACTTGGATTCTCCGCACCATATCCGTTCCATCGACATGGAAAATAGGTCAGAGCATGGAGGGATACGCGCCGAGGATATCGATGGAGATGGCGTGATCCGCTTGATGAAGGTATTTGGCAGGCATGGTGCTTGGAAACAACAAAATGGCGTTATATGCAAGCGATCCCCTTCAGACATGCGTGGGGAGTTTTTCGATATCTACAGCGAAGGAATCTTGGAACCATACAAGGGAGAGGAAAATCTTCGGATGGCTCCTACGCCTTGGACGCTGGACTACAATAGGAATTTTCCTTTTGGCTGGGTGGGCGAGAATATGCAGGAAGGCGCAGGAAGCTATCCATTGTCCAATCCAGAGTGCAAGGCGATCGTTGATTTTGTCCTCTCACATCGCAACATTTGCCTAGCGCTGCTAGGGCATACGCATGGCGGACTGGCCTTGTATCCGCCAGGGACAAGAAGTCTTTCGAGCATTGACCCCAAGGATGCCAGGGTGTTGTCTTCCCTGGCGCAAATGGCACGCGAGGAGATGGGATATGAGCCATTGAACGTATACGATGCATATGTGAAAGACCAGGAACATCCCGATTCTGGAGCATTGGACGATTGGTTCTATGAAAGCCAGGGAATTCCTGCCTTGACCATGGAGTTTTGGGATCTTGCGAAAGAGGCGGGAATGCCATATGACTGGAAAAACAGGCAACCCGATGAATCGCAAGAGTACGAAAGGATGCAGGCATGCCTTGCCTGGATCAAGGAGCATGCTGCGGATAGTTATGCTGAGTTCAAGCCCATGGAACATCCCGATTTTGGCAATGTCGAGGTTGGCGGTGTGGACTATAAATTCACATTCCAGAATCCACCTAAAGAAATGCTGCTGGAGATGCTGGAGAAAAACGCCCGCTTTGACATACGTTGCGTCAATGCCTTGCCAAGGTTGTCGATTGAGGAAATGAGCGTGGAGAACTTGGCAGGGGATATATACAAGGTTGAGGCTTTGATTGGAAACGATGGGTATCTATCAACGCATCTGTGCGAGAATGCGGTGCGCATCGGAATGAGAAAGCCAATCAGGATAGCTTTGTTTGGTTGCGATGTCATTCAAGGAGATGGCGAGGAAATTGACTTCTTGGAAGGATTTGGCGCGAGCCAGGCGACAGTGCGCACCAATGGCCTTGTTTCCCAAAGCAGCGCTAAATGCTGTAGAAGAATGGCATGGATTGTGCGGACAGAAGAAGGGCATGAAATAGAGCTGAAAGTGTCTCATCCCAAGGCAGGCATTGCTAGAAGAAAGGCAAAGGTATGAAGATACAGGCAGTCAAGCTTGTGGAAGAGATGCTGGATGATGGCAGTCTGGTGAAGGAATGGAAGGAACAAAGGCATAATGGCTTGCGCTTTGAAGGTGGCTTGCATGAGGTTCACAGGGAAGGCGATGCCTTTGACACATGTGTCTTTTCCCATGTGAAGGTCACGGGAAAAATGAACAACGCATCCATGATTGATGTGATATTCCGTAATTGTGATTTGTCGCTATTGGACATGGAGGAATCGTTTTTCTGTCGGGTGCGCTTTGAACATTGCCGCATGAAGGGATTCCAGGCGATCAACGCCACCTTCCGTGACACAGTGTTCACAGGCTGCGCATGTCAATATTGCAATCTAAACGAATCACGTATGAAGAACGTGTTGCTGGAGGAAAGCATGTTTCAGGAAGCAGGATTGGCAATGATGGAAAGCAAAGGCATGAAAGTCTCGCATTGTGATTTCACGGGCACTGAATTCACGGGTACAAGCCTATCGGGGATGGATTTCGCCGATTCCATCCTTGTTGGAATACAGGCAAGCCAAGAAGATTTCAAGGGAATGACAGTGAACGCAAGCCAAGCGATCTCTTTGTTGGAAATACTAGGCATTCATGTAAAATAAGTTTCACACAATTTTCACATATCTCACATAATCTTCTCACGTTCACAATGTATTATATTCTTGTCGGAAGACAAAGAGACAATTTCTTTCCCTCCAAAATAATTGACTGAATTGAAGAAAGACCTGTGCCAGCGGGTCTTTTTTCATGGTGAAGGTTGTTAATGCGCATGCATCGTGTGTGGTGAAGGATAATATGATAAAATCAATATAGCTGGAGGTAATGTGATGGAATTGCGAATTAAGACAAAATGTGGGATTGTGGAAGGCATTGTTGAGAATAGTTGCGTGGTGTTCAAGGGGATCCCTTACGCCAAGGCGAAACGTTTTGAAAAAGCAGCGCCGTATGCATGGAATGGCGTATTGGCGTGCCGTGAATACGGCAGCCAATGCCCGCAAGCCGATCCAACGAACGGTTTCTATGGAAAGGAGTTCTACACGGATCCAAGATATCCATTGCCAAGAATGAGCGAGGATTGCCTGTATCTCAATATCCAGGTTCCTTTGAATCCAAAGGGAAAGTGTCCGGTTGCGTTTTGGATTCATGGTGGTGCATTTGACCATGGGTTTGGTTCCGAGATGGAGTTTGACGGGGCATGGTATTGCCAGAAGAATGTCATTTTGGTGACAATCAACTATCGGGTTGGTGTTTTTGGCTTTTTTGCGCATCCTGAGATGCTTTCAGCAAATCTAGGGCTGTTGGATCAGGTGGCAGCCTTGCAATGGGTATATGAGAATATCGAGGCGTTTGGCGGCGATCCAGACAATATCACGGTATTTGGGCAAAGTGCAGGAGCCATTAGCGTTCAGGCGTTGGTATCCTCTGAATGCACGGGAAACATGATCGCTAAGGCGATCATGCAGTCGGGAGGAGGACTGGAAAACGGCTTGTGCCCCGAGAAAAGCCTGGCGCAGGCATATGAGGTTTCCAAGAAGATTATGTCACTGTGCGGTGTTTCTACGCTAGAAGAAATGAAACGTTTGCCTTGTGAGAGACTGGTTGAGATTCTTCCCCAGCTTTGGCAAGAAACAGGTGAATTGCCATTTGGACCGATTGTGGATGGGGAATTCCTGAAAGAAGGATTAGATGATGCAGTGCGCCGAAATCACATCAAGGATATCCCATATATGCTTGGTGCGACCGCAAATGACATCATGGTAGGCCAAAATGAAGACGGGAAGGAGTCCCCTTTGTTCAAAGGCTGCTTGAAATTCGCGATGAATCGTCTTTCGCAAGGTGGAAAGCCAACGTATCTCTACTACTTCAAACGCCGTTTGCCAGGGGATGGAGCGGGCGCGTTTCATTCCAGCGAGCTGTGGTATATGTTTGGCACCTTACGGCGATGCTGGCGCCCTATGGAGTTGAGAGACATGACATTGTCTAAGGTCATGATTGTGGCATGGACATCGTTCATGAGGAGCGGAACACCTGGATACGATGCATATGAACCAGTGGAAAGAACGATCATGGAATGGGAATAAGCCAATTGTAATTATGGGGTAAATTGTTTACAATCATTAGAAGGGGTGTAAGTATGGAAGGGATGATAAAGAAATACGCGGAATGGATCATGCGTCAGGAAAGCGCTGATTATTTGTTGCGCAAGGATGAAAGCGGAAATATCCATCTTTTGACGGATTATGCGTTTGGCGTAGTTAGATTCTACGACCTTGAAAAGTATCAAATCGTTGAGTTGAGTGTCACCAACAGCAAGACGGACGAAAATTCCTTCTATCTTCACTTTGAACTGAAGGATCTTGATAGGGCGAAGACACTGTTTCTGGAAATGACGGAAAGCCTGCGGCGGTTGAAGGACAAAAAGCGTACGAAAGTACTCTTGTGCTGCTCAAGCGCCATCACCACCTCGTTCTTCATGATCAGGCTAAACGAGGCGGCGAAAGTCTTGTCCCTGGACATGGATTTCATGGCGGTTTCCTACAATGATTTATTCGTCAAGGGATTTGAATGCGATGTCATTCTATTGGCACCGCAGATCAGCTATGTGTATGAAAAGACAAGCGAGATTCTCAAGGACAAGATCGTCTTGACGATTCCTCCATCGATCTTTGGTGAATATGATGTGCAAAGACTAATCGACTTGGTGAGGCTTGGCATGATCAACAAGGAAAATGAGCGAAAAGAAGAAATGTATCCAGCAGAGCGCATGGAATTCCCCAATCTTCCCAAGCTGCTGATCATATCGATCATTGTCGAGTATACCGAAATACGCATCATCTACAGGATCTATGACAAAGGGGAGATGATTTCCTCAGAAGAGATCCTGAAAGATCACTACGAGCTAATGGATCTTGAGGATGTCATAGATGTTGCCATAGCGAGAAATCCAGATATCGAGATCGTGTGTGTCGTTACGCCAGGTGTCATAAATAACGGAAGGATGACATTCAGAAGCGCTGGAATCTACGATATTGATGTGGTGAAATTATTCGATGAGAAATACCATCGGGAATTTATCATTGTTAACGATGCGAATATGATGGCGCTAGGCTACTATGGTCTACAGAAGAAAAGCAAGAACGTATCGTTCTACTTCCACCCGCACGCCGCAAGGACGGCGGGCGTGGGAAATGTCGTGGATGGAAAACTCCATGCGGGAAGCCACCAAATCGCAGGCGAGATGCAATATCTCCATTCCCTGATCCAGTATACCGATGATCCATCGAAGCTTGCGGGAACGATCGAGGGATCTTTGGAAATCATTGCTAAATACATGATTTCCATTATCGCTTGTGTGGATCCAGACATCATTGTCATCTATTGCGACATGTTAACGGATATCACCGAACTTAGCGATGCCATATCCATTTATGTGCAACCACGATTCATCCCCGAATTGATCAAGGTGCCAGATGTCATCGAATATATGTTTGTCGGTGGTCTCATGCAATGCGCCGACCAATGGAAGAAAACGGGAAAATAGCTCTCTTGCACGGCATTGTTGTCTAAAGAATATCATCAAGCAGAAGCGCCATTTTCGCTTCAAGCGACCATGGCGCCTGCTTTTCATTTTCTTCATGTATTGCTCATGCGGACAATGCTGAACTCTACCTATTTGTGCGTCTGAGTATAGTTTATATTTGCCCTATGATAATGCTCTTTTGCACGGAAGGCTTTATCCATTGCTTCAATCATAATGGTATCAGGCTGAATAGCATGGCCTTTCAACCAGATTTCACAGGAGAATCAGCTATATGAAATCATCTATAGAACAGGCTCTTCAGGAAACATTCTTTCAAAACAAGGAGAATGATTTTCGCCATACGACACATGATACGGAAATGATCCAGTATGCCTATTTGAAAAATGGCGATAAAAGGGCAATCACGGAATGCCGCAAGATGTTTCAAAATGCGGCGGAAGGACAGTTGTCAAAAGATAATTTGCGCAGTTGGAAATATATGTTTGTGTCTTCGGCAACGCTTTGTTGTAGATTTGCCATGGATGGCGGATTGGCTTCTGAGACTTCCTCGCATATTTTCGACCGTTACATTCAACGCATGGATATCGCGACCACAAAGGAAGAGATATTCGCGATTCACGATGAAATGGTAGAGGCATACTTCGAACGAATTGTTGCGCTGAACAATGCTAATGCGTATGCTCGTCCTGTATTGCGAGCAATCGATTATGTCGACCGTCACCTTCACTGCGCTATTCGTCTGAATGACATTGCGGAAGAAGCGGATGTTTCGCCAAACTATCTTTCCGCACTATTTTCTAAGGAAATGAAAATGACAATTTCCCAGTACATTAGGAAAAGGAAAATCCAGGCTGCCGAATCGCTTTTGCAATATACCGATTATAAGATCACTGAGATTGCGGAATATTTTGATTTTTCCTCTGTTTCGCATTTTATCAAAGTCTTCAAGGAAGAAACAGGAACCACGCCAGCTCTTTACAAGCAGACAATGTTTCGTCATTGGAAGGATTAACAGAATTTATCTGCCCATGATATGCTGGCAGGCAATTGCGTGAATTTATAATGGCACGATTGGATATTAGATCTTACAGTCAAGAAATCGAAATCTTTTCGTCTATATGTTAATATTGTCAAAGAGTTGTTTCATTGAGCGTATTGCGTTAGATGCAAAAGTAGATGACGTTTATTCGTATTCATTGCCACGCTTGGCTCTCGCCTAGGGTCAAAGGTTGATCTTGAGGCGATGAGGAAAGTGTGGAGCAAAAATAGAAAAGGAGATCAAAAGATGCATTTTAATCACAGTGTGGCAATTCTTGCCAAAAAATCGCTCTGTTGCCTATTGGCTCTGACCATGGCTTTGGGAATGGGGGTATGTCGTTTGATGCCTGTCGTAGCGGAAGGCATGCCAGATGAAATCATGCTGGCGATGTTTTTCGTCAACGATATGGACACCTCGGATAACCTGTTTGTCTCTTTCGATGGAGCGAAGTTTTTCATGATTGGGACACCATTTGAGGACGATGACAAGGAAAGCGAGGAAAACATGCATGCAAAGGGAGAGCCAGAGTATGCCATGTGTCTTCACGACCCTTCGCTACAGTATCATGATGGGTATTTCTGGACCATGTCGGCCAACGCATTTGATTTCGATGAAGATGGAAAAAAGAGTTCCAGCCATTTTTGTCATACTCCAAGGATTTGATCCACTGGAGCATTCCTTGCAGTGGCGATGAGAATACCAAGAGCGCTCCTCTCTTTGAAGGTGATCCACCTTTTTCTTCGGAAGAAAAGCGTGACAACTGGGAGTATGATTGCGCTGCCCCTGATTTGTTCATTGATGACGATGGTTCTTTTTGGATTACCGCTTGCCTGGGCTATTTTGGGCAGTTCCACGGTGAACCGACAAAAGACTTTGTTTCGCCATTTCTGTTGAAAGCCAATGACGTGGAGGTTGGTCCGATTGATTTGGCGGAAGCCACCAGTGTACTTGATCGTTTCATGTTAAAAGTCGGGTCTTATTCCACGATTTATGACATGAACCTTGAGGGAGCGACAAGCCACAACTACATCGACTCTTCACTGTATCGCGATGGTTCCAGGTATTTGTTGAGCATCAAGGCTGACGGCTTCATCAATGAGATTTGGGAGAGTGAATCGCTTGCTTTTGACAGCAACTGGACAAGGGTTTCCACCCAGGTGGGAAACAAGGGTTATGAAGGACCATCATTGACGAAGTTCAAGGGAAAGTATTATTGCTATGTGGATCGCTTGGCGGATTATCCCTTGGGAGCAACAAATGACCGGGAAATCTATGTGACACGCGCCGATGACTTCTCCAAGGGAGACTGGCGCGACTGGACGGCAAACAAGCAGATTGAAGCGGTAGATGTCGATGGAAACAAGGT
>OMYM01000379.1 GCA_900315225.1 uncultured Erysipelotrichaceae bacterium | reverse complement strand
GGCGAACATCGTCATTACCATGGTCTTGCCAAAGCGCCTGGGGCGTGTGAACATGATCTTGCTTTCAAATGATTCTACAAGGTAATGGTAAATCATCTCGGTTTTGTCAACGTAGTAGTTTCCTTTCGCTCTGTACAGGCTAAAGATGTCTTGGCTTGGATCAACCTTAAACATAGTATCATCTCCTTACTGCAATTCATTATACCATAAAACTGATAAATAAAACATACTAATGAAATTACATTCGTGTTGTAAACTTCTATACTATTGAAGCCGTGGTTTCTCTTCAGCCGCAGCAATTGGACGTTCAGGGTTGTTTTGATTGAGTGATTTGCATCAGTGATATGCTTGAATCTGGTTATAGCCGATGGATCAAGATTCCATCGATGCATAACAATGATATGGTGAAAACAATGCATGCGGGCAGTTTTATAACGTAGTCAAAGCTGATGTACTGGGTGACAAATGGTACTATGGTTACTCCTGTCATTACGCCTAAGATAGCCATTGCCATGGCAAATGGATAGTGTATGGAGTAGTATTCTATCGTAATCAGAAATGTTACGCCAAGCAAGAGGACATGGGCATAATGCAAAGCCGCATACAGCCATATGGGCATTGCGGAAGCAATGCCCATTGTGCCGTTTACTGTGCCTAAAAGACTGATAGGGTAGCTGCCCATGACACGCATTGCCTGACAGCCATAGACAATGGCATATGCCATGAACTGGCATAGGACAAGTATTTTCGTGTAGCTAAGCAGAACTGCTTTTCTTCCTGTTGCCGTGCAATCTGTCATTTTTGAAAGGGCGTTTCTTCGGTTTGCATTGAACACAGCGATAACAAGCATTCCTACAGGCAAGAAGGCTGTCAGAAAGTCAAGGATTGATCCAGATGTATCATCTTTGCGCATCAAGTATCGTATGCCATCATAATTCTGGTAGACTGTTGCTCCATAGGCATATAGTTCACTGGTCTCCATGAACACGCGGTCGATGAACTCCCCCTGCAAGGAAATGGTCATCCACTCATCCAATTCCCTGTGTTCTTCTTCGCTGAGTTCAAGATATCGGCGGAGGTAGGCATCACGTTTGTCAATTGCCTCGATGATTACCTCTCGGTCACTTTCTATGCGGTCTAGCAGCGCCTGGTTTAGTTCGCCATAATACGTCTTGCGAAATGCTTCATATCTCAATTGGTCGGCTGAGAATACTGCATCATAACGAAAGGCATTGCCAAGGCAAGCCAAAAACAAGACAAGAAGGATGTAGATTCCTTTCCTGCGGAACAGGATATCGCGGGCATGAAAGCCAGGGATAGTAGAAAATAGTCGCGAGTCGATTGTTCTCTTCGCCATCTTCTTGTAGGTCTCCTGTTTTCCATAGCGAAAGACTATGGCGATGACTGCCAAAAGACACAAGAATGCTATTGTCCCAAGGAGAATGATTTCCTTGGAAATGACAGAAGAATGGATGACAAGGTATCCATTCCATGTTCTTGATGAAAACATAGACGCATAGAGATTGGCGTGTTTCAAGAAGGAATATGAAGATGATTCACTGAGAAAGGAATATGCTAGGTATTCTCCTGTCAAGAGAAGCACCAAGATGCCAAGGGATAGATTCCATTGTCCACTTGCCAGATACAGGAAGACAAACAACAGTAGGCAAAGCATGCTAGCAATCGTTCCCTGGAAGTTGAGCAGAAGGACATACTGTCGGATCGTTGCATCGATTTCGAATGTGAAAAAACCATTGATTAGTTGCATCGGGGCATTTCCGGGTATCTCACACACCCATAGCAAAAGACACTCTATGCCTATCTTGACCAATGAAACGAATGAGATACTTGCGACAAGCACCATGATCTTTGCGAAAGCACGGACAATGGTGCTTGTCGCAGTGGATGCGTACAGTTTCCCCATCATGGCAGTGTCATCCTGCAAAAACAAGTAATAGATCAGAAGGATGCCAAGCAACAGGTACACAACCGACCAAACGGAGGACAAGGAAATGATATGCTTCACCACATCGACATGCGTTAGGGATACGTCTGTGTTCATGATCTTTTCCGCTGTCTGGATTTCTTTGTTAATGAGTGCTTGATTCCTTGGGTTGGAAAACAGGATAGATCCTTGCCGAGAATGAAGTTGTTCTGTTTTTTCGGACAACTTATACGAAAATGTTTCTTCGTATTCCGCCTGCCGATGCATTTCCAATGCGACATTCGAGGCAAACGTATATCTATTTCTTTGCATAAGGATTCCTACACCTTCCAGCAACAACAAGATTGCTAATAATCCCATGCATATGCGTGTGATGGATAATTGCCGCATTCTTTTAAATTCTGCGATCAACATGCTTCACCCCAGCCAATCCAGGTATACATCATCCAGGGTTGTTTCCACCTGTTTGGATTCACTTGTCCCTCTTTTGGAAAGGTAGCGAATGTACATTTTGCCATTTCGATAATGTTGATTGACGATCCTGGCATCAGGATCGTCAATCAACAAAGAATCTCTGTCCTGGATCGTCTCATACACAAAGGTATGCGCCATTAAGTCTTTTTGGTCCATCATAGCAAGAACTTTCCCCTCTTTCATCATGATGATATTTCCCGCAATGAATTCCACATCGGATATCACATGAGTTGCCAACAAGACAATCTTGTCCTTTCCACATTCTGCGATGATGTTGCGAAGGTTCATTCTTTCCACAGGATCCAGGCCTGCCGTTGGCTCATCCAGCAGAAGAACCTTTGGGTTATTCAACAATGATTGAGCAATCATGACGCGTTGCTTTGTTCCCCCAGAAAGCTGGTTTAGCCGAAAATGCCTGTACTCTTCCAGATGAAGATAGCCAATCAGGCTTTCAATGGCAGAATCCGGCTTCTTGATTTTCTTTAGCGCTGCCATATAGTGCAAAAAGCCAGTCACAGTAATGTCAATGTCCACATTGGAAGACTGCGGCATATAGCCTAAGATACGCCGATATGATTCACCTAGCCTGGCAATCGGCTTGTCATTCCAGAGAATGCTTCCTTCATCGGGAACCAGGATCCCCGCCAACAAATGAATCATGGTAGACTTTCCTGCGCCGTTTTGCCCAAGCAGACCATAGACACCCGGCTCCAATGCCAGGTTGACATGATCCAATGCGATGATCTTTCCATACCGTTTTAAGACATTGGATAGTTCCAAACGATTTTCCATCATTGCAAGACCTTGCATTTCCCGCTTTCCACTTCGCAAGAGACATAGGCGTATGGCGTAGTGGAATACGCAATGATATTTCCGTTTATCACATTGACAATCTGGGAAAAATCCTGGTTGACCCAGCTGTCGTGACAGACATAATCATCTGAGATGGATGCGGAGGGGACAATCGTTTGTTTCAAATCCCCATTCCAGTCATAGATCTTGTATTCTACATGTTTTTCCTTGATTGTGGATGTATAGATGAATTCATCGTCAAAATGGCCGATGAATTCATCGGTGACGGAAAACAGAATTTTGTTGTCGGTCATATTTTCAATCACTGAAGTGACTGTTATGTCCATTGGATCCGTGTCCATGAGGAATTGTTGTGAAAGAGTGTAATACGCAAGTCTTCCATTGCTTTCAAAGCCAAGGCCACCAACTTCAAGTTCCTTGACCAAATTGCATTCCTTTGAATCCAGTGAATATCGGCGTATGCGATACCGATAGTCATTGTTATCCTGCATGATATAGTATACCTCGTTTCCATCTGCGAACAAGCTGGAAATAGGTCCGTTCTCCGTGGTCGTATGTATTTCTTTCAAGTGATTGTCATATACATGAAGTATAGATGTTGACTCTGCCCCATACTCTACGCAGATAATCGTGTTTCTATGGACGATGAACTGGATCGGCTGGTATGGAAAGTCCATTTCCACTTTCCTGTCTTCCCCATTGATCGCCATGGAATGCAGCTTAAAGGATGATTGCCCATCAATGCTTTGATACATCGATACAAACCATATTCTCTGATTGTTAACGTAAAACTTTGATGGTGTCATAAGATCCGTATATCTTTCAAAATGATTTTTTTCACTGGATGGCAGATCATCATTGATTGTCATCTCTGCTACATGTACTTTTTTCTCACAGTTTTCAGCGAATTCCAAGGCGGAATAATTCTCGGAAACATAGAAAAAGCCGTTTTCATACGGTGCAGTGCAAGGAAATGTTAACATATTCTGGCTTTTAACACTTAAGTCATCGATTTTTAATCCAGACATTTTCTCCATGGAAGGATTCGCTGTGCAGCCGACTAAGGCCAGAAACAAAGCATATTCAACAAATCTCTTTTTCATGACATGATTCTCCTTGTCGCTATGAATGATATCATTTTCGTATATGGTTGTCAACCGTTTCTGCAAAAAAGAAGATCCAATGATCTTCCTATGTCAATACACCTGTTGTTTCATCAGAGTGATACAGTTTTTCATCGATAAAGTGGAATCTTTTTACCATGGTGCCTGTATCTGGGTCGAAGAGGTAACGTTGCTGAATTGATTCCTTTTTCTATGTCTGTATGGTATATAATGTTGTAGTGTCATTTGCTTTACTTCCTTTTTGGTGAGTAGAAGCCAATATATGCGCCTACAAGTCCTCCTGCGATATGGGAAAGATTGGAGATTTGGTCAACGGTGAACACTCCTTCGTATACTTCTTTGCCAAGGAAGAGAATAGCCACAAGAATGAATGTCAAGGGGATTTCGCCTTGTCGGATGTTGGTGAAGGATGACATGAGGATTAAGGCGAAAACAACGCCCGATGCTCCACATAGTGCGATATTGGGGAACAGGATGTAGTTTAGCACGGATGTCACCAGGGCGGTGATCAGTATGACGGTGATCATCTTCTTTGATCCGTGTTTTTCTTCCAGCATTGGGCATATTAACAAGAAGTATGACATGTTTCCAATATAGTGTGACCATCCGGCATGTCCAAGCACATGGGTGAAGAAGCGGATATAGGTAAAGGGATCGGTCAAGGGAGAGTGGTATGTCATGAATAACAACGAGTTGCTGTAGCCTTTGGTAACAATGTTTAAGACCATGGTCACAAAACACAACAAGACAAAGCCAAGGGTTACGGGTGCGTTGTAGGTAATACGTAGTTTTCTCATTCGATTTCCTCCTGTGCAGTATTGTACTACAAAACAAATCAAATATTGGAAAAAAGTTCCCGCTTCATGCGGGAACTGAAGATGTTAATTACACGAGTGCGCCAGTTTGTTCGTCAAAGTGATACAACTTGCCATTGATGGTATGCCATCCTTTGTACATGGCACCTGTTTCTAGATCATAGTAGTAGACGTTGCCGACTTGGTC
>OMYM01000307.1 GCA_900315225.1 uncultured Erysipelotrichaceae bacterium | reverse complement strand
TCGCCATGGCTAAGGGCATTAAGATTACTGGTGGTGCCAAAGGCAGCGATTCCCCACCTGCTGAGCATAAATTTGGATACTGTCTCACTCCAATCTTTCAAGTCAAGAACCATGCCCGAAAACACTAATTGGGCAAGCAGAATATATGGTGCTGTCGCAATCGCTACCGTTGTTTTCTTTGCAAGGCATGACACAAACAATCCCAGCATATCCGCCGAAATACTCAATAGCCAGAAGGTAATGCCGTATTCCACATATACATTGTCCAACAACAATCCTGTTTCTGGAACAGGATTGTTGTAGTTCGTAGAAACGACATAGATGCTTGATGTGATAATGGCTGACTGTATGGCACATAGGATCATTTGTGGTATCGTCCTTGACCAGACAAAATCCATTGGTGAAATTCCTTTGGAGAGCTTCATCTTTACGTTCTGGCGTTCTTTTACAACCAGTGTAATCGAATTGAATAAGCCACCCCATATGACAGCGCATACCAAGATAAATCCCGCTGATCGCGTATGGTAATAATCAAAGTACATGTCTTTTCCCGTCATGTAGTATGTGATTCCCATCATGAGCACAGGTAATATCAGTTGTAGAATCAGTGATTTACCATCGCAAATCATGCATGTGAATGATTCCTTTAACAAGCCTCCTTTTCTTCTCATTTTCCTAATCCTCTCTTTCACCATAAATAACATCCTGTAATTCTTTGGAACACCCTTCAAGGCTTACGCCATACCTGTAGCTCAATTCAGAAGGTGTTCCAAAGAATTTCTGTGTTCCCACGCCATCTTTCTTTTGTAGTACAAGGATGTGGTCATAGTTGCCAATCCTAGCGAGATCATGGGAGATAATGATCAGTGACTTTCCTTCTTTGACAACATCCTTAAAGGCATCAAACACGACTTGTTTTGTCTTTTCGTCTAAACCTGCCTCTGGTTCATCAAAAATCAACAGTTCCCTATACGCTATCAATTCCGTACCAATGTTGGCGCGTTTCTTCTCACCACTGCTCAGTTTGAATATCTGCCTATTCGCTACACTTTCAAGCTTCAATAGTTTGATTGTTTTATTGATAAGTTCTATCCGTTCTTTTCGATCAACACATATGGCATACAGATTTGCGGCGTTCATGAATTCATCCTTGACCGTCCAGTTATCGCGAAGGATATTATCAGCAATTACTTCTCCAATCAAATGCCTCAATGAGTTCAGATTCTTATACAGATCCAAACCCTTGAACATGATGGTACCTTTCATATTTTCAGACTTGCCAGAAATACAATTTCGCAATACCGATTTTCCCGTCCCCGCCGTAGCATAGATACCTACCATTTCACCACGCCTCACTTGGAAGTGAATGTCTTTGATCAGTGTTCTAAAGAGTACTTTCTTATAGTCCAAGTCAACCGATAACACGATTTCATCTGAATGATGGTTGATACCATGTGTTTTTCCGTAGTACCCCTGCCTATGTACCACGCTTGGTTGAATATAAAAACCATTGTTAATTCCCATAGCTACATCATAGTCCCCCTTTCTTTTTTAAGACATAACCATGATAGCTCTCAACAAATAAAAAAAGCGCCAGGTTGTTCCTGACACTCATGTAAGAAATTCTAATGAACTTCCACCTTGAATCTTTTTTTAATAGCAAAAGCAATAATTTTCTCAAATGACCATTCCACCAAGCCAACGATATCCTTTATCGGGGCATTGTTTCGCAAAAGGTAAAAGACAATTCTCTCTTCTTGTGCTTTCATCTTTTCAGCCAATTGGTCTTTTTCCTCTATCAATCGATTCATTTCCATTATCAGTTGGTTCTTTTCCTCTATCAATCGATTCATTTCCTCTATCAGTTGGTTCTTTTCTTCTGTCAGACGCTTTTTCTCGGCTTCATCGTTCGTAATTCTCGTATCATTCATCTCTTTGTCCATTCCTTTCCGTTCTCGTTTATCATGCACTCGTTTAGTGCATCATCTATATTATAGATGATTGCACAAGAACTATCAATAGTTTATTTTCCATTCTTCCAGGATTGGCTTTAACTACCGTCAAACATTAAATGTCTTTCTGGTCCTTTCCACCCATCTGGTTTCAATGAATGCGCATTTGGATATGTCAGAGCCACTCATATCCATCATATCACAAGAGAACAAGGACTCGACATCCCCGCAACAGCATTTACAATCGTTCCGCACATATCTACAGACAGGTATTGAGAAATTCCATAAAATCGCCCCCAAGTATAGACCTTTGAACATGATGGTATCATTCATGTTATTGAGCTTGCCAGAAATACAGTTTCGCAATAATAAAAAGTGCCAGGTTGTTCCCGACACTCATACATGAAATATTAATGGACTTCCACCTTGAATCCTTTTTCAATGGCAAAGGTAAATACTTTCTCAAGTGGCCCCCCACCAAGCCTGCGATATCCTCCATCAAGGAATTGTTTCTCAAAAGAAACAGAACCATTCCTTCTTCTTGTGTTTTCATTTTTTCAGCCATTTGATTTTTTTCCTCTGTCAATTGGTTGTTTGCTTCTGTCAGTTGGTTGTTTGCCTCTGTCAGACGCTTTTTCTCGGCTTCATCATTCTTTTTCATCTCCTCAAGTTCTTCCCCAAAGAGAGTTTTTACCGCATTGATGGCTTCATCGCTCATAACTCCTGTTGCACCTTCAGCAGTGTCTCCTTGGTCGCCCCTGGCGCAACAGCCTTCAATGCAGCCCAGTCATCGCCAAGGTTAGAAGCATTAATCACCCTGAACGGAAAGGCGATTGGCGGGCCAGACACTTCCCATACGGCATTCGGCACCAATTCCTCAATCTTGCAGTTCATTTGTTTCAGCCTCGCGAACGCTGCCATCGGAAAATGAAACTGGATGGCTGTGATTGTCACTTTTTCCCAAGGAATTTCGTCGACCAGTCTGCCAGCCGACATATAAAACCATGCATACGCCTGCGTCTTGAACACATCGTTGATGTTGATATCATCGTTAACACCCTTATTCTCGATTATGTTGTACTCTTTGAAGAAGTTTCCGATGTCATCGGTCAGCTTCAACTCAGGATTCTTCTTTAAAACTAACAGATCTAGGATCGGCGGTTCCACTCCAAGGGGGTCTTCCGAAAAAATCTCAATGGATTTTGATTGGTCGGAATACCTTGACTTGAGTGCTGCCTCCATAGTGGCTTGGTAGTTCTGCCTTGTGTCTTCTATTTTTCTATTCGTTTCTTCTATCATGTATTGACCATTTCTCCCATTAACAGATATCCTTTTGATATATTAGCTGCATTATATGCCTTATAGCAAAAACTGTCAATAGTCTGTTTTGTTTTCTTTTGGGATTGGATTTAACCACCGCCAATCAGCGAATGTCTTTCTGATCCTTTCTACCCAACCGTGTTCAAAGAATTGGCATTTGGATATATCTGAGCCATTCATATCCATCTGATCGCCAGATAACAAAAGGCCAAGGGCACGGCATCCTCCGCAACAATATTCATAGTATGCACAAGAGGCGCATTTGTTGTTGGCTTTCTTGAGATCTTCTACTGTGTAGCATATGGTTTCTACATAACGACTGTCTGTCAATAGTTCTTTGAGGCTTGTGTCATGTACATTTCCCAGGGATATTCCATGTTCCTTGTAGTATCCACTCATTTGTAGGCAGGGAACAACCTCTCCTTCGGAGGTGATACCGATCATGCCACGGTTTCCTTTGCATACAGGGGCTTTTTTTCTGTATTTGCCTTTTGCGCATGTAATCGGTACCATCTCGTATGCTTTGGTGCTAGGGTAGATGCTTAGAAACTGCCAAATAGTTAGACTCATTCGGTGGTTGCCTTGCTTGTACTTGGAAACAAGCGAAAGCATTTTTTCATAGTAGTCCAATAATGAAATCGTAGCGTCTTTGGCGTTATTGATCCATCGGTCTACTTCGGTTGTGCGAATGAGCCGCACGGAACTTACGTTCTCCTTTTCTAGCATCGTCAATGTGGGCAACAGGGAATCTATTGTCTTTTGGTTGACTTGTGTCTGGATTTTCACCTCGAATCCGTTTTGTACACAAAGACGTATGGCTGATAGTGTTCTTTCTTCTGATCCTTTTCTTGCACGCATCCAATCATGGCAACCGATCCCATCGAATGAGATTTTCATCACGGGATGGCTGCCTATGGCTTTCATTTGATCCAGTATTTCCTGGGTGATGAAATATCCATTGGTGTTTAGTTCTTCAACAAACATGCCATGACGGGTAATCTCTTTCAGGATGTCCAGGAATCTTGGGTGTATCATGGGTTCCCCACCAGTGATTGTAAATGCGTGAATGCCACATGCATCGGCTTGTTCAAGTAAGTCGCATATGTTGGTGAATGACCATTCGGACATGAGTGGGGCATTGTCGGCAGCGTTAAAGCAATGTAAACAATTGTAGTTGCATTTGCCGGTGATCATCAGGTTCATTTTGGGGAAGTATCGGTTGTCATAGCGATGGAGTTTTGACCACTCTGATGGATGGTTGCCTTTGTCGCATGGCTCGATGAGACCATGCGACAAGAGAGATTCGGGGATTGTTAACAAGTCATGTTCGCCATCGCATAATACCATGGCATTGAATTCTTCTGGTGATAGTCTATGGGCATATGGGTCTGTTTGTTTGTAGTATGCCATGGGGGTGCCTTGCCAGGAACGTAATGCGACTGTGTCGTGTATCCTATAGAACATCGTCATTCTCCACTGTATCGATGATGCCGTATCTTCTAAGTTTAGCAAGAATCAGTTTCTTTTGTTCTTCACAATCGAAATCACCGTTGTTAATGTCGGATTTGTCTTTGACCCAAATCTTGCACATGCCGCCACAGAAATATCTCACTTCGCAACTGGAGCATTTCTCATTTGTGTCTACCCCAGTATTCAAGATCGCCAACAAATTCCCTTGCGCCAGGACATCATGCAGGGATTCCTTTGATAGATCTGCTAACAGGTGTTCTTTTCCACACCATGCATAGCATGGGTATGTTTTTCCATCTGGTTCCATGTATAGGTTGTGTCCTAGCCCACAAGAGTATTTCATCTGTACACGATCAAGGCGTTCTTTGCCTGAGCGCCATTCATAGTAGGGTACCTTCGTGTCGATAGCTCTTCCCAAGGGCATTGGGCTTTGCAAGACAAGTTTGCGGATATGATGATCCTTGCTAAAGGTTTTTAGGAATTGACCAGGATTGCCTTCTGCGGCTTCTTTGTCCATGACGGCACTAATGGAGATATTTCCGCCAAGGGATAGAATACGCAGGGTGTTGTCCATGACATATCGGAATGATCCTTTGCCTCGGATTGCATCGTGTGTTTCTTCGTCTCCATCGATGCTTGCGGTGATTTCATCGAATGCCACACATAGTTTTTGCAATCTTTCATCTGGTATGGGAAATGCCAGTGAAGAGCGCAAGACAAACCAACATCTTTTCCGATCTATCTCCAAAAGACCATCCAGGTAGTTTTCAAAGTCATGGTAGACCAGGGGTTCACCACCCGATATAACAATCGTCTTGAACCCCTCAGCAATGGCTTCCTGGGTGATGCGAAGGAATTCCTTTACGGATAGTTCCTTTGTTTTGCGTTCTCCCCCTTCCGCGAAGCAATATGGGCAATGAAGTGGACAATTGAATGTCGGGTATAGATAGAATTTACCCAGTTGTCCCTTAAGATCTTGAAATATCGGTTGGTGTCTTTCTTTTGTCAATCCTTTCGCATAGATTTCCTTGGCTTCAGAAATCATGCGTTTTCTTACTGCTTCTCGATTTGGACGATAGGTGAATAAGCTTGTTATGTCATTCATTTCCATGTCTTGATTTCCTTTTCGCTGCCGCAAGTACATAGTCGTCTAGCACGTATTTATACCCGGAACACTGTTTCTCGCCCATGCGTCGTCTTCTTGGGCATCCTCCCAAGCAAACAGGCAACAGTTTGCATTGCATGCATTCTTCATCTTCCTGTGGCCATGCGGACGCAAGGACAGCCTGCCATTCATCCGCATAAGACATACGAGAAGAAGATGGTTCAAAACATCTTACATGTCCAACAATCTCTTGGGAATGATTGACCGATTCCAGACATTTGGATAAATATCCCTGTTCATCAATGACAAAGTCCATGGCCATGGGATAGCCACAGAATGGTCCTTTGTATTGAATGCGTTTGATTCCTTCGTGTGTATCTTTGTAAAAATCAACGTATTCGGGAATAGAGAAGCTTTTGTCTTCATATGCATTGTTCCCAATCATATGCCCTGCAACGACAGTGATTTTCTGTCCTGTCTCTTGGCTGATGTCCATTAACATTTTCTCTAGCTGTTGGTAGTATTCAGCATTCTCGCGATGAACATTGCATCTTACGAGGATGTTGCTACGGCCTTTAAAGTTCTTGATGTTATCTAGGATTCGATCAAACGTCCCGCCGCCACCAATTAGGTGGCGTGTCTTGTCATGGATGGAGGAAATAGGTCCATCCATAGTGATCTGGACATGGCGAATGTTGCATTCTTCAAACATGGATGCTTTGTCAGGGGTTAGGAAATATCCATTTGTAATCATCGCCGCCTTGTATTTAACGCCTGTTTTTTCACAAGTATCGATGAATCGTTTTGACAGAGAACGTATAATTTCGCATTCAAGAAGAGGTTCGCCACCAAACCAGACAACCTTCAGGGTTTCCGTATGATAATAGGAAACCATGCGTTGTACAAACATAACGACTTCATCTTGTGTTTCCTTTATCATCTTTCCGTTTCGGGGTGTCTCGAAACAATATGGACAGCCAAAGTTACAACGAAGGGTTGGACAGATCGTGAGAACCATCTCTTTTCCATCATTGCATTGCGCCATGACATGTTGGCGCAATGTTTCTAATTCGTCTGTTTCGACAAGAAATCCTCTTTCTATCAGTTTCTTGACAATCGGGTGTGATTCTCCATATACCTCAAAGTGATCGTAGTAATCCCTGCTCAGTATATTTAATGTAGCACTTTTTCCCGTTAAAAAGTTATACAAAACACAGCCGCCATTTTCCATGGCGACTGCGTGGTTAAACATCGAATGCTTCATTTATCCGCAATACTTTTCGCAACTCCAGCAACCGTTCGAATCGACTCTTCCTTCGCTGTCAAAGAAACAACCGCCGCCTGCGACATTGTCAAGTTCATCATCGGAAAGGTCGACTTCTTCGCCAATGCTCAGATATTCAACGATGTCTTCCTTTGTTGCTTCAATGCCTTCTTTTGTCAATGCTTCCAAGAACTTGTCCGCATAGTCGTTCATTGAGAGTCCATTTTTCTGTGCCTCGCGATGAATTTCAACCAAAGTGTCATGCAATGCACTGTTGTTTGCGACTGCAAACATGATAGCATTTGTTCTTTTGTTATTTGCCAT